>LVBK01000075.1 GCA_001604385.1 Spirochaetales bacterium Spiro_09 | reverse complement strand
TCGAGCCTGAGGAGTATCGCGTCGTAGGTTATCTCGTCTTCATCGGCATCGCTCATATAAACCGCCTCTCCCGGAGCGCGCGCTGATACGCTTCATACCGCTCCATGAACGGCTTTTCCCTCACGCCCTCCTCCCGCGAACAGCGGTACACCGTCACCAGCGACCCCGGCTTTTTCTTCCACTCGTCGCTCAGGAAAAAGAGCATCACCTCAAGAACCTTCAAGGGAATCCGCTCCCCGATCTTCTCGTAATACATCTCATAGAGTTCCGCCTCCTCCCGCTCGTGCTCGGCAAACTCCTTCAGCCGCTTAACCTGCCAGCTATACGGATTCCGCCTCTTCTTTTTTTTTCGTATCATCACCATCCCCAAATGGATAATTTGCCAGGGCGAAACTCCAAGGTGAAAATCCTGACAAGGATTTTCACCATCCTTCCTCCCGCACGTAAATCCGCGCCGCGTCCCCAAAGGCAGATCTCTCATCGGTGAACGTCACAAACACCCAAAACCGCCACCACCCCGCCTGGTCAAGATCCCCCTCCACCACATCGTAGGAAACGATTCCCCTCTCCGCGTTGCTCACAAAGGCCGTCCACGCGCCCCGGCTCCCGTCCGGCTTTTCAAAACGGATCTCGCACACCGCCACATCGGAAAGGGCCGTCCCCGTCCGTGCCGAAACGCGAAGCGATGACTGGCCCGCATAAATGTTCATCACAAGAGGTCCCCCTTAAACTCGATCTCCCGGGCAATCCTCGACACGAACACCGCCTCCTCCTTCCGGAGCCGCAATCGCCCGGCGACCGCTTCAAGGAAAGACACCGCGCTCGCCGCAATCCGTCTGAGCGCCAGCGCCGCGCCGGCTCTCGCAGCCGCCCCAATGAGCGACGCGCACTTACGAGCAAACACAAAGCCGACCAACACCACATCCCCGGATCGGGAGATCGACTCGCAGAGCCGGGTAAACACGCCCGTCAAGCCCAACGCCTCGATCACCGCAGCTCCCGCGCTCACCCGCTTCCGTACCGCCACCCTCCTCACCGGATTCGCGCCGGCCGCCTGCCCGCCGTCCTTCACCGACCGCGCATACGACTGCGGAAGTCCGTACTCAAGAAACGAACTCACCCGCACCGGCCAGGACCGGTTCTGCTCGGGATCGGAAAACCAGGAGGGAAGCTCGGTCATCTCCTCGGTATACATGAGGCACATCGAACCCGCGTAATCAAACGAAAGAGCCGGCTCGCACTTCAAGTCAAAGCCGAACCAGAACGGAGTCAACCGCATCACTCCCGGAAAACTTACCAACGTCGACTGCACCCACCGCGGATACGCGCCCGTCCCGATATACGAAGCCTCCTGCTCGCTCATCCTGGCCCCCGGCATCCCGCCTGCATCCTCGTACAACACCGGCCTCACATTCACGGCCGACGGGCTATTGCGAATATAAAGCGACGCCCGGCAGAGCCCCTGCATCGGGGTAGAACCAAGGAGGTGCTTGCAAGCGAACATCCGGAACTGCAACCTGAAATCTTCAAAATTGTCCTCATCGTACCAGTCGATCTCCGTCTGGCTCCCGGCGCTCTGCGATCCGATAACCGGATCGACCACCACCGGGTACGAGGCGTCCGCGAGCCACCCTTCGGGAATATCGATATACAGGCGCTTCCCATCGATCAGGATATCTCCCCACACCTTCCGTCCCCGCTCGTCGTAAATAAGCGGCCGGTAAATATGGCAGAACTTCCCCGTCCGGTACTGGTTATGCATCTCCTTCCAGTACACCGCGTAGCTCCCCTGTACCTCAGGCGGCGCCCGCCGCTTCCTCCCGTCCCCTTCTTTTAAAAGGGGCTGACGATAAAAGACGAGCCCTTCCGGGAAATCGAGATCAAGCGCTATCCGATTCGACTCAGGCTCCTGTAAGAGCACCACGTCGTACTCGAACCGGTCCTCGTCGAGCGCCGTAAACACGTGCTTCTCCGAAACACGCCCCTCCCGCTCAACGACAACCCGCTGCCCTGAGCCGTCGATTCTCGCGCGCGGCTCGTCGCCGGAAGCGACCGAAAGGAAAGCCTCGCCGCCCCACTTCGATAGAGAAAAAAGGGATCCCTCTCCGGCTATCTTCACCCGACAGGGGCATTCCCCCCTCGACTGAAACCGCAAGAGTCCCTCCCGTGAGTCAGTAAACTGCATTGCTACTCCGTACACATCCGCACCAGGGTCGTCACACCCCGCTGATCGTTATCTCCCAATCAAGCTGCAAACTGTCGAGCGAACCCACCGTCACCGCCGGCGTCACCTGGGCATAGGCCAGAGACACCGCCGCACCCGTGTTCCCGTTCGTCAAACACGCCTCGTTAATACCGGAAGCCGCGATCGAACCTGCAGGATAAAAAGCGCGATAGATGAGCACATTGTCCCCCGTCTGCCCGAAGGCCGCTCCGATCTGCGGATACCCCGCCTCAAGGGCGCGGAAGGCGTTCGCGGATAGGGGCGTATTGCACCGCGTATTCGTCTTCGGACTGTTCCCCGTCCACCCCGTTCCGATCTGCATATAGCCCGATCCCGTCTGAACCTTCGAATACGCCGGAGTCGGCCGCAAGAGATCCGCTATCAGGGCCTCGCCCTGCCGCGTAATCGTATTGTGCCTCCTCGAAATCATGGGCCTGCCGGGAAGGCCGAAGAGCCTTCGAATAAAACCCGGCTCATGCCGCTTTATCTGCCCGTCGCTGGTAATCACGCACACCCGGACGCGCCCCTTCACCCTGTATCGAGATCTCACCTTTCTTTCCCTCCTACCGAGTCAAACCGAACAAGAGAAGGCCGGCTCCGATAAGAGCGGCCTCCGCCAGCGCGCATACTCTCCACCCCGAGCGCTCTGCTGCAAGCCGGGAATTGCGCGCGTTTAACGAGTCCGCCCGGCTTTTCTGATACGCCGCCTCTCCTGCCTCCAGGGCAACCGCCGCGCGCACCGCCTCAAGAGCAGTCCGCTCGATCTCTTCCTCCGCGTCGGTCAATATGTTACTCACCAGCTCGGCGACCTCCCGCCGCGATAACTCTCCTCTTGACCCGAGCAGCGAATCGATGTCGCCCGGCGTCAACGGCCTCTCCTGCGCCCTCATAGCGCCCAGCG
>LVBK01000040.1:32353-32514 GCA_001604385.1 Spirochaetales bacterium Spiro_09 | reverse complement strand
GTGGCGGAAAAGGTTTGAGAAGACGACGTTTTCCCGCAGGACTTGCATCGAAAACGGCGGGTCTTCCCCCAGGCCTTGCTGGTGTAGTAGCCGAAGAAACTATACCAGGGGGTATCGTTGTCAGGGGTGTGATGCGGACACGCGGGATTAGGGCAGAAGGC
>LVBK01000040.1:0-32341 GCA_001604385.1 Spirochaetales bacterium Spiro_09 | reverse complement strand
AGAAGGGTCAGTATGCTTCATTGGATTATCAAACGATTTATCAACAATATTGATAGCAGTTAATACCCCTTTTGTTACCCTATAACTTGTGATAACCTACAACCTAACAAAAAGGCCCTGAAAGAGCCGGGAGTGAATATATGTGCGGAATAGTCGGATACATCGGAGAGGAACAAGCAACCCCTGTGTTGATAAATGCCCTGAAAAAACTGGAATATCGGGGGTATGATTCAGCGGGGATTGCCGTTCTCGGAGATGAAGATCTGATAATAAGAAAGGCAAAGGGAGCATTGAAGTTCCTGGAGCAGAAAATTGCCACAGAAATAATTCAGGGAACTATGGGTATCGGGCATACACGATGGGCGACTCACGGGGAACCCTCAGATGTCAATTCACATCCGCATACCAATGTATCCGGTAAAATTGCAATAGTACATAACGGTATTATTGAAAATCATGCAAGACTGAAATCAATGCTTGAAGAAGGCGGAGTTACATTTAAAAGCCAAACCGATACGGAAGTGGTAGCACATCTTATTGATTTCTTTTACGAGGGAGACCTTTTTCAGGCAGTTCTTGAAGCATTGAAAAAAATAGAAGGGTCATATGCCCTGGCGGTTATCAGCCAGGACGATCCGAGCCGTATTATCGCGGTCAGAAAGGACAGTCCGCTGGTAATCGGTAAGGGAGAGGGTGAAAACATTATAGCATCGGATGTTCCCGCCCTTTTGGAGTATACCCGCGAGGTGTACTATCTGGAAGACAGGGAAATTGCTGTCCTTTACCGGGACCATGTAGAGTTCTTCGATACTGAAGGGAAACCAGTCGAGAAAGACACGATCAGGGTCGAATGGGATGTTGCGTCAGCAGAAAAAGGCGGGTACGAGCATTTTATGCTGAAGGAGATTCATGAACAACCAAAAGCCCTGACCGATACCCTGAGAGCCCGTATTAAAACCTATGCATCAAAAACAATTCATCTGGAAGAAATAGGATTTGACTCATCCTGGGCCGAAGCAGGCCGCGTTATCATAACAGCCTGCGGGACAGCCTGGCACGCCGGGATAGTGGGTAAGTACGCTTTTGAACATTTTGCCCGGATACCGGTTGATGTGGATATTGCAAGCGAATACCGCTACCGGGATCCTCTGTTCAATCCCAAGGATATTTTTATCATTATCAGCCAGTCAGGAGAAACAGCAGACACCCTTGCGGCGATGCGCATGGCCCGCAAGGGTGGCGCTCGTATTATCGCGATAACGAATGTCGTGGGTTCAACCCTCGCCCGCGAAGCCGATCTCGTTATGTATACGTGGGCAGGCCCCGAAATCGCGGTTGCCTCGACAAAGGCTTTTACCACCCAGTTGATGTGTGTGTATTTGATAGCACTCCAGTTCGGATCATTACGCGGCGTCGTTAATGAAGAGGATCTGTCCCGATATATTGACGCGCTTGAAGCGATTCCGCAGCAAGCAGAGCGACTGCTTGCCGACAAGGAAGCTATACAACGGTTTGCGGCCCACCAGTTCAATAAAACCAAGGCTTTTTTTATGGGACGTCTCTTTGACTACGCGATCAGTCTGGAAAGCGCTCTCAAACTGAAGGAAATCAGTTATACCCATTCGGAAGCCTTTGCAGCCGGTGAGTTGAAACATGGACCCATTGCGCTGGTTGACGAATCGACTCTTGTTGTCGCTATTTGCACCCAGGAAGCGCTCTTTGACAAAATGGATTCAAATATCAAGGAAGTCAAAGCCAGGGGAGCAACCGTTCTGGTTATTACCTATGAAGATGTGAGCTACTTCGATGCGTCTGCCGACGGTATATTCCGCATTCCGCACACCATAGACGCCTTTTCGCCTATCCTGTCTGTCATTCCCAGTCAGCTATATGCCTACTATTGTTCAGTGCAGCGGGGCCTTGATCCTGATAAACCGCGCAATCTGGCCAAAAGCGTCACGGTGGAATAAGGGTATGGCACAACTAAACATCATATCGGATATGGACGGGGTCATTTACCGGGGCAGGGAATTGATTCCCGGGGCAAAAGAATTTGTCGCCCGACTGGTTGAGACACAGACACGTTTCCTTTTTTTGACAAACAACTCAGGTCAAACAGCCCTTGATCTGGTCCGCAAAATGGAGACTATGGGAATCAATGGGCTAAAAGAAGAGAATTTTATTACCGCAGCCATGGCGACGGCGATTTTTCTTTCAACCCAGCATCCGCACGGAAGCGCATACGTTATCGGTGGAGCAGGTCTGTCCTCCGAACTCTATAAACGGGGTTTCAGCATTACCGAAAACCGCCCCGATTATGTGGTTGTCGGAAAAACGACTGGGTTTACCTATGAAATGCTGAGCAAGGCGTCACGGTTTATCAGCGGGGGAGCAAAATTTATCGGGACGAATCCCGACATGATCGATCCGGTTGAAGGCGGTTTCGAGCCGGCTGCAGGCGTTCTTCTGAGCGCTATCGAGGCAGCGACGGGCAAAAAACCCTATATCGTCGGCAAACCGAATTCATTGATGATGATGATAGCGCGCAAACAATTGGGTGTACACTCTGAGGATACGGTCATGATCGGCGACCGGATGGATACCGATATTGTCGGAGGCATGGAAGCAGGCATGAAAACATGCCTCGTCCTTTCGGGAGTATCTTCACGCAAGACTATTGAAGAATTTCCATACCGGCCCGACTACGTCTTCGATACAGTCGGAGACATTGATCCACATCAGTGGTAACGGGAAAGATAAAGCATCCTGTCAGGATAACACGAGTCCGCGCAAGGCGATTCCTCGCGCGGGTGGCTCCCGCCGTCATACTTTCGCCCCTGCATCATCGCACTGCCTCTTTTCCTTGACAGCACACATTCCGCCGGTGGATAATTCTCCATGGTTTTTCCTTCACTGGTATTGATGGGTCTCAAGCGCACGATCTGTATCCGTAATTTCACTGAGCGTAACCTGGGCCTGCGAGTCATTTGGGGAAACCTGACACTGAACCTGATCAGACTGGTATCAATTTTTACCATCGAGCTCTGCCGTACTGTGGCACTCTGCCTGGCTGGAGTTCTGCTCCAGTTTGTTCCCCGGGACTTTATTACACCGGCAACGATATTGTGCTTCCCGTTATCTGCAGTCGGCGCGAAAATTGTCATCCTGGCCCGTGGCGAACTTGTCTATCTACAACCCGAATATTGAATCGTTTATCAGAAACACTCTACAAGGGTGAAACATACAGGAGTACTACAGAATGAAGAAAAGGCCACTGCTTTTAAAACTTGCAATCGCAACAGTTGTACCGCCGGTACTCGCGTTTTCCATCCTGACCCTTTTGACCGGAGACTGTCCGACCGAAGTAGCCCTCCTGTCGCCTCTCGCACTTGGAATCTCAGCCGGTTTGACCTATCTTTTTACCTTTGCACTTGTATTACGGAAAATATCCCTGCTTGCGGATTTTTACTCCCGGGACACCGGAACCGAAGGAGACTTGACCAGGAGAGTTCGTATCGGTGGACATGACGAACTTGCCGCCATCGCGCGAAATCACAATATTTTTTTATCGCGAATCCACCGCATTGTTTTCAAGCTGAAAAACATTATCCGGCACAGCGACCGGGCAAGTAAAAACCTTGCAGAAAATTCAAAAGGCATTGCCCGATCCCTCAATGAAATTTTGTCGACTACAGAATCTATGTCGGAAAGGGAACATAGATTGAACGAGAGCATTCTTGCATCCCGTGCCTATATTCGCGAAATCAAGGCGGCCATAGACCGGATTGTTGCCCAGATTGATTCACAATCAGCCTCGGTCAACCAGTCCTCGGCCGCAGTGGAACAAACAATCGCCTCGATACGGAATATAGATTCAATTTCGAAAGCGAAGGCAAGCCTGGCCCTCAGACTGAAAGAGCTTGCCTCGGCAGGCGGCGATGATATGCAAAAAACGCTCGAGGCGATGGAACTGTTGTCGTCGTCCGTATCTGCGGTCACCGAACTGATCACCGTTATCAATGATGTCGCGGAAAAAACAAACCTTCTTGCAATGAACGCGGCGATCGAGGCCGCTCATGCAGGAGAACACGGCAAAGGGTTCTCTGTTGTGGCGGACGAGATTCACGCGCTCGCAGAAGCGACCGCAGAAAATGCAACCGAAATCAGTCAAAACCTGCTGTCGATGTTTACGGAAATCGATTCCTCCCGCAGTTTGACGGTCAAAACCTCACGTACTATCGGCGAATTGATCGACGGTATAAATCAGGTTGCCGACAGCCTGTCTGAAATTACTGACGGATTGACAGAAATGTCAGGGGGAACCAGCGAGATTACCGCGTCCTTGACCGACCTGATCGGCATTACCACTGACGTTAAAACGAACTCCCGCACCATCGACAAAAAGACCGCAGACATTGATGCCATGATGAGTCAGGTGATCGATCTTTCCGCGGAAACTCTCGAAGCCATGAAAACCTTTACCCAAACAGTGAGTGGCATAAAAGGGTCCACCGATGCCATGTCCCGATCGGGAGCCGAGAATGCGGACAATATTGCGGTTATAGATCAGGAAGTCTCCCGGTTTACGATTATTGATACGTCGCAACTGGTTTCCAGCGACGGTCAAAGTTTGATCCAGTGGAACAAGCGTCAAAAGGTTATTCCGCCTGTACCGGAGCATGCCGAATCCTTTCCCGAAACTGACGCGCGACACTGGTACAATCTGGAATACGCAGGCTGGCATTGCAAAAAGGATATCCGTGCTCACTCCCCGGCTGACGGGGCAGAAGGAAAGCGGGTTGTGTTGCTTGAGTCCTGTGATCATCCCTATCATACCGCCTATAAAAAAGGCTGTATGAAAATTGCAGAAGCCTTCGGTGTTACGCTCATTTCCTATAACGCAGATTACTCGCCACACATCCAGGCACAGCAGGTTGAACAAGCGCTCCGGGACAAACCGGATTTGATTATCGTTACGCCGACCAGTGTCAGCGAAAGCAGCGCCTGGTTCAGGAAAATCAATGAAAAGGGTATTCCGGTAATCGGAAGCAATACCACACCCGATGACGCAGGGTTCCGTCATATTATCGGCTGGACAGGGCCGGATGACTGGGGTCAATTCCGGCTTCTTGCACAGGAGTTCGCCCGCAAGATGGGAAACACGGGAAACTATGGCATTATCAGACATGCAAAAGGCAATTCAAACTATTACTCCCGAACCTGGTCAATAATCACCGAATTGAAGAAGATTGCCCCGGATATGGAGTGCATTGTTATGGAAACCGCCATTAAGGAAGAAGAAACCCGTGAGCTGACCCAGAAATGGCTTGCCGACTATGGTCCGCGTCTGAAGGGAATAGCTTTTTCCGACCCGGGAAACGGGGCAAAGGGTCTGTGTACTGCCCTCCATGAGGCCGGAAGACAGGATATTATTGTCGTCTCGTCGGGAAACAGCGAAACAACTCAAAATCTGGTACGTACAGGAGCTATCAAGGCGATTACGTTCCAATCCGCCGAAGCCGATGGCGCGCTTGCCATGGAAATGGCGGTAGACTGGTTTAACGGTCTTGGCATTGAACCGATCAGATACCTCCCCATGAAGATAATTACTTCTGAAAATGTGGAGGAATTTTATCCGGCGCAATGGTGAAACTATCCGCCGGATAATTTCCGGCGGATAGATGAAACTTAATCCTTGGGAACAGACTCACCCTCAGCGGTGGGTTCTGAACCCTCAAAGGCGGAACTGCCGCAACATCCTGATTCCGCCTTGTGCAATACGGAGCGCAGCGCCCTCTTCCGCTTCCGCTCGGTTCTCCAGTTGCTACCGGAATCATGCGAACCAAATTTCTTGAACAGTATCGAGCTCAGTACAAGCAAGCCCCAGGCCTGCCAGTAGCTGATAGTGCCCAAACCGAATATGTCCGGCATAAGCCAGTTCCACAACTTCATGACAATCAGGCCGAACAAAAAGAGCAAGGCTACAAGAATTGCAAGACCGGCTATCGAGAACAATACACCAAGCGCAATCTTTTCAGCCAACGAGCGCTCTTCCCACCATCCCCATCGATCATCATAGTGATGTCTTCCCATATGTTTCTCCTTATCCATCGCAACCATGTCATCCGGCTCTCTGCTTAACAGCACGGCCGACTGCGTGATTGCTATGTTTCTATCCAGTGTCGAAGCGAGCGCGCAAGATTTTTCACCGCATACCGTTTTCGGGAAGCGAGTGTCTCGATACACTCTCCGCTTGCCTGTGAGATTTCCCTGAACGTCATGCCGCCAAAGACCTGGGCTTCAAGTATTTTACGCTGTTCAACCGGCAGACTGGCAAGCGCGTCGTTCATGGCATCCGCAAGGCCATCACGTACCCACTGTTCCAGGGGGTCAAGCCCCGTTTCAACCAGAATCTCGCGCAAAACCGCTTCCTCGACGTCGCACTCTCCCCGCAATCGGCGCATCTTTCGTCGCCTCCAGTCATCAATCAATCGTCGTCCGAACAATGTATTGATCCAGGCGGCCAGATTGCCAATATCCGGAATCACGGCAATATGTTCCATGACCTCGGCGTACATGTCCTGAACGAAATCTTCAGCTTCCTCGAATGTTCTGCCCGCCGCCCGAACGCGGGCCAACAGGTGTTTCCGGTCATTGAGGTACTGTTCTTCGATCCGCTCGGAACTATCTTTCACTGCTATCCATCCTCTGTGCCTATATTGACGAATCAAAACATCTTTTTGTTTAGAAAAAGATACAAAACATGCGGCTTCTTGAGGGACAGACACGGATGATTCCGCAATGCCCTTCACTTTTGTGTATTTTTTCTGGTATATTGCGCTATGGATCACGATAAAATCATTGTTCTCGATTTCGGCAGCCAGTATGCCCATCTTATTGCAAAGCGTTTCCGCCTTATGGGATATTACTCGGAAATTGCCCTGCCCTCCGCCCCGGTTGACACCCTCAAGGGAGCAAAAGGCATCGTTTTCTCGGGTGGCCCCTCCTCGGTATATGATGCACACATACCCGAATTCAACCCGGAAATTCTTTCGCTTGACCTGCCGATTCTCGGCCTGTGTTATGGCCACCAACTGATGGCCCGCGAATATGGAGGCCTGGTAGAAAAGGCCGCCGTGGGAGAGTTTGGTATTGCCCGCCTCGACCTCTCGACGAACGACAATCCCTCACCCCTTTTTGACGGTATCACCTTTCCTGCACAGGTCTGGATGAGCCACCAGGATGCGGTTACCCGCTTACCCGACGGGTTCGAATGCATCGCGTCCACCCGCGATTGCCCGTATGCCGCGCTCCAGGATGCAAAACGGAAAAGATACAGCCTGCAATGCCATGTCGAAGTCAAGGACACGCCGGATGGTGACCGCATTCTCTCCAATTTTGCCGCGCTTCTGTGCGGGATGGAAAAGAACTGGAGTCAGGATCAGGTTCTGGAAACGATTCTGGATCAAATCAAACAGTCGGCCAATGGTCAGGACGGACAATCCCGGCGCAAGGTGTTATTATTCCTTTCTGGCGGAGTGGACTCCACGGTAGCCTTCGCCCTGCTCAATAAAGCCCTCGGTCAGGACAGGGTACTGGGCCTTCATATAGATAACGGCTTTATGCGAAAAGATGAAAGCTCAACCATTGCGGATCGATACCGGGAATTCGGCTTTACCAACTTTATCGTTGAAGACGCGAGCAGCACGTTTCTCCAGGCTGTCTACCATAAAGCCGACCCGCAAATCAAACGAAAAGCTGTCGGTGAAACCTTTATTACTGTCCGTGATACTGTCGTCGCGCGCCTCGAACTTGACGAAGATGAATGGCTCTTGGGACAAGGCACGCTCTATCCCGATATCATAGAATCCGGCGGAACAAAAAACGCCCATGTTATCAAGACGCATCATAATCGCGTTGACGGCATCCAGGCACTTATCGAGAAGGGTCTCATCATTGAGCCTCTCAAGGACCTCTACAAGGATGAAGTCCGCATTATCGGGAAAAAAATCGGTCTGTCGGATGAACTGGTGTACCGCCACCCCTTCCCCGGCCCCGGACTTTCCATCAATGTACTGTGCCATGACGGGTCTCCCGTCGATCAGACGGAGCTGAAGCGGGCCCGGGATTCGGTCAATTCATTTCTCGACCGGCTCCCGTTATCCACCGGAACAACGCCAGCCCTGTCGGTATTGCCGGTTCGTTCCGTCGGCGTACAGGGAGACTTCAGAACATACCGCTTCCCTGCAGTACTCTCTTTTGGAGAGGGCTTTACGGGCATTCCCGAATGGAAGGAACTGGAAGAATCTTCTGCGATGCTTACCAATGGAATCAAGGAAATCAATCGTACAGTGCTGCAGTTGTGGACCGTTCCCGGGGGGGACAGCGCGTTCACCCTGCATACCCTGTGGTGCGACAAAACACGGCTGGACCAGACACGGGAGGCTGATGCGATTGTCCTTGAAGAGTTGAAGCGTTCCGGATGGTACAACCGTATTTTCCAGCACTTGACCATCAACCTTCCCTATGCATCACAAGCCAGTCATTGTTCCATCGTGCTCCGTCCGGTAGTCTCTGAGGATGTAATGACCGCGCGTTTTGCTCCGCTTGACCGTGCGCTCCTCGCACGCATCGTAACGAGGATCGCAGACCTCGGCTACGTCGACGCAATCTATTATGATATCACCAACAAACCTCCCGCTACTTTCGGCTGGGAATAGGACTGCACCCGCGCTATAGTAACAGAGTGCATATACACGTTAATTTCGAATAAAAAAGTACCGGTCGCCGGTGACATTCTCTGTACAAGGCGGTGTTACACATATGAAAGCAGAAACACACAACGGCAAGAAGGAAAAAGACGCATATATTAC
Organism: Spirochaetales bacterium Spiro_09; assembly: GCA_001604385.1. Classification (GTDB taxonomy): domain Bacteria; phylum Spirochaetota; class Spirochaetia; order Treponematales; family Treponemataceae; genus Teretinema. Next base: position 23,468 of record LVBK01000040.1, on the reverse strand, counting down.
ACTGGAGGACTTTGATGAGCTGTACCGGAAGTTCGGTCCGATGGTGTTGCGCCGTTGCAGGTATCTTCTTGGTTCGGAAGAGGAAGCGCTCGACATTATGCAGGATGTCTTCGTCAGGATAATTGAACGACGGGAAAGATTGTCTGCTGTCTGCTCAAGCCTCTTTTATACGGTGGCTACCAATCTGTGTCTTAACCGGTTACGGTCAGACAAAAGACGGTACACCGGACGGAGCGAGTTTCTTATGGACGAATTTGCGGATACGGGCAAACACCATGAGGATATTACCGATACCGGAATTCTGCTTGAAACGATTTTCGCGGAAGAAAAGGAAGATACCAGGTGTATGGCAATTCTTCATTACATCGACGGACTTACCCTTGAAGAAACCGCGGAAGCCACCGGTCTGTCAGTGTCCGGTGTCAGAAAACGCCTGGCAACGCTCAGAAAACGGGCCATCTCATGTGCAGGAGTGTGACATGAAGCGAACTACCCTTATCGATGAACAAATAGCACTCGGTGAACGTGAAATTCCCGATTCGGATTCAATCCAGTCCCGAATTGCTGCCATTCACCTGTCAGACGCTCAAATTCTTGAAGATTTCCCTCCGGAACGCATACGGGAAGCAGTCAGAGAGAAACTGGCCGGGAAAAAAGCCACATCGAAACGCGTTTCATTTTCATTTTACTCCTTTGGCGGACTTGCCGCTGCAGCCTGTCTTGCCCTGGCTCTTACCGTCGCCGGAACCGGATTCTTCGGTTCCCGCATCCTCTCTGCCGATGAGCAAGTAGCCATTCGCGCCAAGGGTGATTCCGGCTCACAGTTGTATGTGTACAAGAAAGCAGGGGAAACTGCCATCAGGCTTGAACCGATGAGTTCCCTCACCGCAAACGATATCGTTCAAATAGCATACCGTGCGGGTACGGCCCAATGGGGAACCATTATTTCGGTTGACGGCTCGGGGGTTGTCACCCAACATTTCCCCGCGCACGGGGACAATGCGGCACCGCTGGGACAAAGCGGCGAGGTATCGCTCGCCTGGGCATACCGCCTTGACAACGCGCCTCACTTTGAACGTTTTATTTTTGTTACCTCGTCGAAGCCATTTTCCGCCGGATCGTTCAAGACCGCCCTGTCCGCGGCTGCCCGGTCAGATTCAACCGGAACCTTTACCCTTGACCGTTTGTTGCCCCCAAAAACACAAGCAGTCGATGTGGTTCTGCTCAAGTAAAGGAGCACACCAATGAACAAAAAAATCCTGTTTCTCATCTTCTTCGCAGCACTGGCTGCCCTGACGGGAGCACAAACGCTTCCCATAGAACGGTATGCCCTGTATATCGCGGCAAACAACGGCGGACAGGAGCGGGAGCTTCTCCGCTACGCAATAAGCGATGCAAGCCGTTTTGCGGGAACCCTCTTCGAGATAGGTGGGGTCAAGCCGGAGAACAGCATTATTCTTGCCGAACCGGCTCGCTCCGACATCGAACGGGCCTTCGATGCCCTCTCCCGACGAATCGAGCAAAATAAGGACCGTGCGCGCAGAACAGAATTTATTCTCTATTACTCGGGTCATTCGGATGAGAATGCCATTTTACTGGGCAGCGAACGCTTTACGTATACCGATCTCAAATCACGACTTGCCGCGGTTCCGTCCGATGTGCACATTGTCATGCTCGATTCCTGCTTCTCGGGAAATTTTATCCGGACAAAGGGGGGTACGGTCGAAAAACCCTTTTTGATGGACGATTCAACCATTGTGCAGGGACATGCATATCTTTCCTCCAGTTCGGAAAAGGAACCCTCACAGGAATCCGATACGATTGAGGCTTCCTTTTTTACCCAGGCGCTTATAACCGGATTACGGGGTGCGGCGGACTCGTCAGGGGACGGCAAGGTATCGCTCAACGAGCTATACCACTATGCCTTCAATGATACCCTGTCAAAAACGGAACAGAGCAGCCATGGACCCCAACACCCGTCATACAACATAACGCTTGTCGGCTCCGGAGACCTGATTTTGACCGATCTTTCCGAATCCGAGGCGGCGATAGTCCTTCCCAAACAGGATGAAGGAAGGTATTTTATCCGGACAGCCAGTGGACAGCTTGTGTCGGAATTGGGGAAAACACCGGGAACTGAACTTTTTCTTGCGCTACCAACCGGCATATACACCATTACCCGGATTCAGGGAGCCGATACGGCACAGACAGTAATAACCCTGTCAAAAGACGAGCGCATTTACGTCGGTTCAGGCTCGTTCTCCCGGGTAAACCGCCTTCCCGCCCGACAGCGGGGAGAAACTGAAACCGCTCAGGTGCAGATGCAGCAAGAATCTACCGTACGGGAGAATGTGCCCGTGTCTGTCAGCGTCCTGAGCCAGGTCATGTATCCCGGCACTTCCGAAGATATTGTCAATATTTCCGCAAGCCCGTTCATGAGCCAAAACTGGGGTATAACCGGTATTCAGGCGAGCGGTTTTTCCGCTGCTACGACCGGTTTCCTTGACGGAGTCCAGGTAGCGGGCTTTATGGCCAGCGCGCGAGGACGCTTTAACGGTATCCAGGCTGCGGGTTTTATGGGGACAATTTCACCTGAAGGAACCGGTCAGGGCATGCAGTTTACCGGCTTTATGTCAAATTTGGGCGGAAACTTTTCCGGTATCCAGGCTTCCGGTTTCATGAATATCTCTTCCGGAACCCTTTCAGGTGTACAGGGAGCCGGTTTTCTGAATATCGCTACAGGCCGGATAGAATGGCTGCAGGTTTCGGGCTTTCTCAACATTGCCGGTGACGGCTTCTCGGGAGTCCAAGGAGCAGGCTTTGCCAATATTACCGGAGGCGATTCTGATGGTGTACAAGCCGCAGGGTTCATCAATATTGCCGGAAAAATAACCGGGATGCAGATCGGCGTAATCAATATTGCCCGTTCAAACTACGGCCTGTCATTAGGAATACTTAATTTTATCGCAGACGGGATTATAGCACCGTCAATCAGCATGGAAGACACCAACACCCTCTTTTTTGCCTATCATGGCGGGACACCTTCCTTTTTTACCTCGTTTCACTTCGGCTTTGAACAGACGGATGATCCCGGATACGGCGTGTTGGGCTTTGGCATAGGACGACGCCTGCTCGCATCGAAGCGGCTGGCCATTGATCTCGAACTGATCGGACGACTGTTCATTCCAGATGAAGCAGGCCTTATGTTTTCCGATAAATTCGAACAAATAGAGCAAACACAGGATGAGCAAGAACAACAAGACCTTGCGGAATCCGCTTTTGAGGATGGAATGGATTATTGGGTTCCCCATCTGCGGATCACTGCTATCCACATGTTTAAAAAGCACTTCGGGGCCTTCGCAAGCATCGGTCTGGATTTCAATCTGCCGGGACAAAACGATAAGGCATTTACGGTAGGCAACAGGAATAAACCCTTGACGGCCTCGACCGCTGATGTCGTTATCTATCCGGTATTTTCTGCCGGTCTGCGGTTTTAACCACATATTGCTGACAGGGTACGCTCTGATCTGCGATGCCCGGTGAATAAGAGGTTGGTTTCAATATAAAACCAACCGAATGGAGAATACACATGAACAAAAAAGGATCTCTGACAGGAGCACTTTTACTTGCCGCAGCCTTGTTGTGTGCCCAGGACATTCAAGTCAGGGTGTACGACAAGGATCTCGATTTTCCGCTTGAGGGAGTCAAGCTCGAGCTTACCTCCTCCGGCGAACAACCGGTTATCGCACACAGCGATGCCGACGGCACTGCTATCTTGACTGCGGGGGAAAATTTCGTGCGGGGAACTGTAACTGCCCGCTATCCCGGATATGCAACTGTACGGATTCCGGTTGAAAGCGCACAACGCACGCTCTCGATCGCCATGTCGATACAGGATGTCATTGACGGACAGGAACTGGTTGTCGAACGCACCATTCCGGGCAAAACTGACGAAAAACCCGGAGTGTCCCTCGTCATGGAAAAGAGGGACATGGATACCATCTCCAACCTCGGTCTGGTCGAAGATGTCATGTCCTCGATCAAAACCCTTCCAGGCGTCGGTTTCGCCGGAGCATGGAATGCGACTCCTTCCATCCGGGGAGGTTACCCTGACGAAACTGCAACGGTTATGGACGGGGTATATCTCATATCTCCCTGGCACTGGGGCGGAGGCTTTTCGATCTTCAACCCGAATATGGTACAGTCCGCAAAAATGTCCCATGGTGTATTTTCTGTCCGATACGGCAGGGCGGTATCCGGTCTCCTGGAAATAGAAACGGTATCCCCTTCAACCGGAAACGTTCGTTTTGACGGCAGTCTTTCAACAACCTCATGCGACATATTTACCCAAATTCCCCTTGGATCGAAAGCAGGAATTTTCCTGGGCGGCAAGGTAACCTGGCTCGAAACCATGCAATTCCTCAATGATACCATCCTTGACCAGGAACCCAAACTGTCCGAGACAATTCCGACCATGCCGTATATACGAGACTTCTACACAAAATTGTGGTGGAGACCGGATCCAACCTTCGAAATGACCACCAGCGGTTTTTTCGGCAGCGACGGAGTGGGTATTTTTTCCGAAGTCGATGAAGAGGGAATCAATTCACAAGCAGCCTTTGACTGGCTGTACCTGCAAAGCTTTGGAGTCACCCGCTTCAAGTGGCTGGCAACCGACTCGCTCATTGTACAGGGGCGGTTCGCCGGAAGCTGGCAACTTATCGACATGGAGTTCGACTATGAGCGGACAGGAGGCAGGGAATACTCGCAGGAATTTCTCGACGCCTTTCCGGATGCAGGCACGTCCTACACTATCGACGGTCTTGACATGAGCGGCGTGTCAAAGCAAATAATTACCCAATACCAGGGAAAACTTGAGGCCGACAAACAACTGAACGGCTTGCACAGTCTCGGTTTCGGCTCGGAAGCCGTCATACAAACTGCGGATTCACGACAAAAGATGCAAGGGTGGCAAGCTTTCATGACCTCCGAGACCGAAGGCACCTACCTTCCTGTCGAATTGACCATGAATATAGACGGCAACCGTGTCCTGAATACCGGAGTCTTTGCCTTGTGGAATTTCGGAAATGAACAAACCACTCTGTCCGGGGAAGCAGGCCTCAGGGGCGATCATTTCTACTTATGGAACACAAAATTCAACATCAACACGCTGCCTGTCGCCAGCCCCCGCCTGTCCCTTAGCTGGAAACCGGCAATTCAGTTCGGGAAAACACTTGACAGTTTGACCCTTACCGCGGGAACCGGTCTATTCTCGGTGTTTCCCGTTGACTCCCTCGCTGCCAACGAGGACTTCGGTATTGAAAGTTTTGATGTCGGTCCAAACAGGACATGGTTCCAGGTGGTTGGGGCCGAAGTAGGACTTTTCAGTGACTGGTTATTCCGTATTGAAGGTTTTTACAAGCATTACTTCAATCGCCTCTATGTTGTCGCCGAAACCACTGCACAGGGAATGACTACCACTACGGAATATACGGTAAAAACCGACGGCATGGGCTATACGGCGGGGTTTGACCTACTGTTACGAAAGAAAAGCGGACGGTATTTCGATGGATACCTTTCCTACTCGTTTGTATACTCGCAATTCAAGAATCCGCTGAAAGCACATGATCCTGAACTGACCACAATGTACGGCGAACCCCTGAACCAGTGGTACTTTCCCGATTTTCACCGCTTTCATTCGGCGAATCTGATTCTGAACTGGAGACCATTCCCCGGCTTGACTGCAACGCTTAAAACCAGTATCGCAAGCGGAAAACCAAGAACCCGTACCGCTGACATAACCATGCACAGTCTGGACTATAATGGAAACCGGATCGAACAGTATGAGCGAAAAGAATACTACGATTCAAAACTGCGTACCGGTCTTTCCTGCCCGGTTGACCTTCGTGTGTCCTGGTCGAATTATTTCCGGAATTCCAAAATTAGATGGGAACAGTACATCGGCATTGAGGATATCTTCGTAAACCTGTATAAGCCAAAGTCGAATTCCCAGTTCGACCCCTATACAGGAAAAGAAATTGCTGACAGCGATTCTGCAGATTTCAATATCGGTATTCCCATATTGTCCGTGGGATACAAAGTGAGTTACTGATGAAACACATATCAAGTCTGTTTTTGGGTGTCGCTCTGGCAGCGACGCTGATATCATGTACGACGGTGCGCGCGGAACGCTGGGAACTGACGAAAGAAGCAAGGGCAGATGGTCGATTCACACTTTCCGATCCACAAAAGCCCCGGGTACGTATTGAAGGATATCCTGAAAAGGATGTGACAGATTGTCAGTCCCTGCGTGTTGAATACATACACTGGTTCTCAAACTGGAAAGATGGCTGGACTGAAGCAGTCCTGCGCGCGGAAGGAAATCTGTGTATAAAGACGGATAGTGCAAAGCCGGGTATTCGGGAAAATATGCGCATTCTGTCTGTCGATTATGCCCGAATCAGGTATAAAGACAACATACTGGGTAATGATGAGGGTATTAAAACCTTTCAGCGTCGCCTTTCGCGTATTGAAGCAGCAGTAGCCTGGTTATCCGATACGGCCGGGGAACGGAAACCGATGCAGGAAAAAGAGTTTACCGCATGGGCCGGAAAAAACCTTTTCCCCGAGATATACGGATACCCGGAAGGTTTCAGCGCCTCCAAACCGGGCAAAGACAGCCGAATTCGGGGAGAGGGGATACGATGGGATACCGTATGGACAACAAACCGGTTTCCCCGGGAACTACAGGAAGTGCGAAATTCGGGAACCCTGTACCGGGATTGGGAAGAAACAACATCGCTTTTTTACTTTTTATATACATGGGAGATAGAAGATGAACGGTGAATGGACCCTTACAACTTTTTTTGAACTGGGAGGAGTCTTCATGTGGCCCCTTCTTGCGTTTTCAATCGCTACAATAGCAATCACGATCGAGCGTATTGCCTACTTTTTGTTCCACAATTTACAGGTTGGAAAACTGAAAAACGAGATTCTTTCGGAACTCGAAAAGGGAAACCTCGACTCGATTACTGCGCGGCTTGCCGCCGCGCCCCGAAGCCATACACCGGCTTCGATTTTCCATGCGCTATTGGCCAATGCCGGTCGGGGGGAACACCGTATGGAAAAGGCCGCCGAGACCGAGGCCCTGGAACGGATTCGACGTCTGGAAAACGGCTTCAATTATTTGACCGCACTCGCCTCTCTCGCCCCGATCACCGGTTTTCTGGGAACTGTGTCCGGAATGATCGGAGCTTTCAAGTCAATCGCAAACGCAACAGAAGTCAACGCGCAACTTGTGGCAAACGGCATCTATGAAGCGCTTATCACCACCGTATTCGGCCTGTGCATCGCGATCGTAGCTCTTGTTGCATACAATCTGCTTATACAGAAAGTTGACACCTTCGCAGCGGAAATTACAAAGGCAACCAGCGATGTCACGCTGGCAATACTGGATACACAGGTTTCACAAACATGAAAAAGCTGATTAAAAGGCGTTGCCCGAACGACCCCGGAGATTCGGGTGCGCTCAACGACCTTTCTTTTTTGCTTATCATTTTCTTCATAGTCATAGCAGGTTTCAACATCAACAAGGGGTTTCTGATCGATCTTCCCGACAACCAGAAACCCCGTGTTGTCAATACGAATGATTTACTTAAATGCTTTGTAGGTAGTGACGGAAACCTGTTTATCGACGGGAAATCGATAGACAGGGAGGCGCTCTTTCTGGAACTGAGAGGGAAGAAAAGCCAATACCCGAATATGACCTTTTTACTGGTCATTCATCCGGAAACCCCCTGGCAGCATGTTGTCGCAATCATTCATGACACTCGCCGGCTTGACATCGAAAACTTTTCTTTCCGCATGGAGGATCCCTCCCGATGATCAATTTGTCCCGCAGAAGAAAAAAATCGGTTATACCGATGTCCTCGATGTCGGATATAGGTTTTTTACTCCTTATATTCATCATGCTTATCTCGCTTATCAATCAGCGTCATGAGGTACCCCTGGACTATCCTGAAGCCGAAATCCTCGAAAAGACACAGCAAACGGACAATCTTGAGGTCTGGGTAGAACGCGGAGGAAGGGTTTCGGTTAACGGCCAGGCGGTTGACAGCCAACGACTAGAAGAACTGGTCGTTGACACACTCAGAAGCGAACCGGGAACGCGGATCCATATTATCGCTGACCGGCAGGCTCCCTATCGCCACATAGACGGGGTTATCAGCATTTTACAGCGGCTTCAGCACCGTGTAGTCAGTTTTGTTGTCAAGGAGTCGCTGTAATGAAAGACTGGATGATACGGCACCGGATGCCGGTATTTTGGGCTCTCGCAGCGCTTGTTCATCTGGGGGCCTTTCTCTGGATACGATTTCAAATACCGGAGCAGATTGCAGGAGATGAGGAGCGGTATGAAATTTTCAAACTGGTTGACATCGAAGAATATATTCCGCCCCCCCCTCCGCCACCCGACGCTCCGGTGACCACTGTCGTCAATCAGAGCAAGGCAGCCGAACAGATTATCGAGACCGAAAATATTGTAATAGAAGATAAAGCTGGAGCAATTCCGCAATTGGAACCGGAATATCTGCCCCAGCATAAAATATCTGTCATACCCGTCATACCATCTGCCGCTGTTCTGGACCGGATTATCTACCCTCCGGTTGCGCTCAGGCAGGGTATCGAGGGCATCGTCTATCTGGAACTTTTTATCGATGAAACGGGACAGATCCGTAAGATTGAGGTATTGCGCGATCCGGGATACGGTTTTGCGGAAGCAGCAATTTCTGCGCTGAACGGAATAGTGTGCTCACCCGCAATGGCGAACGGGACGCCAGTCCCTGTCCGGTTTCGCTATCCGGTACGGTTTACCCTGAAATAGGGCCTTAAACCGCCGGTATGCACATGCATACCGGCGGTAAAGGGCTATAATCAAACCGTCATTCTTCCTTCTTTCCCGGAATATGCTTGACGATGGAATAGATATATCGCTTTATCTTCTGGCTTGCGGTTTTTTCGAACTTTTCGATCACCTCGACACGGTCGATCCGTGACATGCGGTTTACATGCTCGTTTACGAAAAATTTGATCTCGTTCCGGATTTCTTCTTTCTTGTATTGCAACATGTGTCCGACGTCGGAAACCGCGTCAACGGCCGAATCGACTGCACCGCCAACGGCAGATGTCATTGAGCCTATCATGCCCTGGGCTTCCTTCGTCAATTTTTCCTCGTCAACCTGGACATAGGCCACCAGCGAAGAATTCTCGCCTTCCACCACCAGGGACTCGACTACGAGGGGATGCTGATTCAGGACAAACTCGATATCCTCAGGATAAATATTCTCTCCGGTCGCATTCAGAATCATGTTCTTTGAACGTCCTTTCAGGGAAAGCCGGCCGGTACTGTCCATGTATCCAAGATCGCCCGTTTTGAACCAGCCGTCCGCATCCAGAACAGACTGCGTCATGCCGGGTTCACGGTAATACCCTTTCATGACATTCTGCCCGCGGGCACAGACTTCTCCGATACCAGTGGTCGGGTCAGCATCGACAATTTTGAGCTCCACACCGGGCATAACGGGCCCGATGGTACCCGGAACGGTAATTTTAGGCCCCGAGCCGGCAAGAAGGGGCGATGTTTCCGTCAACCCGTATCCGATGGCATAGGGAAATCTTGCTTCCTTCAAAAAGAGTTCAACCTTCGGGTCGACCTTTGCGCCTCCGATACCGAAAAATTTGATTCGTCCACCAAAGGTTTTCTTCAGGGAACGACCGGCAAGCCGGTGAAAGAGTTTCCTGAAAAAGGGTTTTTCATACAAACGGGCGATCGATTCTTTTTTGGTAAACGTCGGGACAATCTTGTTTTTATAGATCTTCTCCATGATGATCGGTACGCTCAACATGATGGTCGGCCTCACCTTCGCAAGCGCCGGCAAGAGAGTGCTGACAACCGGCGGTTTTTCCAGATAGTACACACAGGCACCATTCAAAAAGAACAACACAAAGCCGATGGTGAATTCATATACATGGGACATCGGCAAAATTGATAGACCGACATCGAATTTGTTGATGCGCTGAAAGAACTGGGACTGAACTGCTGTCCACACCAGATTCTTGTGTGAAAGCTCTACGCCCTTGGACCGGCCGGTTGTACCGGAGGTATATATAATCGAGGCAGTATCGGATTCTTCGGGCACAACGGGGGACCAGTCCCCGGTACGACTCTCCTTTCCGCGAAGCAGGACGGAATCTTCAATACGGATGACAACATCAAGAGCCGTTTCAGCGAATTGGGCTGTTTTTTCCAGAAGTTTTTCCTGTCCGATAATAATACGTGCGCCGGAATGTTCCAGACAGGTAGCAACTTCCTTACCGGTAAAATCGGGCAAGAGAGGTACTGCAATAGCCCCGGAATTGACAATCGCAAAATAGGCGACTGCCCAGTACGGACTGGACGCACTGAAGAGGGCAACCTTGTCACCCTTGTTAACCCCGAGACGGTACAGGAGGTTTTGCATATCCCGAATTCGAAAACCGACTTCGGCATACGTCATCGGCGTTCCCGATACCCAGGACAGGGCCGGACGGCGGGAAAACTTTCTTAAACTGTTCGCAAGCAGCGCGGGGAAGGTATACGCCCCCAAATCACCATGAGTTTCCATAATTACTCCTACTCTCCTGATTTGACACCACAGACAGACACAAGTTGCGTGTCATTATGACACAATTTGACACAATGTCAAAAAAAGCAAAAAAAAAGCGACGGTTTTTTTTGTTAACCGTCACTTTCCTTCATTTTAGATGGTAACCATCAGTTTTGTCAAATCAGGACCAGACTGAATCCCGGATAAAGGTATCCTTCCGGTCATACCCGACGGAAATGATTCCTACCTTCGTTTCACAGTATGATTCAATGAAGTCCACGTAGTCACGAGCCTCGTGGGGAAGAGCGTCATACGAGCGGCATTCCTTGAGACAGGTTTTCCAGCCCTTGAAATGTTTCAGCACCGGTTTTGCCGCATTCAAATCATCGATTGATGCGGGAAATTCTTCGGTCACAGTGCCGTTAATCTCGTACCCGATGCAGGCCTCGATGTCGTCGAGGGTATCATACACGTCAAGATGCGTAAGGACGAGGGAATCAATCGAATTCGACTGACAGGCATAGCGCAAGGCAACCAGGTCAAGATATCCGCATCGGCGGGGGCGACCGGTGGTCACGCCATATTCACGGCCGGTTTCGCGTACATAATGATACAATTCGCTGTGGGTATCAACATTGAATTCAGTCGGCATCGGACCGTTGCCAACCCGGGTTGAATATGCCTTGAACACGCCAAGCACCTTGTCGATGGCGCGGGGGCCGACACAGCCGCCGATGGCCGCACCGGCTGAAGAGGAAAAGCCCGAGGATACATAGGGATAGGTTCCAAGATCAAGATCGAGAAGGGCCCCCTGGGCTCCCTCAAACAAAACCTTTTTACCGCGCATTTTCCACAGTTCGGTTGTCAAATTCACTTTCATGGATAACAGACGGTCAATAAAGGGAGCCAGGAAATCACGATCCTGTTGTTCAAGATCGGCCATCTTGTCCTTCCAGGTAAGGTCGGCAAGACGGATACCGTCACGTTCGCTTTTCATCGCATAGGTTGTACCGATTCCGCGACCGGTGGTACCAATCGGGCGTTTCCGTTCGGCATCGCGCTTTTTGTCAAGCTCGCGATATCGGGGAAGTACCAGATGGGCCCGGTCGGAAATGAACACCCGCCCTTCCCAGGCAATTCCTTTTTCGGTAAGCATTGCCAATTCATCAAAAAGAGCGGCCGGATCAATGACCATTCCGGCTCCGAGATAGACAACATTGTTGTCATGAAGAATACCGGAGGGAACCAGGTGCAAGGCATATTGCACTCCGTTGGAGACTATCGTGTGACCGGCGTTCGCTCCACCGGAAAACCGCACGATACACTGCGACTGGTCAGCAAGATAGTCGACTATCTTGCCCTTGCCTTCGTCGCCCCACTGGGCACCGATTACTACTACGTTCATCTCAACCTACTTTAATGGCGTGAATAGTTCGGAGCCTCCTGCGTAATAGATACGTCATGCGCATGGCTCTCGCGGAGGCCCGATGACGTAATTCTAACAAACTTGCGATATTTCTTCAATTCCTCGATGCTCCTGCAACCACAATATCCCATGCCTTTTCGTAATCCGGAGACCAATTGATGCAGATAACTCTTCAGTTCACCCTTATACGGCACGCGGCCCTCAATACCCTCCGGAACGGGGGATTCATCCTTCGCGATACCATACCGGTCGCCCGAGCCGTCCTTGATGGCGCCCATGCTTCCCATTCCGCGGTACTCCTTGTAAATGCGGCCGTCAAGAATGATTTCACGCCCCGGAGACTCCTTCAGGCCGGCAAAAAGATTGCCGATCATGACGGCACTCGCGCCCGCACCGATCGCTTTGGTAATATCGCCCGAGAATTTGATTCCGCCGTCGGCAATAACGGGAATTCCGGATTTTGCGGCTTCCTCGGCACATTCGCAGACTGCGGAAAATTGCGCGGCGCCGACACCGGAAACAATACGCGTTGTGCAAATCGAGCCGGGTCCGACACCGACCTTGACCGCGTCGGCGCCCGCTTCAATCAAATGGCGGGTACCTTCAACCGTCGCGACATTACCGCCGATAACCGCAAGATCCGGATACTTCTTTTTGATTTGCCGAACAGCTTCCAGCACACCCTTCGAATCGCCATGGGCTGTATCGAGCACGACAAAGTCTACCCGGGCTTCCATCAAGAGCGGAATGCGAACCGGCCAGTCGTTATTGCTTATGGCGGCGCCGACAATCAGCCGGCCCTTGTCATCACGGGCCGCATGGGGAAACATCTCCTGCTTTTCCATGTCCTTGACCGTGATAAGACCGGTAAGACGCCCCTCGGTATCGATAACCGGCAGTTTTTCGATGCGGTGTTTGTCGAATTTGCTTCGCGCGTCGTCTACAGTCGGCTGGCCTTCGGTCACAACCATATCCTTGGTCATAACCTCACGAACCAGAAGGGAATCGTCCCGGCAAAAACGCAAATCCCTGCCGGTGATAATGCCAACCAGGGTTCCGGAACGGGACAGGACGGGAAGACCCGACACATTGTAACGGTGCATTATCTGTTTGACATCGCCGATGGTACGGTCATCCTCGATGGTGACGGGAGACTCGATTACCCAGTTCAAATACCGCTTCGCGTTCGATACATGTTCGGCCTGAACGGCGGGAGGCAGGTTTCGGTGAATGACACCCGCCGCGCCCTCGAGGGCGAGCGCAACCGCCATCTTTTCTTCGGTTACGGTATCCATGGCTGCGGAAATGACCGGCACGTTCAACCGGACATTGCCCACAAGCAGCGTGGAGACATCGGTTTCACGCGGCAACACCTCGGAATATCCGGGTTGAAGCAGCACATCATCGTAGGAAAGGGTTTCCCTGATCTCGAACATATTATCGTACCTCCATAAGTGCTTTGTACTTGGCCGCGAGGCGTGCTGCCTTTTCGGCAGCAAGACCGCGATACCGCTCGGGAGTCGCGAAGAAGGTGTCCGGATCGGCGACGCCGAGCTTCTCGAGCTGTGTCGTGATCCGGTCAAAGGCGTCCCGGTTTTTCTTGAGTGCGTCAAAAAATGAAATGGCATGCTGCTCGGCGTCGAGGGTAATGGTTCTGATTACCTCGTGCGCGTCGGAAATGCCCGATTCCGCGAGCAAGATATAGGCAGGTTCCGCAAGAACGCCGCCGCGAACCTTTCCGCCTGCCTGCGAAAGATTTCGGGCCATGCCCTCGCGGTCAGCCTGCAAGCCTGACACGACGCTTTTCATGCGGGCGGCGCCGAGCGCGAAACCGGCAAGATAGTCCGCCACAAAGCGCTGACTGGCCGAATTGGACAAATCCCGCTGGTGTTCCGATATTTGGTCCATAAAGAAGGTCATCACCCGCGGGGCAAAGGCCTTCCACAAGCTCTTTACATGTTCCGAATTCCAGGGGTTCCTTTTTTGCGGCATGGTGGAAGAACCCACCTGGGTAGAGCTGAAGTATTCAAATACTTCGCCGATCTCCGAGCGCTGCAGGTTCCGTAAATCATCGGCGAGATTCGCGATAATGCCGAACGCAACATTCAGTTCCAGAAGCAGGCGCAACAGGTATTCGGGTTCTACGAGCTGGGTTGAATGCTCGGAAGGGGCGAGACCCAGATAGCCAAGGTACCGTTTTTCAAGATCCTCGGGGTCACGGACAATCATGCTGGTTGCATTGTAGGCACCCACGGCCCCGGCCAGTTTACCGCAGAGGGTTCGGCTTCTCGCCTCAATTTCCAGAATCGATTTTCCCAACCGGCTGACATATTCGGCAACGGCAAAGCCGAAGGTGATGGGAACGGCATGCTGGCCATGTGTTCTGCCGACCTCGGGGGTTTCAGCTTCACGGGATGCGATGTCGCAGAGTTTTGCTTCCAGTTCGCGAAGAATGGGCAGAATAACCTGCTGGACGGTGTCGCGCATGCGGACAGAAAGGGCAGTATCGAGAATATCCACGCTGGTCGCTCCCAAATGGACGAGCGGGGCGATATCGGCGGGAACCATCTCCTTGAGCACATTTACCAGCGCCCGGATATTGTGTTTTGTTTTTTCTTCTTCCGCATAGACACGGGACGGGTCAATCGTCTCGGCAATGGTGTCCAGCTTTTTTTCCAGGTCGGCAGTCAAACCGCCGCGGACAGACAAATGGGCCTTCACCAGTGCTATCTCGGCACGGGCGCATGAAATGACGGCAGCCTGCTCCGATATGTGGGCGGCGAGTTTGTCGTACACAGCTGACTCTGACAGGGAATAACGATGATCGATGGGGGAGATATTGAGAAAAATATTGCGTGTTTCCATAATCTATTTTGCCCAAACTTGTTACCAGTGTCAAGATATGCTACTATGCCTCCACGATGTTTTTCCTGATTAAACTCAGGGAAACCGCCCTTGCGGTTATACCTGTCATACTTCTGGTAGTCCTGCTCTCGGTAACCATAGCGCCCTTGCCTGCCGGCCTCCTGGGCGTTTTCCTCATAGATTCCCTTCTATTGATACTGGGTTTGACCCTCTTCCTGACCGGCGCTGAAATTGGCATTATGCCCGCAGGCTCGTATCTCGGAGGAGCCCTGACCCGAAGCCGCAAGCTGCCACTCATCCTGGTTTCAGGTTTTATCATCGGTTTTATTATCACGGTAGCCGAGCCTGCCCTGCTCATTCTGGGAGATCAGGTACAGTTTATAACCGGCACCCTTCAGGCCATTCACCTGGTTACCGCGGTCGCTATCGGCACCGGCTTTTTTGTTACGCTTGCCCTGGCCCGCACCGTATTCCAGATTCCCCTGAAACTGCTCCTGCTGGGTGGATACCTGGTGGTGTTCGCCCTGGCGAGCCGGACAGCCCCCCTCTTTGTGGCCATCGCCTTCGATTCGGGAGGAGCCACAACCGGTCCGATGACCGTACCCTTCATCATTGCGCTCGGTCTGGGTATTGCCGGCGTCCGCGGCGACAAAAAGGCGGAAGATGACAGCTTCGGGCTCATAGGTATTGCCTCGATTGGGCCAATCCTCGCGGTTTCCTTTCTGGGACTTTTTCTGGACCGGGAGCTGGCGGGCGTGAGCGCCCAAACGGCAGCCGAAACGGTTCGCCTTTCTGCAATAGTCCTCAATGTGGCAAAGGCCCTCGCCCCGCTTGCCGCGCTCATTATCATCTATCAACTATTTCTGATGAAACTTCCCCCGCGCCAGATCCAGCGGCTCTCGATCGGTTTTATCTACGCCTTTGCGGGTCTGGTTATCTTTTTTTACTCGGCCGAGCATTCGTTTATCGCGGTGGGAAAATCGGTTGGCCAGGCGATCGGCTCTTCAAGCCTAAAAGCCCTGCTTGTCCCGCTCGGCTTTGCCGTCGGCGCCATCGTTACCTGCGCGGAACCGGCAATCTGGCTTCTGGCCGAACAGGTGGAAGAAGTGTCGGCCGGCAACATCAGGCGACCGGTCATGCTCTTTTCCCTTGCGCTGGGAGTCGGCCTCGCGGTCGCGCTTGCCATGCTCCGCGTTGTCTTTCCCTTCAGCATCTGGTATCTGCTCATACCCTTTTACACCGCGGCCCTTTTGTTGATGTCGGTCACACCGGACCTTTTTACCGCCATAGCCTTCGACTCGGGAGGCGTCGCCTCGGGGCCCCTCTCCGGCACCTTTATTTTGGCACTCACGCTCGGCGCGTCCTCGGGATCCGGCGGGAATCCGGCCATGGACGCCTTCGGGCTCATCGCCATGATCGCGGTCAGCCCGATCGTGTGCATTCAGCTGTTGGGATGGCTGTTTACCCGGAGCGAACAGAAAATTGCCCGACGAAAGGCCAAAGCCGGTTCGACACGGACGAAGAAGGAGGTAACACCATGACATACCGGTATCAGATCAATACCATCGTCAACCACGGTATCGGAGAAAAACTGGCCGCCCAAACCAGGGAGGCCGGAGCGCGCGGGGGAACGATACTGGTCGGCAGGGGAAGCGCGCATCAGGGCCTGTTGCGGCTCCTGGCGCTTTCCGACGTTGAAAAGGACATTCTTGTCACGCTGGTGACGGCCGAAGAATACGAGTCCGTCTGGGCAGCACTGTGCACGAGCCAGCTCTTCACCAAAAAAAACAGGGGCATTTGCTATACCATACCCTTACACGGAGGTTCCCATATGAATGAACGCACGACGCACGAACTGATCACGATTATTTCAAATCGGGGGTACGCTGACGATATTATGGATGCGGCCAGAAAAGCCGGGGCGCGCGGCGGCACCATCGTACATGCGCGGGGAACGGGAACCACCGGCGACGCAAAGTTTTTCGGCGTAACGATTGTTCCCGAAAAAGAGGAAATTCTCATACTTGCCGAGACATCCACGGTTCCCGCGATCGAACAGGCCATTCAAAGCCTTCCCTGCCTCAAGGAAGCGGGCATGGGAATACTGTTCACCACTCCGGTTAGCCGGTTCAGCGTGTTGGGAGGCTAGCCACCCAACGGGCTGTCCGTCAGGAGAGCGCAAGCCGCTCGCTGATCAGGCGCAACAGGACATCCCGCCCGTCCTTTTTCAGGGACGAGGTAACCGGAATCATGTCCGGGGCGCGGTTGAAAAAGACGGACCACTTTTTGATAACCGTACGCCGGTCATTCATGCCGAGCTTGTCGGCCTTTGTGCCGATAATCACCACTTCCCGCTCGAGACTTTCAAACCATTCAACAGTTTTTTTTTCAGCCTCGCCGGGTTCCCGTCGCATATCGATCAAAAAAAACAGGGTTCGCAGCTGCCTGCGCGAGGACGCATACTCCGCGAGCATGCGATCAAACGATTCGTTTTCCTTTGCCGAGCGGCGGGCATAGCCGTAACCGGGAAGGTCCGCCAGGCAAAATGCCTTGTTTATCAGAAAAAAATTGATCATGCGGGTCATTCCCGGCAATGAACCGGTTTTGACCAACGACTTTCGGTTTACCATCATATTGATGAGCGAGGACTTTCCCGCATTTGACCGGCCAAAAAACGCAAACTCCGGAACATCGAGCGAAGGATAGCCGGAAACACCGGTCGCGCCCTTTACGAATTCGGCGCTGGTAATCTTTAACATGGACGAAAGTATACCCTGCGTGGGGCAAAGTGGGAAGAGTGGTACATACAGGAACGAAGAAGGAAAAAAGAGGCAGAACGGGCCACGGGGGCTGAAGACGCTGACCCCGGCACGGGGTCAGCGTCCGGGACGGCGGAGCCGCCGCCAGGCCGGATTGCCGGGGCAATCCGGCTGCCATCGCAAGGGCGTTCTCTATGCACGAACGGAAGAAACCGCCGTAACGGATTCCGAGGTAATCGCATCAACATTAGCCTTCCCGGCCGGAACAAAGGGATACACCATCTCGTCCGCCAAAATCGGTACCCGAACCAAGCGCGGACCTTTTCCGCCAAAGGCATGCTGTTCCCAACCGGGAGTTCCCGCGTTGACCGAGGGTATGCCGAAACCGGAAGCGATCTGCAATAGATCTGGCGGCCGGGAAAATACGCTCGCGGAAAAGGTATTCTGAAACAAAAAACTTTGTTGCTGCCGTACCATGCCGAGCACGCCGTTATCGAGAACAATAACCGTCACGTCAAGACCCAATTCGGCAAGCGTCGCCATTTCCTGGATATTCATCATGATCGAACCGTCACCTGAAAAACAGATAACGCGTTTTCCGGGGTTCGCAACCGCTGCGCCAATCGCAACAGGAAGGCCAAAGCCCATCGTACCGAGCGAACCCGAGGTCAGGAATTGGCGGGTCCTGAAAAAGGGATAATACTGGGCTGTCCACATTTGATGCTGGCCGACATCGGTGGCAACAATGAGGGAGTCGCTGTCGCAGCCTGCGGACTGCGCACAGGCCGGAATTGAAGCGATAAATAGGCCCGGGTCAATCGTATTTCGAGTTCGTTCGTTGGTTTCGCCGCGCGCACGATCCTGCGTCTGCCATTGTGCTTTCATATCGCACAGGGACTGAAGCCACTGACGCCGTTTTTCTTCCGCAGCCAGAATTTGCTTTGTCGAACCGGCCATTTCGCGAAGAAGCTGGGCAATTACCGGAAGGGCTGACTCGACATCGGCAACGACCGGCACGAGGGCCGGCAATATTTTATTGATTTCTGCCGCGTCTATATCAATGTGGATAATGCGCGCATCGGGACAAAACTGCTTGATAACTCCGGTAGCCCGGTCATCGAAGCGAGCACCCGCTGCAAGTACCACATCGGAGTCGTGCATGGCCCGGTTCGCTGCCTGGCTTCCGTGCATGCCGACCATGCCCAGCGCATCGGGAGCGGTTGTATCGACAACGCCGATACCCATGAGCGTCGTGACAACCGGAACCGGATACGCGTTACGGAGCGTTTCGATCCCGCGTGCCGCTTCCGGGCTGTTGCATCCGCCGCCTGCATAGAGCACGGGCCGCTCTGCTGCCGCAAGAATCGCCGCGGCCTCTGCGAGGGATCGGCTGAATGTTTCCGCATCGGCATGAAAACGGGACTCCCGTTTCGAGGGCCGGCCGGGCTCGGGCCAGGCTTCAAAGGATACCTTTTCAAGCTGAATATTGCGGGGAATGTCGATCAGTACCGGGCCGGGCCGGCCCGAGGCGGCAAGCTCGAAGGCGCGGGGAATTACGGTCAAAAGTTCCGCCGCGGAAGAAACCATAACACTGTGTTTTGTTATCGGAAAAGACAGACTGAAGGTATCGGCTTCCTGAAAGGCATCAGTCCCGATCAAATACGTATTTACCTGGCCGGTAATCGCGACCAGGGGGATTGAGTCGCACCGTGCATCGGCAATTGCCGTCAACAGATTCATGGCGCCGGGACCGCTGGTTGCGATACACACGGCCGTCTTTCCCGTTGACCTCGCCATGCCCTGCGCGAGAAAACCGCCTCCCTGTTCATGGCGAACAAGAATATGCTTCAAATTGCTTTTCGCAATTTCATCATACAGGGGCAACACCGATCCTCCCGGTATGCCCGAAACGGTTTCAATGCCCTGCCGCTCAAGGAGCTTCACCACAATTTGTGCGCCGGTTGCTTCTATCATTATATTCACCTCCTCATGTCACCCCGAATGCGCAAAAGCGGTTCCGGGGAAAAAAAAACCCTCCGGCTCTGCCGGAGGGTACGTATACGTTAGTAACGATTACGCCTGCGACAGACACCTATCTTTGTCGGTAACGACTACGACGACGAGAAGGACGACTGTTACAAGCGCAAATACTGTATTCATATTCACATATTACGTATATTTATGCATACTGTCAAGCATTTTTCGTTCCCCTGAATGCTTTTTCCACCACCTCGGCACGCACCGGAGCGGTAAACAGATTCGTTACACTATACACGAGCGTTGACAGGGGCAAGGACACTACAATGGGGTCCACATTCGCCAGAGAAGGAAACAGAGTCGGTTTTCCGAACAAGGCCTTGCACAGACCAAGCGGCGCTGACTCTTTGGCATGCACAAAGAAAAGCCAGAAAAGGGTCACCCCGACACCGGTCATAAAACAGGCCACTGCGGCCTCCCGGGAAGCCCGTTTCAGATAGAGGGCGCCCACATAGGCCGGCAAGAAGGAGGCGGCACACAGACCAAAAAAGATGGCGGTACCGGTCGCGATAATGGCGGTGCCTCCCGCATAGAATTTGGGTAGCGCATAAGCTATGACCGTAGACAGAAGAATTCCGGTTCCCATCGCAATGCGGTTTACCGCGACCGCATTTTTCGGCTTTATTTTCAAGCCCTGCTCGATAACGTCACGACCGATGGCGGTTCCCATGGAGTGAAACTGGGAACTGAGCGTCGACATGGCTGCTGCCAGAAGGGTGACAAAGAAAAAGGCTATAAACCATCCGGGCAGAGCCTTGTCAATAAAAAGCGGAATAATGCTGTCCGTTTTTTTCCCTCCGGCAATAAGCGCTATCTGACCGCCGTTTTCCATAAAAAACACGTTTGATAACGCCCCGACCGTAAAGGCGACTCCGGTCATCGCCGCGATGAAAATACCTCCGACCAGCACGGCCCGGTTCAGTTCGTGTCCGCTTCGAACGGTCATGAACCTGACCGTCAGTTGCGGCTGGGCGAGTACGCCGATACCGACACCGAGAACGATTGTGGACACAAGCTGCCACCAATACGGGGAAAAGGCCTTCGGCATCGCGGTCCAGCCCTGATGTCCGTTCGCGCCGAACACCTCTTTCGCTATCGGGGCCATGTCGGTGAGTGACTGATGAGCCTTGGCCGGTCCACCCAGGATGTAGTAGGTATACCCAAGCAAAAACACCATACCCAGGAACATCAGGGTGCCCTGGAAGGCATCGGTGTACATGACGCCACGCATACCGCCCATGACTACATAGAGAGCAACTACGGCAACGAAGAAAAGGAGCGCAACCTCATAGTTGATTTTCAGGGTTTGAGAGACAAACTGCACACCACCGATTATGACCGATCCCGCATACAGGGGCATGGCAAGGAATATGAGGGAACCACCCGCCGTCTGCAAGAAGCGGGAATCATAGCGTTTTCCCAATAATTCCGGGAAGGTATGCGCATCAAGATTATGCCCCATTTTTCGGGTTTTCCGGCCAAAGAGCACGAAGGCCAGAAAAATACCCGCGAAGATATTCAGGAACGTCAACCAGATAATTCCCATACCGTAGACAGCGGCAGCTCCACCAAAACCGATAATAGCAGAAGTTGAGATAAAGGTTGCCCCGTAGGAAAGCGCCATAATCAGGGGGTGCATTTTTCGACCGGCAAGCAGATAATCGGTCGAGTTCTTTGTTGACTTGAAGCCGATAAAACCCAGAATTCCGGTAATAATCAGATACAGAATAATGACAAGCGACAGAAGAAACATATTCATTTGACATCCCCTTCGGTCAGTTCGGGATCACGGGACTCCCACTCTGCTTCCTCACGAATCTCTTCACCGATATCCTCACGGGGCTTATTCCAGTTGAGGATCCCATACACCACGCACAGCAGCATGGCAGCGAGTGTCAGGGCATAACCCGAAAACACCCAAAAATCACCGAATCCAAACATATCTATCGCTCCTCTTTTCGCACTATATATGAAAGCCACCTAGGTCTTTCAAATACATTCTCACTATTGTCAGCCGTTAACAGCAAAAAACTGATAAAACTAACCGTCGTTTCGGCCAGTACGATACAATCCTGTCGAAAGGACTCCCAGGAAGAAATCCCATTCAGCAAGATAGGCATCCTTACAGGCCTCTCTGTCACCCTCACTCCCGGTCGGCATGTTCGCAATAAAGTCATTGCGTGTTTTGACCAAAAGCCAACCCAGCAGGGAAATGACCTTGTCGGGACTGTACTGCATGGCCGAAAAATCTGAACCCTCGTATAAACGGTTGAAATAGCGGGTAAACGCCTGTTCGGCAAGATGCGACACTACCGGGTGATCAAGGCGTGAAGACCGTGCCAGAAAGGAGATAAGGAAGGGTTTTTCAAGAAAAAAATCAACGGCAATAGTTGCAATGCTCCGGGTACGTTCAACCGCATCGGAAGGAAGCAATTGCGGGGTAATATGGTCCGTTATATAGCCGAACATTTGTTCATACGCATACTCCAGGGCAAACCCGAACAGATCTTCCTTGGATTCAATGTATTCATACAAACCGCCCTTCGATATTCCCGCACGCATGATTATTGCATCAAGACTGGTCTTTTCGAATCCGGTACGGGAAAATTCCTCAAGGACGGCGTCAAGTACCCGTTCTTTTTTTTCAGCGGACAGTTTGAAAAAAGTATCTTTCATCGCATTCCCCGGGGTCTGGACATCACGAAACAGGTAGTTACCAGGCTCTCACCGCAGTACCGACCAGCGGGTCGGCGACTGACCGGTCGGTTTTTTATGGTAAACCTGCTCGTGAGGGCTGTCAATAAAAAAAAGCGATACTGCAGAATATGCAGTATCGCTTCATGAATAACAGTGTATCCCGGGTGTCAGACAAGAATATCACTGACAGCAATTTTCTCGATAAACGCGGCTCTCATCAATTGTTCCATAGTATAAAAGCCGGCCGGTTTACCCTTGAGCGAACGGGCCGCAAACAGGGCGCCAGCACCGAAGGCACGGCGGTTTATCGCTTCGTGCGCTATGCGAATGGTTTGATTGGGAAGGCCAAAAACTACTTCATGTTTACCAACTATCCCCCCGACACGTATGGAGTTGATGTGATTAACCGGATCAAGACCAAGTTTCTCGGCAATTTTCAGGGCTGAACCCGATTTCCCCTTTTTCAGGCGAAAATGCTCTTCAATTATTTCGATATCTGCATTCGGAACAATTTGTTGCAGAATTTGAGACGCAACAAGCAAAAAATTGATGCCCAGCGTAATATTCGCCGAGTAAAGTACGGCCGTCTTTTCGGCCATTTTTTTCAGAAAATCAATCTCGGCTGACTCGTAATGTGAAATAGCCGATACGATATGAATACCCTCATCTGCCGCATGGGCGTATTCATATAGTGCCTGTGTCGAAGAAAAATCAATAATGACGTCTACCGGGTTATTCCTGAAAAAATCAGGATCCTTTACCTCATCGACGCAGAAGAAATAGCCTTGTCTGTTATGCGGATACCCCAAAAAATCGCTTGCGTACTCGTGATGAGTCTCTTGCGATTGTCTGACCACCCACGTCAGGTTACAAGCCGGATCGCTGATAATCTCTTCAGCAACCTGCCTGCCGGTACGCCCAAAACCGAATAATCCTACCTTCAATAATCTACCTCTCTAATTCTAAAATATGAAAAACAGGGAAAAATAACCAAAAAATCCCCATAACCAGTTAAAGATACGGTGATATGCCGTACATGTC
>LVBK01000039.1 GCA_001604385.1 Spirochaetales bacterium Spiro_09 | reverse complement strand
AAGCAAAAGTATGGAACCGGAGAACAAAAAAATTGAAAATCAATAACCTGAATATATCATTCGGAAGCAGGGTTGTCTTTAAAGATTTCTCGATTGAATTTCAGGAGAATGCAATATCATGTATTCTTGGTCCTTCCGGATGTGGAAAAACAACCCTTTTAAAAGCTATAGCATCCGGATCCTCCCGGACAGGAATACAGTACGAAGAAACATCCTTCATCTTCCAGGAACCCCGGCTCATTCCCTGGTGTACACTTGAAAAAAATCTTGAACTCGTGCTCAAGAATCACTGTATGTCGATTAAAGAAACTAAAGATCGGGCGAGAAACTATCTGGACAAGGTCGGATTATTTGCGAGATTACATTCATTCCCCAGTCAACTATCCGGAGGAGAAAGACAGCGTGCAGCTATTGCGCGAGCCTTTGCATTTCCGTCCACAATCCTTTTAATGGATGAACCATTTCAATCGCAGGATTATGCATTGAAGTTACAATTATCAAAGCTGGTCAGAAAGATTCAACAAGACGAGAAAAGAACCATTATAGCAGTAACGCATGATATACGCGAAGCAATATCTCTTTCAGATTCATTATATCTTATTGCAGGGACACCGGTTGAACTATTATTTACTGCAAAGACTTCAACTCCTGGTCTTGAACAAACGGTGAGTGAAAAAATGCAAAATCAAACCAAAATATAGAGCGTTCAAGAGAGAAGGTATTGTATCCTAAAGATTGATAACACATCATTATACTACTGCGCATAATGTATGTTCTGTCGACTTGTTAAGAATAAAAACTCAGCAGTATATAATTCTGCTGATGATTAACCCTGATTTTCCTCTGCAACATACGAAAAAACATCAAAAAAAGAAACCGGTAGTCCCTGATTAATTTCAGAGTGACTGGCCAAAGCCTTTTGTTTGTGAATACCGATAATCTCATATAATGGCTTATCTATTATTCGGGCAATCAAGTCCCGCAATGGCCTGTCAGCAGAAAAAGGCACAATGAGGTCAGCGAAATTCCTGGACGGGCCGTTAATTATGTTTACTTTTTTATCTGTGCAAAAGGTCAAGAAATCATCCGAGTGCACAATTTGTTGCAATTCTTTCTCATTTATAAAAGTATAGCGATATATAGCTCCCCAGAAAAAGCGTGACAGTGATTCGCGTTTAATTTTAAGTGAAAGACGATAGGTAAATACTTTATTGACACGTATATTATTCGGCAGATTATCGTTGAGCAATCTCTTGATCTCCGGTGCAGGAACATCCTGTGTCAGCATAAAAGAAGCAGTTTCATCATCAGAAGTAATACCGATCGATAAAGTTTGACCAAGCTCAAATCTGGGCAATGGATTAAAACCCTCGGTATATACAACCGGTAGTCCGGATCGCTGGAATGTTTTATTCCAAACTTCCAATAATCCCAGATGAGGTACAAAGGCGGCTTCAGCTGTCTTTGCAAACGATACGAGGACTCTCCAGGATTCAGTAGAATTGACGATTTCCTGCGAAGGTACCGTGAGCGTCAATAATTCTGATTCCGCATCACGCTGAAGGACAGAAGTGTTTGTGCCACAAATTCCACAATTTTCAATACAATTCTCATGACATCGTGATGTTAAGGTTTGACTGTCTGATCTTTGCTTTTCGCGAAGTAAGAACTTCTTCGTTACCCCCAGACTTACACCATCCCAGGGTAATGACTCATCAACTTGACGAGCCCGGATGGTTTCAGCTTCAACATTCCAGGAGGCTTCTTGAATCACCGATTGCCATATATCCGGTCGTGCCCAATCCTCCCACGCGTCCAGTCTACATCCCCGTTTCCAGGCTTCAAGAACAAGGGCTCCGACACGATGGTCTCCGCGGGATATCACCGCCTCGAGAAATGAGCTGAATGAACGATGCGTATTTACCTTGAATCTGCCTCGAGGCAAAGTCTGGCGAATAAAATCAAGCTTTCGATCGGCTTCAGCAATTGAAAGTTGTGGAGCCCACTGATACGGAGTATGTGGTTTTGGAATAAAAGTTCCTACATTGACATTACACTGAATACGTGTACGATCCTGAATATCCAACAAAAAATTCACAATTTCATTTTCTTCAAATTTTCCGTCTTTTTCGACAGGCAAACCAACCATAAAATAGAACTTTGCCTTACTCCAGCCTCTTTTTTTTGCTTCATTCAATATGTCGACAATTTTATCCCGGTATACTTCTTTATTGAGGGCAAATTGCCAGGCATCAACCGGTGTTTCTACGGCAAATGTTAATCCGCTTTTTCGAACCTCTGCCATTTTCTCCAGAAGAGGAAGCGTAAAAGAATTCACTTTGAGAGACGGTAATTGAAATGATACGTGTTTTGATGAATATCTTGAAGTCAAGTAATTCATTAACTCACCAATACCGTTATAGTCACCGGATGATAGGGACATAAGACTTATCTCTCTATACCCTCCCCTTTCAATCAGGAAATCAACATCTTCGATGATCCTCCTGACCGATTTCATCCGTTGTGGCCGATAGTATACTCCGGCATGACAAAACCGGCATCCATTCGGGCAGCCTCTCATAATTTCCAGGGACCCGTGATCCTGAACGATACGCATATGGGGAACGGGAAAACAGGTTTGCCTGTCGTGTATCCCGCCAAAATCCCCATGGACAGCTTTCTTCGCACAACTAGCAAGAGGGGAACGATTCCTGTCCTTCTGAAGGCTCCAGACGGCCGGATGACCTTCAATCAATTCCAACAAGTCGTCCCGACTTGCACCACGGGAACGTGCTTCCGATAGTTGTGCAATCAGGGTAAAGAAACCAGCTTCAGCTTCTCCGATAAAAAAAGCGTCGATAAAATCTGAAAATGGTGCAGGATTTGTCACACCGCATCCGCCTGCGATCACAATGGGGTCGTTATCGCCACGATCTTCAACTTTGAGGGGTATACCGGAATAAGCCAATATTGACAATAAGCCGGTAATCCCCGGTTCATACCCGATGGAAACGGCAACAATATCGCATTCATGTACCGGTATTCCGCTCTCAAGTGTGTATAAGGGTACCGATTTAGAAACCAGCAATTGTTCAAAATCAGGTGCCGGTGCGAAGACCCTCTCACATCGAACTGAAGGAATTCTATTCATACCATCATACAAAATTTTTAATGCAAGATTTGACATGGCTATTTCATATAAATCAGGAAATGCAAGAGCGACTGTCAAATCGGCGTTCTCCTTCAAAATCTGACCAAACTCGCCGCCAAGATAACGAACGGGATTTTGAACGGATAACAAGGTTTGCCCGAGGGATTCAAGAGGATTGACACGTGACATTGTAATATGCTCCAGATATCAGTTATCCAACCGACGAAGGTTGATACTGATTAAAAGACCTACGGCAAACATAGCTGTCCATAAGGAAGAACCGCCGTAAGACAAAAATAACAGGGGGATTCCGGTAATAGGCATCACACCCATAACCATGCCGATATTAACCATAAAATGATAAAAAAACATTGCAACTATTCCGACCGCCAATAAAGAACCAAAAGAATTTCCGGTCTTTTTTGCAATATATAAACCGCGTAATAAAATAATCAAGTATAAAGTAAACACCGTCAGCCCGCCGAGGA
>LVBK01000004.1 GCA_001604385.1 Spirochaetales bacterium Spiro_09 | reverse complement strand
CTGGAGTATTCATTCTTTTGATCGGTGTAAATCGTGAACGGGGACAATATCTTCCGGTTCATATACAGCGAAAGAATGTCCCGGAACACTGTTTTGCATGACTGTACAAGATCATGTGGCGGCGGCCTCCAGTGTGCGTCCAGTATGTCCCGATTCTGACGCTGTCGAGCGGTCATCTTTCCTTTTCGTCTGAGCAGGGCAAATGAGAAGGCATAGGGAATTTGAGAGAGGGTCCCTACAGCGATGTTGAAATTGTCAGGTATGTACTGACTTCTCACATATGATTCAAACCCGTCAAAGGCAATATCCTCCGGCAGAGAAAACCCTGCGAGGGCTGCATCAAAGAGATTGAGGTAATTACGGCACAGGCGCAAACACCGGTTTTTGATAACAGGATATGAGGTGGTAAGGGCGCGAGTAATTTGTCGGTAGCCTTCGCAATTGTTGAGGCGATAGTCAAGATCGGCAAGATCAATCGGTCGGTGTGTCCAGTAGGTGGCGGAAAAGGTTTGAGAAGACGACGTTTTCCCGCAGGACTTGCATCGAAAACGGCGGGTCTTCCCCCAGGCCTTGCTGGTGTAGTAGCCGAAGAAACTATACCAGGGGGTATCGTTGTCAGGGGTGTGATGCGGACACGCGGGATTAGGGCAGAAGGCCGGGCGATCAAGCGGGAAATGGTTCTGTATCATGGGTAGTGCCTCCACAATAAGCGACAGACTGTATGGAGTATCTATTGTTCGAGAATTGATGTTTTGCCTGCATGAAGGGAGAAGAAATGTAAGAAACAATGAGGCAACAGAAGGATCAGTATGTTTCAAAAGAAGATTAAAAACTGTTATCAACAATATTGATAGCAGTATAAACGGCTTGCCCTTGAGCAGCCCGGCAGATACAATAGACTGTTATGCCAATTGATCCATCAAACCCTTTGATAATTCAGGGAGACCGCTCAATCTTGCTCGATGTGCACTCTGTTCGCGCGCAGGAAGCCCGTGGAGCCCTGATACCGTTTGCGGAACTTGAAAAATCTCCCGAACACCTGCACACGTATCGCATTACCCCCCTCTCCCTGTGGAATGCCGCGAGCGCCGGGTATACGCCGGCGGTTATTTGCGACATTTTGGGAGACCTTGCCCGCTTTCCCGTTCCGCCGGTAGTATACTCCTGGATTCGCGAAACGATGGGCCGTTTCGGCAAAATTCTGATGATTCCTGGAAATGAAGAGGACCCGAACAAGGATTCTGTTCTGTATCTGGTTACCGAAACGGAAGCCATTTTCCGGGAATTGGCCGCATCCCATACTATGGCCAAGTATTTGTCAGTTTCTCCTTCTTCGTCAAATCGCTTTATTTTGGCAATCCTTGACCGCGGTACGGTCAAGCAGGAACTTTTGAAGTTGGGCTGGCCGGTAAAAGATGAAGCCCCCTTGCGAGAGGGAACCCCGCTCGAACTGTCGCTTCGGGAAATGAGCCGGTCCGGAAAACCCCTTGTCATACGCGACTATCAGCGGGAGGCCGCCCACGCCCTGGTCGGGGACCGGGGGCCAGGCACCGGTTTTGGTACTATCGTGCTTCCCTGCGGCGCTGGTAAAACTGTTGTCGGTATGACGGTGATGAGTATGCTCCGAACAAGCACCCTTATTCTAACGACGAACGTGTCGGCGGTTCACCAGTGGATGGACGAGCTGAAAGACAAGACGGACCTTGATCCCGACATGATCGGGGAATATACCGGTGATGCCAAGAATATCAGGCCGGTGACCGTGGCGACGTATCAGATTATTACCTGGCGGCCCGATAAAGAGGCCGACTTCCCCCATTTCAGTATTTTTCGTGACCATGGCTGGGGTCTGGTTATTTATGACGAAGTACATCTCTTGCCCGCACCGGTATTCCGGGTTACGGCTGAATTGCAGACTGTCCGTCGTGTTGGTCTGACCGCTACCCTGGTTCGGGAGGACGGCTGCGAGGGTGACGTGTTTTCACTGGTCGGACCCAAGCGATACGATGTACCCTGGAAAGATCTTGAAGGGCAGGGGTGGATTGCTTCGGCTCTGTGTACGGAAATTCGGCTTGATATCGATCCCTCTCGGGAAATTTCCTATGCTGTGGCCACCCAGCGGGAAAAATACCGCATTGCAAGCGAAAATCCCGCAAAGCTGCCTGTGGTAAAAAGCCTGATAGCCCAGCACCCGGAGGATCATATTCTGGTAATCGGGCAGTACATCAAACAGCTGGAAGAGGTTGCCGCGCTTCTGGGCTGTCCGCTTATTACGGGTAAGACGCCGAATCCTGAACGTGAGCGCATTTATACCGCCTTTCGTGCGGGTGAATTGCGGACAATTGTGGTGTCAAAGGTAGCCAATTTCGCAATCGACCTTCCTGATGCCTCGGTTGCCATTCAAATTTCGGGAACCTTCGGGAGCAGACAGGAAGAGGCGCAGCGTCTTGGCCGAATCCTTCGTCCAAAGGACCGGGATTCCCATTTTTATACCCTGGTCACCGCCTGTACAGTCGAAGAGGATTTTGCCTCGAACCGGCAAAAGTTTCTTGCCGAGCAGGGGTACGAGTATTCAATAATCCGTTGGGACGAGCACTATGAAACCTGAATCCGTGCGAAAATGGCGAGAAGCCCTTGTCATGCTGTCCGATCAGCATTTTTTTGATCTGGTCCGGATGTATGTGGGCGCGGTCAAAACGCCGTACAACAAGCAGCGTCTTGTGGAAGATGTGTCCGCCTTCCTGCGCAAGGCGGAGAACCGGAACGCAATTATCGCGTCTCTTTCAACAGATGACCGGATGCTCCTTTCAGCGATACGGGAACTTGCCGAGCCGGACCGGCAGCAACTGGTACGTTTTTTCGAGGGCACCTGGCGGTTTCCCGAAGTCTATGAGCGAATTTTGAACCTTGAGGAACGGCTGGTCATATATCGGTCGTCCGATGATCAGCGCCATTATTATGCGCTCAATCCATTGCTTGAAGACGATATGCTTCCCCTGCTGGGGCGTCATACCCTGGTGTATCCCGTTCGGGAATGGCCGATTATGGATGATCCTCCGGCCATGTGCGCGCTTGATGACGGCGCGCTTGCGGGTTTTGTCTCATTCTTCATGCACGAGGATGAACCGTTGCGGAATGACGGCAGTTTCAAAAAAAGGGTGCAGGAAACCCTTTCCGCGGTTTTTCCGTATCTTGGCCGCCAGGACGGGTGCTACCGGCATTTGTCGACCGCCATGCAAAACCTTGCGCTTTTGGTACGGCACGGTACGGATTTGCAACCCGATATGGAACGGCTTTCTTCCTTTGCGTCCCTTTCGCCCCTGGAACGCATTGCCTGGATTGTGGCCGCCGCTTCCGGGCGCCATTCGCGAGACATTCTGCGGGGAAGGGCTCAAAGCGTTATTGACTGCATATCCGCGCTGGAAAACGGCATGCTCTATGAAAAATCGGTCATTTATCGGCTGTATGTCCTTTCCTCCCAGACCTGTACGTCCCCCATCCGTGTGGCCCGGCCGCACAGCCGTTTTTCTGCGCTCCTGCGCGAGCATGAGGCGGCAGCCAGCGACGAGGAAGAGGAGAATTCCCTGGATATCCCCTCCCTCTTGATTGTATTCGGGATTTTGCAGGAAAAAGACGGCCTCTTTTGCCGGGCCTCGGCTCTTCTCGATGAAAGCCCGCAGTCTCCCGTTCCCCCGCTGGTGGTATCGCCCGCCGGCGCTGTCACCCTTCTTCCCGGGTGGGGTCTTGCCTCTCTCCTGCCGGTTGTCTCGTTTCTGGAAAGCCGGTCGATCCAGCTGACCGGCGACTATGAATTAACCCGGAAATCGGTCATGGCTGCCTTCGATTCCGGAATAACCGATACGAAAATTATCGAGCTCCTTGAAAGACACTCGGGCCGGCCCGTGCCGGGAAATATCAAATTTTCAGTATTGGACTGGTATCGTTCCTGGGCATCCCTGTCCCTGTACCACGGCTATGTCCTCCGCCTTGACGCGGACCGTCTCCTCCAGTTTGAAAATACGCCCGAATTGTACTCGCTTGTTGCCGCTACGCTCGCTGACGGCGTGTATATATTGAACGCATCTCATTTGTCCGAAGTGCAGGACGCCTTTAGCGCCGCAGGCTTTGATCCGGTGCCCTCTTTGGGAAGACCAACCCATCATTCGCGAACGGTCTCTGTTTTTCCGCAACTTCGTGCCGGTAACGGATTGGCATTGCCCGGTGCCCGGGGTGCAGCCCCCGACGACACCGGGGGCGCGAAGATCAGGGAGGCCCTCCTCTCGTCCCTGGAAGAGCTTCGCTTGCCGCCGGACCAGCATGAAGCCCTCCTGTCCCGCATCGAGCGTAAAATAATCATAGCGCCGGCCCAACTGGTACCCGAGTCTGTACGGATTGAAAAGACCGAGGCCCGAGGAATGGATTTTCTGGGGAAGGTGCGTATTGCGGAACAGGCCCTTGCGGCAGGATCGCTTCTTGAGGTCGTGTTTGACGAACAAAACGATGCTCTGAAGTTTTTGGGACGTCCGCTTTCCCTGGAAAAAAGAACGGGCGACGTGCTCGTTACCCTGGAACTGGAAGAAACCCGCCGTGCGGAAGTGCTCTCCCTGGGAAGGGCGCTTGTCGTCAAACGTATTCGGGGTTCGATATTCTCGGAGCCCGTATCCCGCTAAGGGCGATGTCGGCAATTATTCCTGTGGCGTACTGACGTTTTTCCTGTTACACTTGTAAGGTACTGCCCGTCAGTACCTGAAGGAAGGCTGACTGCATCTTCGCTTTACGCTTCCTTCCCCCAAAAAAGTTACGTCAGGAGACCGCATCATGAGAGTTGTTATCAAGGAAGACTATTCAGCCTGTGCCGAATGGGCCGCACAACATATTGTCTACAGGATTACCGAATTCGCGCCGACCGCTCACAAACCCTTCGTTCTGGGCCTTCCAACCGGTTCAACCCCGCTCGGTGTGTACAAGGAACTGATCCGGCTGCACCGTGCCGGAAAGGTCTCCTTTAAAAACGTGGTTACCTTCAACATGGACGAGTACCTGGGTCTGGATAAAAACCATCCGCAAAGCTATCACCGGTTCATGATGGACAATTTTTTCTCCCATATCGATATAAAACCCGAGAACATCAATATTTTAAATGGTATGGCAAAGGACGAAGACGCTGAATGCAAGCGTTTTGAGGAAAAAATCGCCTCCTACGGCACCATTCATCTGTTTTTCGGCGGTGTCGGGGCTGACGGCCACATCGCGTTCAATGAGCCCGGTTCCGCGCTCAGTTCCCGGACCCGGACCAAGACTCTCACGCAGGACACCATATTGATGAACTCCCGCTTTTTTGGCGGGGATCCAGCCCTCGTACCCGGCAAGGCACTGACGGTCGGCGTCGGTACCATCATGAGTGCCGACGAGGTCATGATTCTTGCTACCGGATACACCAAGGCCCGCTCCCTCCGCCATGCCCTGGAGGAGGGCATTAACCACATGTGGACCATCAGCATCCTCCAAATGCACCAGAAGGCGATCATTGTGTGCGATGAAGACGCGACTGACGAGCTTCGGGTGGGTACCGTGCGGTATTTCAAGGACATTGAGGCCAAAAACGACCGGCCCTAGTTTTTGTTGAGCCAGAAAGTCCCTGCAGGCGCGCCGGTCAAGGCGCGCAGGCGGCGCGGGCGGACGGGCCACGTGGCGCGTGAATGAAGGGGCTCTGAACGTGCAGAGATCGCGCCTTCGTTCTTCCTTCTGCCTCATCCTGCGTCGATTTTAACGGTTTGACAACCGGTTGCCGATATGTTACTCTTTGGTTGGTTGAAAACTTCAATTAACCAAGGAGACAGTATGAAGTTCGGTCATTTTGACGATACACGCCGCGAATATGTGATTGAAACACCGCGGACACCCTATCCCTGGATCAATTATCTGGGGAACACCAGGTTCTTTTCGCTCATTTCCAATACAGCCGGCGGCTATTCCTTTTATACCGATGCCCGCCTGCGCCGATTGACCCGGTACCGCTATAACGACGTGCCGCTGGACAACAACGGACGCTATTTCTATATAAAGGACGGAGACACCGTATGGAATCCCGGCTGGAAGCCCATGCGCGTGGAGCTTGATTCCTACGAGTGCCGACACGGTTTCGGCTACTCAAAGCTCTCTTCGGTAAAGAACGGGCTGAAAGCCGATGTCCTGTACATGATTCCGAACGGGGAAAACGCGGAAGTCCAGATGATCACCCTGACGAATACCTCTTCGGCGAAAAAAGACGTGTCGCTGGTTTCGTTCGTCGAATGGTGTTTGTATAACGCCCTCGATGACACGACCAATTTCCAGCGCAATTTCTCGACCGGGGAAGTGGAAGTCCAGGGCGGCGCCATTTACCATAAAACCGAATACCGGGAACGCAGAAACCATTTTGCCTTTTATTCCGTAAACGCCAAACCGGACGGCTTCGATACCGACCGCGAGACATTCCTGGGCCTTCACAATAATTTTGACGCGCCCGATACCGTAATGGCGGGAAAAAGCGGAAACTCCGTCGCCGACGGCTGGTCTCCCGTCGCGAGTCACCGGCTGAATGTTTCCCTTGCCGCTGGCGAAGCCAAAACCTTCGTGTTCGTGCTCGGCTACATAGAAATGGAGCAGGAGAAAAAGTGGGCGGATTCGGGCAGCGAGAGCTTGAAAGACGTGCTGCAGACGAATCCCAGGATGCGCGTTATCAACAAGGAAAAGGCGTACGCCCTCCAGAAAAAATACGCAACTCCCGCCGCGGTGGAAGCGGCCTTTGCCGACTTGCAGGCGTACTGGAACGATCTCCTGGCCAATTTTACCCTGAAAACCGGAGACGAGAAGCTGGACCGCATGGCTGTGTGGAACCAGTATCAGTGTATCGTTACCTACAATTTCGCGCGTTCTGCCAGCTATTTCGAGAGTGGTATCGGTCGCGGTATCGGCTTCCGCGATACCAGCCAGGATATGCTCGGAGTGGTGCACCAGATTCCCGCGCGTGCTCGGGAGCGCCTCTTCGACGTTGCCTCCACCCAGTTCGAGGACGGTTCTGCCTATCATCAGTTCCAGCCCCTGACCAAACGCGGTAACGCCGATATCGGAAGCAACTTCAACGATGACCCCCTGTGGCTCATTCTGGGTGTCGGCGGCTATATCCGGGAAACCGGCGACGTCGATTTCCTGAAGGTAGATGTGCCCTTCGACAACAGCCCAACGAACAAGGCCTCGATGTTCGAGCACCTCAAGCGGTCTTTCCGCTATATCGTCGAGCATACCGGACCGCACGGACTTCCCCTTATCGGCCGCGCTGACTGGAACGACTGCCTCAACCTGAACTGCTTCAGCATGGACCCGAACGACTCGTTCCAGACTTCCACCAACAAGGACGGAAAGAACGCCGAGTCGGTCATGATCGCGCAGATGTTCGTGTATGTTGCCCCCGAATATGCAGCCATGTGCCGCAAGCTCGGCTTCGAGGACGAGGCCCGGTTTGCCGAGGCCGAGGCGGCGAAGATGGCCGCAAAGATTTGCGATACCGGCTGGGACGGTGAATGGTATGTCCGCGCCTATGACGACTTCGGAAACAAGATTGGTTCAAAGGAATGCGAGGACGGCAAGATATTCATTGAAACGCAAGGCTTCGGCTCTATGGCGCAAATCGGTGCGGACAAGGGATATCCGCTCAAGGCCCTCGACAGCGTAAAGAAACATCTTGATACCGAGTACGGCATTGTCATTCTTGATCCGCCCTACCGTGACTATCATATTGAATTGGGCGAGGTCTCCTCGTATCCGCCAGGATACAAGGAAAATGCCGGTATTTTCTGCCACAATAACCCCTGGGTGATTATTGGCGAGGTCAAATCGGGACGTCCCGAGCGGGCCTGGGAATATTACCGGAAGATAGCGCCCGCCTACCTGGAAGACAAGAGCGAGATCCATCGCCTTGAGCCCTATGTGTATGCCCAGATGATCGCCGGAAAGGCAGCGCGCCGTCATGGCGAGGCGAAAAACAGCTGGCTGACGGGAACCGCGGCCTGGAACTTCGTCGCGCTGAGTCAGTGGATTTGCGGCATCCGGGCGGAATATGACGGTTTGCGCGTCGAGCCCCGTCTGCCCGCCCATGTGAAGAAGGCGAGCATTACCCGCACCTATCGCGGTTGCCGGTATGTCATCGAGGTTGACAACCGTAACCCGGCGGGCAGCATTGCCCTCTCCGTCCTCTCGGGCGGTGTTGCTGCAACAGGAACCCTTGTTCCTGCCGCCGCTTCGGGCTCAGAGATCCGCCTGTCGGTAACCGTCGGCTAAGCGCACGACGTATTAATCCCTTATGCGGTGATAAAGCAAGAAGGCCTGCCGTGCGGCAGGCCTTCTTTTATATGCGTGTGTCAGAGCTTGAACCTGCTTGTCAGCTCGTTCAGCGAGTCCACCATCGTATTGTTCCGTTCGGTGGTCTCAAGAATCTCTTCGATGGACATACTGATCGCGTCGCTCGACCGCGCGATCTCCTGGGTGCTTTGCTGTACCTTGAGCGAGACGCCTTCCAGCCTGCTCATTTCTTTCAGTATCATTGCCGCACCCTGATTCATTTCAAGCGATCCGTCCCTGATTTGCACGGTAATATTCTGGATTTCGTCCAGCGCCTCGAGAACCTGTCGGCTTCCCTCGTTTTGTTCTTTCATCGCCATGCGAATTTCCTGAATAAGTCCGTTAGCTTCCCGAATCCGGCCGGTAACCAGCGAGAAGGATTCGTCGGCCTCCGCGGAGGCTTTCACGATGGTCGTGATGGTTTCGACGACCTTATTGAGCGCCGTTTCGATGATTGCCGACTGTTCCGACGAGTCCTCGGCAAGTTTCCGGATTTCGTCCGCTACGACGGAGAAGCCCTTTCCGGCATCGCCGGCATGCGCGGCCTCTATTGCCGCGTTCATGGCAAGGAGGTTTGTCTGGCTTGCTATCGTGTCGATTATTTCATTGGTTTCCAGAAGCTGCTCAGACTGCTGGGACACTTCCTTGACCAGATCGATAACGCGTTCCATGCTTTCCCGTCCGTTCGATGACACCGTGAAGAGGGACTCAAAGCTTCCTCCCGCCCGTTCAAGATTGACGGAAATTGAGTTGATATTTGAGACCATCTGCTGGATCGCGGCGGAAGATTCGGTGACGCTTGCCGACTGACCCTCAATTTGCTGGGAGAGGCTTTCAATGTTTTTGGCGATCTGGTGTATGGTAGAGGACGTCTCGGTAACGCTTGCTCCCTGTTCCTCTGTCTGGAAATTCAGGTCCGATACATTCGCCGTGATTCTTTCAATATCCTGCTTGATGAGTGAGGAACGGCTCTGTAATTCCCGGGAGACGTCCCCCATTTGAGCCGATTCATGTTTTACCTGGCTGATAAGCGCATGGAGGGTTTCTATAAAGCGGTTGAAAAAGTTGCCGACTTCGCTAATTTCGTCCTTTCCGGAAACGGACAGGCGGTAGGTCAAATCGCCGCTTCCTTCGGCAATATCCTTGAGGGTGTGGGCGGTTTTTACGAGCGGACGGGCAATTTGCCGCCCGGTTATAAACGAAATGCCCAGCACGACGAGCGCGGTTACTATCGCGATTGTCAGCATCGATCCCCAAATATCGATGACCGCGGCGTATACCTGATTTTCCGGGACAGCGAGCACCAACTGCCAGTCTGTGTTCACGATGGGTTGAACGGCGATATAATGCCGTTCCCGCCCGACACTGTATCCAATAAGAGGTTCTTTGCGGGTTCTGTACAGCTCAATACCGGTGCGCATGACCTCGGGCAATGCGTCCAGGGTAAATTCCTTGGGCTCGGAGAGGGCCACTTCGCGATACGTTCCCAGTTCCGGGTCATATATGAAGTCGGCGATGAGGGCTCCCGAGGAACCGATGATCGCGATGTGCGCCTGGGTGCCGAAAAAGCGTTGCAGATCGGTAATTGATCCGGTGAAGGTTGCGAGGAGGGTGTCGGTGGGCATGGTTACCGCGCACATACCGATGGGCATGGTTCCGGCTGTCTTGACCCGGGTCGCGATGACGACCTGTTTTCTGTTCGTCGAGCGGGACAGCACCGGGTCGGAAACGACCGTCATGTCGGTTCGCCGCACCATTATGCGCTGAAAGTATTCGCGGGTGCTGATATTGAGCGGACTTGCGCCCGGATCGCCATTATTCGAGGTGACCAGATTGCCCCGTGCGGGATTCCCGGCATTGTCGCTTCGGTAATAGGTTCCGTCGGAACGCACCAACAATACCGATTCTATTGTCGGATTATCGGCCGCTATGCTCCGCGCGAAGGGAGCTCCGCCGATCCAGTCAAGGGCGCGAAATTGCGGTGTGTGCGCCAGTCCTTCGACAATTCCGATCTCCCTGCTGAAAACGGTATTCATTTTTCCGGCTATATTTCCGGTATATTCTTCCAGAAGGCCGCGAGCGCCGGTTCTGAGGCTTTCGCTTGAGCGAAGAATTATGTAGGTGATGCTGACGCTGAACGGCAGGAGGGATATGGCCAGGAACATGAGGCCAAGGCGTGTTTTCAGTTTCATTTCGCAGGTCCTTGAGTTTGATGTGGTTAGTCGTTATTTGTCGGCAACAACTATGATCCGATCAAGATACTGAAACCGTACGGCACTTTCCTTCGGCGGATTCAGAATGACCCGAGCGGGATTTCCGACGACGTAGCCAATGGCGGTTTCATTTTTCTTTTTCGCAGCTTCCAGTATAGTATAAAAATGTACGTCCATGTTCAATTTAATATAGCTTTCTGCGGCTTTCAGGTATATCTCGGCCCCTTCCGGCACGGTCAACTGCTTGAACACCCCGATCAGATCGGGATGTAACAGAAGCTGCGCCGCCATGCGGTAGATCAGGTTCACGGAAAGAAAATCCGGGGCGGTCAGAATGGTTTTTTGTAGCTGTATGGCATTCGAAACGGCGGTAATATGATTGGTAAAGCCCGAGACGGCAAGAACGCCAAGCAATTTGTGCAGGATGGTTGCCGTTTCCCTGTCTTCGTCGCGGGTGTTTCCGGTAATCAGTACGTGTTCAAACTGCTCCCAGGGAATCGAGGTCAGATAGGCAAGATCTGCTGGGTCGGCCATTTCTGTTGAAACAGAGAGGTGGGCAAGCCGCTCGGGAATGGTTATTGCCTGTGTGTCAACGCATGCTATGCGGAGGCGTGAACCGGGTGTGCAATACTGGTCAAGTTCCTGGATGGTTTTTGCAGAAAATTCGTTCCAGCCCAGCATCAGAAAGGATTCTGCCTGTGTTTCCGCGGTAACAAATTCGGCATACTCGTTATTGACGGGTGCTGGTATGATTGCGGGGTTTGCCCTGATATCCGAAATGCATCCTGCAATCACTATGAGCTCGTCCTCTGACTGTATGACGGTATTCATGGGAGGGTTCAACCGGACAGCCCCGTCTTTTTTCACGCCGATTACGCATGCGTTGTTGAATGCGCGCAGGGATCGACTGTAGCTGAGGCCGGCCAATTTGCCTGCCTGAATAAGGTATATTTCGTTGCCCTCAAATGAAAACAGTTCACCGTAGACTTTCTGCAGGTTTGTCTGGCGGGCGGTTTGCGCGATAATGCGGGGAAAAAACTGCTTGATGCTCAAACAGCGTATTTTCCTGTTTCCCATTGCCTTTATGGTCGCGCGTGCTTCCGCACTGTCGGTGATGACAAGCGTGCGCGAGGCTACCTCTTCGTCCGACATGACCGATAGAAGCGCCGATACGGTATTGATGGCCATACTGTCGCCCTGTTCTGTTCCATACCCGTTGATGCAAATGCTTGTTAACTTCTTTTTTGCTGCGCGGGCCAGAAGTGCCGGGTCGTCAGGCCTGCCCTCAAGATACTGAATTGAAAGCCGTCCCCGAAACGACGCGGCAAGCAGCTCTGCTTCTTTCTTTTTGTTGCAGACAAGCACAATTTCGGCTTTTCGCGCCAGGGTTGTTTCTGCAAGCTCTCCGATAATGGTTTCGAACGATGAGGGACAACCGCATAAAAGTATTCTTTTTTTGCTGGGTGAAAATAGACCGGCCATCAGTTCATCTCCTCTTTTAGTACGAGAATGTCGATTTTTTGAATCCGGCGACCGGTTACTTCTTCGACAGTGAAGATACAATTACCATACCGCAAACGGCTTCCTTTTTCCGGCAATACACCCGCTTTCTCCATCAGAAAACCGCCTATCGTCTCATAATAATCCGAGTCAAGCGCCGTTTTCAACAGAGGATTCAGGTCTTCAAGTTTCAATGTTCCCGGCACGGTAATGTGACCTGGTGCCAAAAACTGTATAAGCCCCTTTCCTGTCCGGTCGGTGCTGTCGTATTCATCCGAGATGCCTCCGAACACCGATGCGACCGCATCATCGAGACTTGCTATACCCGTTGTGTTGCCCCGCTCATCCAGGACAATTGCCATGCTTCGGGAGTTTTTATGCATTTCGCCAAGGAGTCGGGCTGCGGTTTGCGTTTCCGGTACATACAACACAGGGCGGGTAATATCCTTTGCCTTGCAGGAAACTGCTTTCTCCGGGAGAAACAAAACGTCCTTGTAGTGTATTACCCCGATTATCGAGTCAACGGTGTTCTTGTAGACCGGGATACGGGAATACTGGTGAGAACGGAACACGGCGCGGACCTCATTCATGTCGGCTTCGGCGCTTACCGCGATAATTCGGGTGCGTGGCGTCATTATTTCATACACTCGCCGGTCATTGAAGGAAAATGCCCTTCCCAGCAGCAAGTGCTCGGGCTCCTCTAAAACGCCTTCCTCTTTTCCCAGGTCCATGACTCCCCGCAGTTCCTCTTCGGTAAGCCGGTGCGGGTTGTCGGGAAATATCCTTTCGAGGAGGTGTAAAAAAGAGCGGGTGATTACCGTGAAGGCTTGCGAGGGAATCCAAAAAAACCGGTATAGCGCACAGATAAGCCAGGCGTTAGTGTGTAAAAAGGGTTCGGGAGAACGGGCCGTGATGGTTTTCGGTGTCACTTCCCCGAACAGCAAAATGGTAACGGTCATTGCCACGGTAGACACCAGTGTGCCCAGTGGACCGAGCAGATGAATGGCCAGGGCAGTCGCAAGGCTGGAGGCAAGAATGTTTACAATATTGTTTCCGATCAGTATCGAGGTGATTACCGGGCTGCGATCGGACAGTATGCGGAACATATGCCGGTTCTTTTTTTCCGCTTCCTTTTTCGCTTTCAGGAGGCGTGTACGGGGAATTGCGGAAATTGAAGCTTCAGATGCGGAAAAAAAGGCGGACATGAGGACAAGGAGCGCGATGGTTAACACCTGCAGTATCTGGTTAATGGTGATCACCCTTCCTCCCTCACATCGACTCTGACCGTTTCAACCCGGTTTTTAACTGTTTTGACGACGGCGAATGTGTATCCCTGTTCATCGATAACCGAGCCGACGACCGGAATGTCGCCAAGGCGCTCCATAATCAGGCCCGCAATAGTTTCATGCCACTCAGACTCAAGTTTGATACCCAGCATCTCTTCAACTTCCGAAAGACGCGTCGAGCCGCTTAAATCCATCGGGAATCCTTCTTTTTTATGAATATGCTCTACCTTGTCAAATTCATCCCTGATACTGCCGAATATCTCTTCCAGCAAGTCTTCTATAGTAACAATTCCCGCCGTTCCGCCGTACTCGTCAAGGACTACTGCCATATTCTGGCCGGCCTGGCGTAATTTGTTCCGCAGAATGGATACGCGCTGGTTCTCGAAGACGAATACCGGAGGGCGTAGCAAGTCCCTTGCTGTTCTGGGCTCCTCCTGTGCGGCTGTAATGGCCAGATCTTTTATGTGAATGATGCCTTCGATTGAATCGATATCCTTGCCATACACGGGGAATCGTGAATGACTGGATGAGCGGGAAATGGCGAATATCTCGGACTCTGTTGTGTTCAGGGGAATGGCGATTATGGAGGTGCGCGGCGTCATGATGTCGCGGGCAGTCAAGTCTGTATACCGGAAGATATTATGCAGCATTTTCCGCTCGCCGGATTCAAGAATTCCTTCCTCTTCGCCCGCTTCGATGAGTGATTTCAGGTCATCTTCGGTTACAGTCGTGCTGTCTCCGGTTGTATGTTTGCCGCTGACAAGCAGAACCAGACGGGTAAACAGATCAAGTATCGCGGTAATTGGCCGTGAGATGAGAATGAAGATCAAAAGCGGCCAGGAAAACCTGAGCGCTACCTGCTCGGGGAAATGAAGGGCGGTTGCCTTGGGCAGTATTTCACCGAACAGCAATATCAGGACGGTAGATATGCCTGTTGCAATCCCGATGCCGGTATTTCCGAACAGTTCCAGCGCAAGCGCGGTCAGTATTGCGGAAATTGCAATATTTACTATGTTATTGCCCACCAGAATGGCGTTTAATAATAGAGTTTTATTTAAAAGAATGTGATCGGCGCGTCGGGCTGCCCGGTTTTTTTTCCTTTTCAGATACCGGATGTGCAGGCGGCTTGCTGAAAGATACGCGGTTTCCGCTGCAGAGAAAAACATTGACAGGACAAGTAATGACGCAAGGAGAATACAATACAGGATACAAGACGGGGGCTCTGTTGATTCCATAACAATTTGTGAAAGGATATATCAGCCGGGGACAGGCGTCAAGCTGTCGTGCCTGTCGGGACAGCCTCCTTCCATGACAGAAGACTAAAAAACACGAACCTTACCGGGTGTTTTCAAGCCTGCTGCCATGAAAAGTGGTGAAAAACTTTGTTACTCGGTTGCCGTAGCTTCGTCAGAAGCCGTAGCTTCGTCAGAAGCCGTAGCTTCGTCAGAAGCCGTAGCTTCGTCAGAAGCCTTGATCTGGGTTATCGTCATGCGTATTTGCTCTGCGCCTTCATTTTCCGGATCTGCCTGTATGGCGTTGTTCAGCCATTCAATAACCTGATCGTCCCCGGTGGTTCCCGAAAGGGCATGCATATACGCGCCCATATACCAGGCTTCCTGGGACAGGGCTCCGTCAAGGTCGGCTGAAGGCGCTATCTCCAGAAATTTATTTCCGGCTGCAATCATGTCGCCAGCTTCATACAAACCGATCGCCTCAAGATAGACAGTCTGCAGGATATACTTTCCCTTCAGACCGGTTGTATTTTCGGGGTCAAGCGTAACAACTTCACGGATAAAGTCGCCATAGTTGGTGCGTTGCGAGGCGTCAATCACATCAAGAAATTCGTCTATGAACTGTGCCTTCTCCGGTCCCTTTGCGCCGGCAATGTTTTTTTTCAGCGCCAGGATCGTATCCCGTTTTTCGGTGAAGGCTTCTGTCTGTTCAAAGAAATTAGCGGCGCTTGTCGCGCTTGCGAAATGAGAGGAAGCATAAATATCTCCATCCGGTGTTTTCAGGATAATCCAGGGAAGGGCCTGGACTCCGAAGGAGGTTGCCAGCTGATAATTCTTCTCGATGGTCTCGGCATCCATGAGCTCTTCATTTTGTACAATGTCGATGTTGCACAAAATGT
The DNA here is from genome assembly GCA_001604385.1 of Spirochaetales bacterium Spiro_09. Lineage (GTDB taxonomy): Bacteria > Spirochaetota > Spirochaetia > Treponematales > Treponemataceae > Teretinema. Next base: position 169,984 of record LVBK01000004.1, on the reverse strand, counting down.
AGTCCTTCGTGCCTTCCTTGAAGAAGTCGGCATTGAAGACCGTTTCTGCCATGGTTTTACTGTCTTCATTCCAGTCGGAGCCGGTAAACATAACCAGCAGGTCCTTTTTTTGCTTGCGAGCTTCATCGGAAGCTTCTTCCAGGCTGGTAATCCAGGTTGTTTGCGCCTTTGCGCAGCTGCCAAACAGCACTACAAGCGCTACCGCGAGGCAGACTATCCGCTTTTTCATTGTATCTCCCGTCGAAGCCCCGATATCCCTTATATGATATTCCATGTTGAGCTTTTCATTATTAGGGCAGGACGGACACCCCCTGGGTTGTCCGTCCGCCGAGTTCAAATCCTTACAGGATTTGTGAATACCGAATTTTTCTACAGTACCAGGACGCCTGTACTACAGGGCACCTTTAAAAAACTGAGGTTTTTCGAGATCCCTTACATAAAGTAGCGGACGCCGGCGCTAAAAATATCCTGGCTTGTATTGCCGGGAATGTTTTTATAGAGCTGGTTCCGCTTGTCCAGGGGTCGTTCGCTGTGTCCCATTTTGCCCAGTATACGGCCGGTTGCATCTGTCATGCCCTCTATGGCATAGCATGAGCCGTTTGGATTGAACGGTTCGAACATGGTTGCCTCTCCGTTTGGATCGACGTACTGGGTAAAAATCTGTCCGTCAGCGAACAGTTTCCTGGCCGACTGCTCGTCGATTATAACACGACCTTCTCCGTGTGAAAGGGGAATGTGGTGAATTTTTCCCTGTGAAAGGCTTTCTCCCTGTGCCCATACCGAGGTTGCCGATACTATCCGGGTATGTGCGAACCGGGAAATGTGGCGGCCTATGGTATTGTAGGTCAGGGTTGGCATGTCTGCGGCAGGTTCACCGATAGTGCCGCCGGGAAGCAAGCCAACTTTCATCAGGGCCTGGAATCCGTTGCAAATTCCCAAAATCAAGCCCTTGCGCTGTTCATACAGCTCCATGATGCTGTCCGCGATTCCGTGCTGCCTGAGTATGTTCGCAATGAATTTACCCGAGCCGTCCGGCTCATCTCCTGCCGAAAACCCGCCGGAAAGGGCAAGAATTTCAGCTCTCAGTATCGCCTGGCGCAATTCTTCAAGGGATTCGGTTAATTCGCTGGCAGTGCGGTTCCGTAATACCACGATTTCCGTGTCGGCGCCTGCCATACGAAACGCCCGGGCCATGTCATATTCGCAGTTTGTGCCCGGAAATACCGGAAGAATGACAAGCGGTTTTGCCTTTTTGACAGACCCTCCGGAAGCAGCCAGCCTGGCATGAACCGGATTCAGGTCAGAGGCCCATGCGGGGATATGCCCGGTTTGAAGGGTCGTCGATACGGGAGGGAAGACCTTTGCAAGCGGTTTTTCCCATACGGTCTGCAGGTGATCAAGCGCGATAACCGTTTCGCCAAAGGCCACCAGCGGTTCGGCGGTTGTCGTCCCGATCGACAGGAGGGTTTCCGGCGCTTGCCCTTCAATTTCCAGGACAAGGGAGCCGTATAGCGGGGCGAAGAGGGCTGCGTGGGGTGCGTTGAATATAGGCGGTATATGCAGACTGGTTATCCTGCTATCCGACAGACGGGCGCCAATGCGGTTACCGAAACACATTTTTGCTACTGCCGCAGCGATTCCTCCCGAGGTGACCGGATATGCAGATCGAATACGGTTTTGTGCCGCAAGAGAGAGAACAACCCGGCTGTTCGCTTTAAAGGCGTCCCAGTCCGGTGTCGCGTCAGATTTCCAGGGTGTATGTACAAGAACGATTGTACTGTCGGTCCTGGTGAACGCCCCGCCGCGTACGTGGCTGTCCTCTGTCGTGGCGACCGCGAAGGACACCAGGGTGGGCGGAACGGTGATATCGTGGAAGGTTCCGGACATACTGTCCTTCCCTCCGATGGCAGCGGTTCCCGCTTCCATTTGCGCAACCAGGGCTCCCAGGAGCGCCGCTGCGGGTTTCCCCCAGGCTTCTTCTGAGCCTGTCCGCTCGAAGTATTCCTGAAAGGTCAGGCGCGCGGATGACGGGTCGCCACCGAGCGCAAGTATTTTGGCAAGCGATTCAATAACCGCGTATTGAGAGGCGTGAAAGGGACTCCATCTGCCGGCCCGGGGATCATAGCCCATGGTCATGAGGCTGGCCGTGCTGGTGTGTCTGCGCTCGCCCACCGGAATGCGCGCCGCCATACCGCATTCGGGCGTGGCCTGCCAGGCTCCTCCCATGGGAAAGAGCACCGAGGCTGCCCCGATCGATCCGTCAAACCGTTCCACAAGCCCCCGTTGGGACGCGACATTCAGATTTTCCATCACCGAGAGCCACTTTGCCTCCAGCGATGTTTCATCCGAATTTCCCGGCCACTCGAAGGTATGGTTCGGGTTCGCTATTTTTGCGCGCGCATTCTTTTTTGCGCCGGCAGTATCGAGGAAGGAGCGGTCAAGATTGACTATTGTGTTTCCCTGCCAGGTCATGATCAGGCGTGGTTCCGCAGTTACTTCGGCAATGATGCGGGCATCGAGGTTTTCTTTGTGGGCGGCTACGATGAAGGCCGCGGCATCCTGTGACCGGACAACGACAGCCATCCGCTCCTGCGATTCCGATATTGCGAGTTCCGTTCCGTTCAGGCCTTCATATTTTCGCGGAACCAGATCAAGGTTGATCCTGAGTCCGGGGGCAAGCTCTCCCACTGCAACCGCGACGCCTCCTGCCCCGAAGTCATTGCACCGGCGAATCAGACGGGTAGTGTCCGGGTTGCGGAAAAGGCGCTGAATTTTGCGTTCCTCTACGGGGTTTCCTTTTTGTACCTCGGCGCCCGCGGTAGATACCGAATCGGCCGTATGCGCCTTCGATGAGCCGGTTGCTCCACCGATACCGTCCCGGCCGGTGCCGCCTCCAACCAGAATAATCTGGTCTCCCGCTTGAGGTTCTTCTCGAACCACTGAATGCACCGGTGTCGCCGCAATGACAGCACCCAGCTCCATCCGCTTTGCCAAAAAGCCCGGGTCGTAGTATTCGACCACCTGTCCGGTAGTCAGTCCGATCTGGTTGCCGTAGGAGCTGAATCCTGCCGCCGCTTCCCTGGTCAGTTTGATTTGGGGCAATTTCCCGGGGATAGTCGCGGACATGGGCGCAGTGGGGTCTCCGGCACCGGTTACCCGCAATGCCTGATAGACCCAGGCCCGTCCGGAAAGCGGATCGCGGATTGCGCCGCCAATACAGGTAGCGGCACCACCGTAGGGCTCTATTTCAGTCGGATGGTTGTGCGTTTCATTTTTGAACATAAGGAGCCAGGGCTCGGTGACGGTCGTGCCATCCTCGTTTTCAATCTTCACATCGATAAAAATGGAGCAGGCATTGATTTCGGCAGATTCCTCGACGTCGTCAAGAAGACCGCGCTTTTTCAGCGCTTTCGCGCCGATTACCGCCATGTCCATCAGGCAGATATCCTTGTTCTTCCCGACATACAATTCGGAACGCAAACCGGAATAACGTTTCAGCGCTTCCCTGACCGTTTCCGCAAAGGGTCCGTCCTCGACCTGTATATCCTGGAGCACGGTATTGAAGGTAGTGTGGCGGCAATGATCCGACCAGTAGGTATCGAGAACCCGAATTTCGGTCTCTGACGGATCGCGCCCTTTAGTGCGAAAATGGTGCTGCAAAAATTCGATATCCGCATTGTCCATTGCAAGCCCTGCGGCGGCCCGGAACGCTTCAAGCCTTGTGTTGTCCCAGCCGATAAAACCGTCTATTGTTTTTATGGCCGCCGGTTTCTGGATGTTCATGGAAAGGTCGTCGGGTTTTCTGGAAGAAGCCTCGCGGGAATCCACGGGATTTATCAAATAGGAGCGAATGCTGTCACGCTCTTCGGCTGAAAGCGGTCCCGTAAGGACATAGAGCCGCGCACACCGCACAAGAGCCGGCTCGCTTCCCGATTCCGCGTTCAGTATCGCCAGACACTGGGCTGCGGAATCCGCTCGCTGGTCGTATTGGCCCGGAAGATATTCGATGGCGATGACGCAATCGTCCGCGTCCACCGGCAATTCTTCATAATAGACCCGGTCGCTTTGCGGTTCGGAAAAAATGCGGGCTGCTGCCTTTTCAAGATCGCGCCGCTCGATGCCCTGGATGTCATATCTGTTGATGAACCGGACTTTTTCCAGATGAGAGATGCCGAGGAACTGTGTCAGTTCGGAGCGGGTGCGTTCCGCCTCGTTTTCAAATCCGTTTTTGCGTTCTATAAAAAGCCGGTATACAGGCCTGTTCATGCTGGCTCCTTCGCGAGATTTATCCGCACATCATGGCACAAACGCGGACAAATTTCTATGCACTGTATGGGCGAATATGCTATAGTGAGCCAAGGAGTCAACACGTATGCAGGAAATACTCGATCTCTTGGAAAATGATGCGCGCCTGACGGCGGAAGATATCTCGGCCATGACCCGCAAACCGGTGGCGGAGGTGAAAGAGATCATCGCGCGGCTTGAAAATGAAGGTTTTATCCTCAAGTATTCCGCGATCGTCAATCAGGAAAAGGTATTGGCGGAGAAAGATCTGGTCCGTGCGATTATCGAAATTCAGGTTACCCCGGAACGGGAACACGGCTTCGATGCTCTTGCAGAACGTATATACCGGTTTCCCCAGGTTAAATCCCTGCATTTGATGTCGGGCGGGTATGACTTGCAGGTCATCATAGAAGGAAAGACGTTGAAGGAAGTTGCCTTTTTTGTGTCGGAGAAACTGGCAACGCTGAACGGGGTGAAAAGCACGAAAACTCATTTTGTTCTGAAAACATACAAAGAAAACAACATCGTATATGTCGATGAGAAAAAAGACCGGCGCGAGGGTGTGACCGCATGAACGACAGACAGGACAGATATTCCGCCAGGATGCTTCAGATACCGCCATCCGGTATCAGAAAGTTTTTTGAACTGATAATAGGCCGGGACGACATCATATCCCTCGGTGTCGGTGAACCCGATTTTCCCACCCCCTGGGCGATGCGTGAAGAGGCCTGGTACCACCTGGAGCAGGGCCACACGTCATATACCTCAAACTGGGGACTGACCGAGCTTCGACAGGCTATAGCCGGTTATCTGGAAAAGTATAATCTTCAGTATGATGCGAACAAGGAAATTCTCGTGACAATCGGGGTTTCCGAGGCAATCGATGCGGTCCTGCGCGCGGTGCTTAATCCGGGCGATGAGGTGATCGTCGCCGAGCCCTGTTATGTGTCATATCAGCCGCTCGTGGAATTATGCGAAACGCGACTTGTCAGGCTCGATACCGCGCCGGACGGCTTTGTCGCGACGGCTGCCGCCATCGAAAAGTTGATTACCCCGAAAACGAAGGCCCTGATGCTCTGTTCTCCGAGCAATCCTACCGGACGCATGATCCCTCCCGCCGAACTGGAAAAAATTGCCGAACTGGTCAAGAAACACCGTATTTGGGTGCTGTCCGACGAAGTATATTCCGAACTGGTCTATGACGGAAAACAACATACCTCGATTGCGTCCTTTCCCGGCATGAAGGACTATTCAGTAGTGCTGAACGGATTTTCCAAGGCCTTCGCCATGACCGGCTGGCGCATCGGCTATCTTGCCTGTCCGGCCGAGCTGATGGCCCAGGTACACAAGCTGCATCAGTATTCAACCATTTGCGCGCCCATCATGAGTCAGTACGCCGCCCTGGAGGGATTACGCACCGGCGCTTCGGAAGTTGAACGCATGCGCATATCATACCAGCAGCGCAGAAATCTGATGTTGAGTGCCTTCGAATCGATGGGCATCCCGGTAACGGAGCCCGATGGTGCGTTTTACATCTTTCCCGACATCCGGAAAACCGGCTTGAGCTCCGAGGATTTTGCGACAAAGCTGATCAATGACTACAAGGTTGCCGTTGTTCCCGGAAACGTGTTCGGAGCGGGAGCCGAAGGCTTTATCCGCTGCTGTTATGCGACGGAAATCGGGAAATTGAAGGAAGCCATGCGCCGCATGAAATTGATGGTCGAGGGAAAGCCCCTTGACCACGAGTAACAGATTTCCACTTTCCGTCTGTTATAGTGTATGCCAGGTATATTCGACGGAGCCTCATCAGGTGGCTCTGATTCCGGAGTGAATTGACGATGAAAAGAATCATGATGTGTGCGCTTGTTCTTGTATGGGCCTTTATTCCGGCTTTTGCGCAAAAGGAATACCGTTTGTCCGAAGCCATTTCCGAAATGGCCTTGGGTATGTCTGCGCGTCTTCCCGAAAGCTCTATGGTTGTCGTGTTTGACATTCGCGCGGACTCGAAGGCAGCCCAGGATATTCTGGTAGATGACCTGACCTACGCCATTTTACAGACTGAAAAACTGATAGTCGTCGACCGTCAGAATATCGACAAGATCCGTTCGGAGCTCTCTTTCCAGCTCTCCGGGGACGTCAGCGACGAATCGGCCCAGCGCCTCGGCGCCATGCTTGGAGCCCAGACGCTCATTACGGGAACCTTCGATTTAATCAATAACCGCTATCGATTTTCAGTAAAAGCGGTCAAAATAGAAACGTCCGAGATCCAGTATATGGCTACGCTGCAGGTCCGTTCCGATGCCGAGACTGAAGCCCTGTTCGGCCGCGGGTCCATGCCCCGCGCTCCCGGATCCTCGGCATCTGCCTCGGTGGGCAAGGCCGTGCGAACTGTGGCGGATTTCACCGGACGGGCCTTTTGTATGGCGATCAATCCGTTTTTCGGGATTGGTTCATACATACAGGGGGACTCTGCCGGCGGCGGAACGGTCATGTTCTGGGAACTGGTCGGGATAGGGGCTATGGCTTACGGCTCTTACCGTCAGGACAACGATGAACCCAACGGAGAGTTGATATTCGGCGCCGGCGGCTTTGCGCTCGGAGGGGCTATTGTGTATTCCTGGGTGCGGCCCTGGGTCTATAACCGTGCTCCGCGGGTCGCCGAAGTGACCGATTCGGTTCGGATCTCTCTTGTCTCGCACGACCGGTTTGCGGTTTCCTGGTCGTATTCATATTGAGGGGACCTTGAATTAGTCAGTCACCCAAACTTTCAAGCTTCCGGCGGGCCTCTTCGGCGCCCGCTTCTATGAACGCGGCCCGGAATATTTCGTGCGCCCGTTCATATGCTGCCCTCGCGCGGACAGTGTCGCTCCTTCGCTGTTCAATCAACCCCTTCGCCATCCAGCTCATGCCCAGTCCGTTTGCGTTTTCTGCCCGTCGGTCAAAACTTATCGCCCGGTCAAGAGCCTGTAGCGCCTGCTCGGTGTTGCCTTCCTTTGAGCGGACCGATGCAATCAAGTACCAGTCATAGGCCGCATCTTCCAGATATCGTCCTTTTTCGTGAATATCAAGTGCCCTTCTTATTGCGCTTTCTGCCTCCGTAAAATTACCCAGCTCCTTTTCTGCAAGACCGATAACCTTCCAGGCAAAGGCAAGATATAAATCGTTTCCCCGGATGGAGGAAAGCTCGTTTCTCACAATTTGACCGGCAGCCTCTGCCCGTCTTTTCCGTTCGTCCGCGTCCAGCTGTTCGACACTGTTTCCTTCGGCAAGGGTACCTCTCGCAAGATATATCCGGGCCGCGCCTGCCATGTGCGGGTACCCCGATTCGGTCGCCTCGTCAAGAGCTGCCTGCCACAGGCTTCGGGCCTTGTCGAGCTTTCCCTGGTTGTACCAGGCATTTCCCCAGGCCAAACGTACGCGCATCCTGCTTTCCGGATCATCGGTGCTGACTGCGAGCTTCCATGCCTCCTCGAAGAAAATATGGGCGTTGACATAATCCGAGCGGGCAAGGGACCTGTTTCCCATTTCAAGCTGGCCTGCGGCTGCGTTCCGGTTGGTAAAAACCTCGGGCGGCCGTTTCGGTGCGGAAGAACAGGAAACCAGTACAAGAAGTGCGGCGAATACGGCTATTGTGTTACTTTTCATCATCTACCTCCCGCTCAGAATTCGATTGCACGGGAATTGGTTCCCGAATCCTGTGTTTGAACCCGCTCCTGTACTCCTCCGCGCAAAATCGGATTGTTGCGCAATGCGTCCAGCACATCTTGTCCCTTGAGTAGCGCGATGCGGAGATCTTCGATGAGGCGTGCTATTTGCGGAACCTGGGATTTCAGTATAGATGAGGAATCCTCCACATTTCCGAGCGTCCCTTCTACCGCCTTGAGCGAGGCTTCGATGCTGTCAAACATGGTTCCGTCGGGATCGACAAGCCTCGGAACCAGGCCGGACGGATCGGCAAAGGCGTTGCTCATCGATTCCAGATTGGTCGTTATTCCCTGAACATCGCGCAGGATGCTGTCAAGCTTGACCATCACCTCGCTCATTGAAGCCGATACGTCGCCGGTAATCGATGACACGTGGCTGAGGGTGGAGGCGGTTCCGCGCATGGTGTCCGCAAGTGGTCCCCGTCCGGTACCACTGAAGGCGCCGTTTACCTGCTCGAGCGTTGATTGCAGGTTTGATAAAATGGGATTGACCTGGGCCATGATGTTGGCGACCGTGTCATCCCGTTTGGGAATCAGTACCAGACCTTTTTCCACTCGCTCCCGGCCCTCGGGAGTGTCCAGGCGTGGGATGAAGCTGCCGTCATCCAGTAGATCAGAACCCGAGCCGGGATGAAAAAGGAACTGGTTCCCCAAACCGATCGGGTTGGTAATAAACTCCACAACCGAACCGGTTCTTGCGCGGTTATAATAGGTGTCGAAGAGGCTGAAGCGGACAATAACCCGGTCATTCTCGTCGAGGGTATACGATATGATTTTGCCGACCGTAAAGCCCTTGTACTGGACTGCCATGCCGGTATTAATCCCGGAAGCGGTATCGAAGACGGTGGTAAAGTGATAGTCACGCGAAAACCAGCGTTGACGGCTGCCGAGCAAAATGATGACCAAAAAGAGTGCAGCTATGGCAAGGATGGCCAGGATACCGACAATCTGGTCGGCGTAACGGATTTTGAATTTCATTGCGCAATTCCTTGTTCTATCGTTTTGGCGAGCCCTGAATCCCGCTCGAATTCTTCCGCGCTGACGGTCAGTGTCAGTTTTCCGTCGGCTATCATGCATATTGTTCCGGCAAGGGACTGAATGATACCAAGATTGTGGCTGACAAAAGCGATTGTAGCGCCTTCCGCCTGTTTTTTTTTGACGATGGAGATCAGGCGCCGGGCTGCCGCGTCGTCAAGCGATTCAGTCCATTCGTCAAGAAACAGAATTTTCGGATCGCACAGGAGTGCCCGCGAGAAGGCGATCAGCTTTTGCTCCCCCATCGAGAGTTCTGATGGCCGTATGTCAAGGTTCTTTTTATAGCCTGACTGGGCAAGGACTTCAACGATGCGCTCGGTACGCTGTTTCTGGTTCATGTCGGGATAATGAACCTTGAGGGGAAGTTCGAGTATTTGCCTGATGCTCTGGTTAGCCCAGAGCGCCGAATCCTGGAACACAAAGGCCGATTCCCGGCGAAAGGCAAGGTTTCTGGCTCGGCTCATGGTCGCAACGGGATGACCCCGAAACTGTACCTGTCCGGATGTCGGCAGGATAAGGCCCGCGGTCAGTTTCAGCACAGAGCTTTTTCCACCCCCCGAGGGCCCGACAAAGGCGGTGGTCGTTCCCCTGAAAATATCCAGGGAAACCCCGCTGACTATCTGTTTGTCCTGGGCAGCAAAGGAGACTTCTTTTAGCTGTATCAATGCATTGTCCATCAGTTTTTCCGTCTTATTATGTTTGCTGCATCATATAGAATATTCCCGAGACAAGCAGGTTTGCGCCAATACACCAGCCGAAAGCGGCGGTAACGGCCTTTAGACCGGCTTGTGGAATTTCCGTGCTTGCCCGTTCAACCGCAAAGCCCTTGCTGGTGGCAAGGACAGCCAAAATCATACCAAACACAAGACTCTTGACGAGCGAGACGAAGATGTCGGCCAGTGTCAGATTTTTCAGTATGTTGTCAAAATAATCCGTGGCCGGCATGGGTGACAAAAGCTGTACGATAAAAAAGGAACCGGCAAGACCGAAAATTGAAAAATAAATATTCAGCAGAAAAAGGGAGATGGTGACGCCCAGAAAGCGGGGAACCGCGATATGCTCCACGGGATCGACTCCGACTGAAATGTAGGCCTCAATTTCATGCGAGATAACCATGCCGGCAACCTCTGTCGCGATCGCGGTGGCTGAGCGAGCAATTATAATAAAGGCTGTAAGGAGCGGGCCCAATTCCCGGGTAATTATGGTTATCAAAAGAGGGTAGATGAGCTGTTGTTGCGAAAATCCTGTCAGTATCGGAAGACCCAGAATATTTACGGCAGCTCCGATACCGAGCGCAAGCAGGCTGGATATGGAGAGCGCCTCGACAAAGGTGAACAGAACCTGCATGATCAGAACCTTGTGTGCCGTTTTTCCGCGCCAGAAAAAAATGGGGACCCCGCGCAAAATTTTACCGAAAAAACCGATTGTGTAGGTGACATTTGCGGTTTTTTCCAGAATGGCGGAACCGATCTTTTTGACCATGATACATCAGTATATATCACGAATGGTATAAAGCACAATAAAGTGATAGTTTGGAGATATGGAATATTCCGTCTGTATTATCCAGCCGCCGCAGGTTCAGTTAAACGGACCATATCCCTCGGGTGCGTATCTTTCGTCGTTTTTTCGCGCTCTCGCAGACGGCGATATAGCCGGTTTTTTGCCTGGGATTACAACCGTTCGCTGGATAGACCTGTCCAATCAATTTTTCTCTCATCTTTTTTCGGCGACCACTCTTGCCGTTCTCTTTGAACGGTATACCTCCGTGACCGAAGAGCGCGCCCGTGAAGCCGAGGCGACCGGAGATACGGAAACCGCCTGGCAGCTGCGTCGCTATCTTTCGCTGTCAGCTAGCTGGATTCAATGGATAGAACCGCTGGTTTCAATATTACGGGGCGGTGATCGGGAATTGTGTCATGCCCTGGTTCGTTCACCCCATGCGCCGCGTGGTGCCCGGATGGATCGTTTCCTCTCTTCCCTTGACCGCGACATTGGCCCGGATGACGCACGCATGCTGGCGACCCTGGCGCTGGAAGACCTTGCGGACTGGATGACGGTTGCCGTTGACAGCGAGTTTTCCCTGGTACGGTACGCCGAATCGATGGCCGCAAGCGAGCGGTCCTTTGCTCGCGTCGAGTCCGCCCTTGACCGGCCCGTTATACGGGATATGTATCTCCCCTTTCTGGACGCTTTGTGGGAACGGGAGCCGGTGTTTGCTTCTGACGGGACTCTTGTTCTGTGTATTTCTGTTCCGTTTCCGGGATGCCTTGCCCATGCGCTGGCAACCGCCCGGTCGGCACGAAAACGTTTTGGCAATCGGGTCCGCATTTTTATGGGCGGGGGATATGTCAACACCGAGCTCAGAAATTGCATCAACGAAGGTCTTTTTACCTATATCGATCATCTGGTGTTTGACCGGGGATACGGGGCCATGCTCGCATGGTTTCACTCCGCGGGGTCCGAGGGAACTGTCAGCAACCGCCACCTGCATTGTCCGTCTGACCTTCAACCGCTTGAACAGGAGTTGACCTGTCGCATTTTTCCCGATTATCGGGACATTGATTTTTCACGGTATCCCCGACTTGCCGACAATCCGAATCCCATGCACCGGTTGTGGAACGACGGTGTGTGGATCAAGGCGTTTCTTGCACACGGTTGTTACTGGCACCGCTGTTCCTTTTGCGATGTCTCCCTGGACTATATTCGCTCCTTTGTGCCGCTAGCGGCGCAGCAACTGTACCGATCATTACGGAAGACCGCTATCCAAAGCGGTGTGCGCGGCATTCATCTGGTGGACGAGGCTGCTCCTCCGCGGGCCCTGCGCGACTTCGCGCTGGAAAATCTCAGGGCCGCAGCTGCGCCTGATATTGCCGGCGATACCGGAGGGCTTTTATCTTTCTGGGGGAATATCCGTTTTGAAAAAACCTTCAGCCGGGACCTTGCCGACTTTCTTGCCGCAGGAGGTCTTCTTGCGGTTTCCGGCGGTATTGAAATTGCGAGCCCGGAAGGCTTCAAGGCTGTCGACAAGGGAATAGACCTGGAAAACCTGGTCGCCGTATGTGCCGCTTTCAAGGAGGCCGGCGTTCTGGTGCATGCATATCTTATTTACGGGTACTGGAACGAGGATCCGCTCGGCGTCATTGACGCGGCCGAAGTGATGCGCCAGCTCTTTGCCGCCGGTTTGGTGGACTCCGCATTTTGGCATAAATTCGTGCTGACACGCCATTCCCGGGTGTACCAGGAATGGCTTTCGGGCTTGCACCGGGACAGTCTTGAGCCGCTTGACGAGAGCGGCGACTTTGCGGATAACGATTTACGGTTCCGGGGCGAAAACGCGTCGCGGAGATATACCGGGCCGCTCGATAATGCGCTGCACGCCTGGATGCAGGGAGAGGGTCTTGAAACCCCTGTTCGTTCCTGGTTTCCTTTTGCGATGCCATCCCCTTCAATTGAAAGTGATCTTGTAGAACGTTTGATCGAGCGGTATGAAGACATTCGCGACCGGCAGCGGTCTGCTCCCTTTGACCCGTCAGCACTCTACTGGTGGACGGCAAGCATCCCGGTGCCGGGCAAACTGGGCGGCGAATTGTGTTGGTGGCATGCAGGAGAAGAGGTCTCCGTCAGGATGGACCGGCAGGAAGCGGCGCGGGTGCTTGAGGCCGTGCATGCCCTCCGGAAGGGCGAGACTGTCAATGCAGAGATTCTTTCCCGATTGTCCCGGAAAACGTTTGAGGTGCTTCGTGCGCATGGTCTTGTCCGCCTTTCCCCGCTCTAGGTTTTCCGAAATGATAGACCGCCCCCAGGCGCAGGCTTTGTGCAAGAAGTCCCGCTCCCGAGCCGCCGCCGTCCCGTTCATAGACCCAGCTGACAGAATCGCTCGACAAGCTTCCCTGCGCGGTATCGCCGCGGAGGCTGTTGATGACTGTCAGCCGGTAGTTCGCGGTAATTGAAACTGAATCCGACAGCATCAAATCGAGCTGAAAGCCCGGTTCTGCAAGGCTTCCGCCCCTCATAACATCGTAATATATGCCCCCGGTCAGGAAGTGCGTGTCAATCGCGTTGCAGCTCACCCATAGGCTCATATTCAAAAAGAGCGAACACCGCAGGCTCGACGCGATCGGGAAGGAGACGTCTATTCCGACCGTGGGCATCCAGAATTCCTGGTGGTACGAAATGCCAAGCCCTTCCAGCTCTATGCGTTCGCCCTCGGTCCAGGGCAGGGGATTCCCGTATTGAAGCCACCCGTCGCGCGCCTCCCATTTCCATGTTTTGTAGGAAAAGCCAAGGTTCGGGCGGACTATGACCTCCTGCCGGCGGTTTCCGCCCGTTCCCGTCGGAAAGAAGTCCCAGCCGGCGGCAATGTTCCACTCTGCCGAGAAAAGAAGATGCGCGTCATGTCGGGAGAAATTGGTTTGGATGTCGCTTGCGGGAACATTCATCCAGTCGGAATCTTCCATGAGGCCGGTTATGGCCGGCAAGCCGGCAGAAACGTCCCCGCGAAGCGAAAATCCGTTGCGGTGTCGCATCTCGGCGCCGAGTCCCGCAAAAAGGAGCGGTTTCATGTCCCACACAAGTTCGCTCAGGATCATATCCGAACGGTAGACGTATTCCAGGGCGTGTCCGGAATGAAACCCGGTGTACGGATTTACCGAAAAAGAAAAGGGAGAGGATGCCCGGACTAAAGGAGCCAGCAAAAAACAGATACTGATCAGGGCGAACCGTTTGGCCATCATGAGTAAGCATTCTAGCACAAAAATATTGCCGCCGGTTGCCATTTCTCGCTATCTTATACCGTAAGAAATCTTTTTCACCATTTCAGGAGACACGCACAATGGCCACCTACCAATTTCAGACGGAAGTAAACCAACTTCTGACGCTTATCATTCACTCGCTGTATTCCAACAAGGAAATATTTCTCCGAGAGATTATTTCCAATGCGTCTGACGCCCTGGACAAACTGAAGTACTTGACCCTTTCTGATGATGCCTACAAGGGAGTCCAGTTTGCTCCCCGCATCGATATTACCTTTGATGAAACTGCCAAAACGCTGACTGTCCGCGATACCGGTATCGGTATGGACGATCAGGACATCATTTCGAACCTGGGAACAATAGCCCGTTCCGGGACCAAAGCCTTTATCGAACAGCTGGCAAGCGACGCGAAAAAGGATTCGAATCTGATCGGTCAGTTCGGCGTCGGCTTTTATTCCGCCTTTATGGTGTCCTCGAAAATTGAAGTAATTTCGAAGAAGGCTGCTGGTTCAAAGGTATGGAAGTGGACCTCGGACGGAAAGGGCGCGTATGAACTTGAGGAGGCGGATTCTGCTGCCTTCCCGCTTCTTGAGGGTGTCCCCGAATCAAGCCATGGAACCTGCGTCGTCATGTATTTGACCGATGATGACAAGGAATTTGCCTCCCGCTGGAAAATTGAGGACATTGTCAAACGCTATTCCGATCACATTGCCTTCCCCATTTTTCTTCATTATGTCAAAAAAGAATATGATGACAAGGGCAAGGTAAAGAGCGAGGCGCCGACCGCAGAACAGATAAACGATGCGAGCGCGATCTGGCAAAAATCAAAGAGCGATCTGAAGGAAGAGGACTACAAGAGCTTTTATAAATCCCTGTCTCATGACTCGGAGGACCCGCTTCATTACGTTCATACCAAGGCCGAGGGAACACAGGAATATACCACCCTCTTTTACATTCCCTCGAAGGCCCCGTTTGACATGTTCAACGCCGATTACAAGAGCGGGGTAAAGCTCTTTGTAAAACGGGTATTTATTACCGATGACGACAAGGAACTGTTGCCGGTATATCTACGCTTTGTACGCGGTATTATCGACAGCGAAGACCTGCCGTTGAACGTCAGCCGTGAAATTCTCCAGCAGAACAGGATTTTGTCCGCCATACAGTCTGCTTCAGTAAAAAAACTCCTGGCAGAATTCAAGAAGATTGCAGACAGCGATCCGGCAAAGTATGAAAAGTTTATCGGGGAATACAACCGCCCGCTCAAGGAAGGTTTGTACGGAGATTATGCGCACCGCGAGGAACTGTCCGATCTGGTACGCTTCAAGTCAACGCATGAATCCGCTGAAAAGCAATGGACCAGCTTTGCCGACTATGTGTCGCGCATGAAGGATGGACAGAAGGCTATCTACTTCATTACCGGCGGCGACGAAAAGACGCTCCGCCAGAGTCCTCACCTTGAGGCCTACCGCAAAAAAGGCCTTGAAGTACTGATTATGAGCGACGAGATTGACGAGATTGTCATTCCCTCGCTCGGGAAGTACAAGGAATGGGATTTGAAGGCGGTCAACCGGGCGGGCAGCGAAGAGGACCTTGGCGGCGAGGAAGACAAAAAAAGCGCAGAGGAAAAGGAAAAGACCTTCAAGCCGGTTGCCGAAAAAATAAAGAAGGCGCTGGGCGAGACGGTCAAGGACGTGCATTTGTCCAAGCGGCTTTCGGATTCGCCGTCGTGCATTGTGGTCGATGAAAATGATCCCAGTCTCCAGATGGAACGAATGATGAAAGCGATGGGGCAAAAAGGCCTTGCCGAGGTCAAGCCGATTCTGGAAATTAACCCGGATCATCCTTTGGTAGCGCGATTAAAGGATACCGAGGATGAAGAGTATATTTCCGATGTTTCCTTTGTATTGCTGGATCAGGCTCTGATCGTGGAAGGAAGCGAGATCAAGGATCCTGCCGATTTTGTGAAAAAATTGAATCGATTGCTGACCAGGGCGTGATGCTCCTGATAAAAAAAGCTGTCCGGTTGTGCCGGACAGCTTTTTTATTATTTCGGCAACGGTTCGTACACCGCGCCGGGAGTAAATGTTCCTTCCCGTTTTTCTCCTCGTAAGGGCGGAATTTCAAGACGCATACCGGGGTGAATCAGGTTTGGATTATCCGGATTCCGCATATTCGCCCTGTTTGCATCGTAGAGCTTTCCCCACAGCACCGGATTGTTATAGACCTCCGGTTTTTTGGCGATGTTCCAGTAACAGTCAAAGGTTTTCTCCCAGGGCCCGACGATATACCATCGGGGCAGGGGAAGTGCGCCTTCACGGACAGCGACCGGTTCCGGGGCGGGAATGGTATTCATGAGGGCGATAACCTCTTCGGCCTTTACGCGGGCATCTTCCCACTGTTGGGCAGAATAGGCAGCCTCCGCCTCCCGAAGCAGCACCTTTCCACGGGTAATGGTCGAAGCAAATTCTGTCGCCTGCGATGAACGTTCCGCCCGGGCGACAGCCTGTTTGGCAAGTGTTATCATGTTCGCGGCTTTAATGACCAACAGGCGGTTCGATACGTATTCACGGCTCAGGCGAAATTGTTCGGCAGCAAGATCGGCGTACTCGGCCGATTTTGCGTATTCGCCCGCTTCGAGTGCTTCTTTGGCCTGGCGTTCGTAGGCAAGACCGGCGCGCTGAAATTCGTTGTCTCGCAGGTTTTGAGCGACAAGACCGGAAAGGGACACAAGCGCGATGCAAATGAGCGCAAGAATTTTTTTCATTCTACTCCCCCTTCCTGTGCTTCTTTTTCGGCGGCTTCCGCCTCGCTCAGTATCTTCTCAGTGGTATCCTTTTCATCGGTAGCGCGCTGCATGGCAGCAAGCGCTGCGTCACGTTTCTTTTGCGCGTCTGCGCGGGCCAGTTCAAATCCGTCGGCAGAAGCGGTGTAGGACTGCGCCGCAGTATCCCATGCCTGGGTTTTTTCGGCCTCTTCAGCCTGGGTGTACCGGGTGGTTGCCTCGGTAAAGAGTTCGGCAGAGGCGACTTCAGCCTTAACCGCAAGTGCTTTCTGGCGCGAGTCATTCGCCGCGGTTCGTGCCGTGACTACAAAGTCTGGCAGGGCGGACGGGTCTGCCGGTGTTTCTTTCGGGGCTCCCGCGCAGGAAACAAGGAACGTGGAAGCGGCTATCACCAGCAGCGTAAACACCATTTTTTTCATGTAAACCTCCATTATCAATGGTCAGAGCAAAACCCGACTTACAAGTTCTACCGATACTACTGTGACCGGTTTTGCCCGAATTGTCAAATAAATGTGGTAAACGCATCCTGGGCCTTCCGGATGGACAAATCGGTCACCCGGACGTACCATTAGTCTATAGGTCCCCTATAGCCGTTTTCCCGCTTTCCGGAGGTGTCCATGCGTGTATTTTCGACCCGCCATTTTCTTGTCCTGTGTTGTGCCCTGTGCGTCTTTTCCGCTGCTGCCGATGAGCTTGACGAGCGGCCTCCGCTTCCTGAAAGCGAAGGTCTTTCTTTCCCGGATGCCCCAGGCTCCTATGTCATTTACCGCGATGTGACCGGCAAGGATGAACGGTACGTCGGCCTGTGTTATTTGGGCGGCAATGAACTTGCCATTCGTATGTACAATCAGGCTGACGGCTCGGAAGTGGTGGTAGTCGAGACTCTCTACACAATTCCCGCAGAAAACGGCCGGCGCGAACTTGATCCCGGGTCAATTACAATAATCCGGGGTGACATCAATGGCTCTGCCGTCAGGGATCTGGTTCCCCGGACCTGGCAATGGATTCAGTCCTGGCTTTCTTCCCGCCCGTCTGCCCCAGACGCTCTGGAGTGGACTTATGAAGAAGAAAGTGTATATTCCTTCGAGTACTGGATTCCGCTGATTCAATTACGTTCGGACGGATCTGCATACCGGCTGGTCACTGCCGGTCGTATTCAGTCAGTGACCGATGCCTCCTTTTTCGCGTTCACGGGCGAGGGCGTGGCGGAGGGCGGGCCGGTCTACGATCTGGTGTATACACCCGGGGCAGCGGAAATGACTGGCAAGGCTCTCCCGAGCCGACCGCTGTGGTTTCCGGACAGCCACTGGGTAACAGCTTCGGACGGTATATCGCGTATCACGCGGGTGACCGGCCAGGATGCCTTTGCCGTGGAGGAATCGGTTTCTTCTGGTGATATTGGCGGGCTTGATTCCCTTACCTTTATGAAGTTGCTGGTTGTGCATTCCGGCTATGAACTGGTGGCTGACCGTGTTCGCGTGTTCCGTGAAGGCGATGATGTATGTGCTCTCTTTTGTGTCCATGACCGCGAGAGCGCGACCCGTACCGTACAATTTAAACGCTTGCGTCAGGAGGCCGGAAGGTTCCGCATTCTCAGTCTTGGAGTCGCCCAATCCTTGTTTGACCGCAATCCGCAGTATTTTTCAACTGTGGCCGGCGTTCAGCTTTTCCGGTAGTGACAGCCGATTGACCGGGTATTGTGCATGGCCGCCCCGACTATGAGCCGGGCTGCCTCGACTCCGTTCCGCAATTCGATAATGTCCCGATTCAGGATAGCCTCGCGGTAAAACCGGGTGATGCGGTGCGCGTGGTAGTCAAGATCGGCCTGGGCGCGCTCGAGTCCCTTGTGCGTTCTGACAATGCCGGCATGGTTCCACATGGTCAGTTTGATTGTTTTCCAGTCCTGGAAGATAAGCGCGTTTTCAAAGGTTTCCGCTCCCTTCGGCACTTCCCAGTCGGGAATCGAGCGCGTTCGCCCCGTGATCTTGTGCAGGTTTTCCGCTTGCTTCGCTATGTCCAGGGCGGCTTCGTAACCCCACAGGAGTCCCTCGAGGAGGGAGGTGGACGCAAGACGGTTTGCCCCGTGCAAGCCCGTGCAGGAAACCTCGCCGACCGCATAGAGCCGCTTGAGGGAGGTCCTCCCCGCAAGATCGACGCGTATTCCGCCGCAAAAATAGTGAGCGGCAGGGACTATGGGAATGGGTTGGCGGGTAATATCTATTCCCCCTGAAAGGCAGGTTCCATAAATCCGGGAAAAGCGCGTTTCTATGGGTTCCTTTCCGGAATAATGACCGCAGAGATCCAGAAACATGTACTCGGAACCCTGGGTGGTCATTTCTTCGTAAATGGCGCGGGTGACGACGTCGCGGGGTGCGAGCTCTTCCTGTTCCGTGTATTTATGCATGAAAGGCTTGCCGAATCGGTCAGTCAGGCGCGCGCCTTCGCCCCGCAGGGATTCCGAAATCAAAAACCGCTTGATGTCCTTGTGAAAAAGGGCCGTCGGATGGAATTGCACGAATTCGGCGTTGATAATGTCCGCTCCCGCGCGGGATGCCATGGCGATCCCGTCACCGGTTGCGGAGGCCGGATTGGTGGTGAACTGGTAGATGTTGCCAAGCCCGCCGGTCGCCAGAATTACCGCCCGGGAAAGGAGCGTGTGAACCTCTCCGGTCGCGTTTTCCAGCGCATAGATACCCAGCACTTCGGGATCCCGGTACAGTTCCTCGCTGTCGCGGGAATGATGCCGGTTTGTTATCAAATCTATGGCGGTGTATCCCGTGCGGATTTCCACTCCGATCGCGGCTGCTTTTTCCAGAAGCGCGGTTTCGATCGTATCCCCGGTGTGGTCCTCGAAATGGAGAATTCTCCGGATTGAATGGGCGGCCTCTCCGGTAAAGTCGAAACTGCCGTCCTCTTTCCGGCTGAAGGGGGTCTGAAGAGTGTCAACCAGGAATTTCAGGGCAAGGTCAGGCCCCTTTCGGGCAAAGTGCTCCACTGCCTGTGTGTTGTTGTAATGACAACCTGCTTCGAGGATGTCGCGTGCCAGAAGGTCCGCGCTGTCGCCCGGGGCAGCGGCAATAATCCCGCCCTGGGCATAGTGGGTATTCGATTCCTCGGCGCGTTCGTTTTTGGTGATAACCAGAACGGAGAGTCCCCTGTCACGGCAGGTTACCGCCGTGGTCAGTCCCGCAATGCCGGTTCCCGCAATAATAACGTCGAAGTTCTCACGCATTGGTTAATTCCACCATCCTCAAAAGAGCTGCACGAGCATTGTCTCGCTCCTCATCATCGATGTGGATGGTCCCCTGTATCGGTCCGTCGGGATTCGCCCGAATTTCTGCCTGGATGCGGTCAAGGTGTTCGCTGCGGATCTTGACCATGTCATGGCAACAGGAACGGTGCAGGGCAATAATCTTCTTGTTCGAGTAGCGTTTTTTCATCCGCTCTACAAAATGCATTTCCGTGCCAATACCCCAGACCGAGCCCCAGGAGGATTCATCTATTTCCCTGAACATGCCTTCCGTAGAAGCTGATGAATCGGCCGCCACTACTACCTCCGGATCGCATTCAGGGTGAACGGTGACCGTAATGCCGGGATACTCGTTCCGCGCCGCTTCAATATCCGCGGGTGAAAAAATGCGGTGAACGGGGCAGAACCCGTCCCAGAGATACACCCGGGCGGGCGGGAGCTGTCGAGCGCTGTCAAGATCGGCCGCAGTGATGATGCACGTCTCCGATGCCGGCACACCCAGTTCGCGGGCGGTATTCATGCCGAGGTTTCTGTCCGGCATAAAGAATATGCTTCGCTCTCCGTTCAGGAAGGACTTCATTATTTTGTGCGCATTGCCGGAGGTGCATATACTGCCACAGCGGGCCCCGGTCAGTGCCTTGATCGCGTTTGAAGAGTTCATGTAGGTCAGCGGTGCGGCTTCCTTGCCGGTTGCCGCGGCAATCCGTTCCATGGCCCGCTCCGCCTGTTCGCGCGTTATCATATCCGCCATTGGACAGCCCGCATCGGCAACCGGATGAATAACCGTTTGGTCCGGTCGTGCCAGGGTAGCAACGCTTTCTGCCATAAACCGTACGCCGCATACGATGATGAAGCGGGCATCGCTTTGTGCGGCTTCAACGGCAAGGCGATAGGAGTCTGCTACCAGATCGGCTTCGCGGATTATGGACTCGTCCTGGTAATGATGCGCGGCAACAAAGATCTCGTTCATTCAACGGATTCCTGTTTCAGGGAAAAATCAAAAACGGTGACGGTATGCGTCAGTTCGCCAAAAGAAACAAAGTCGACTCCGGTTTCGCCAAGCGTTTTCAGTCGTTCCAGGGTCATGTTGCCGGACGCCTCCGTTTCGGCCCGACCGGCAATGAGGGTGACCGCTTCCTTCATCTGTGAATTGCTCATGTTGTCGAGCATGATGCGATCAACACCCGCTTCGAGGGCTTCTGCAACCTCGGCGAGAGTACGGGTTTCCACCTCGATTTTAAAGCGCTTGCCCCATCGTTTTCGGGCCCGTTCCACCGCTATCGAGATACCCCCCGCCGCATCAACATGGTTGTCCTTGATCAATACCATATCAAAAAGCCCGATCCGGTGGTTCGAGGCTCCGCCGGTAGCGACTGCATATTTCTGCAGGTATCGCATGCCGGGAATGGTTTTGCGGGTATCAAGTACGGTCGGTTTCTGTCCGGCGGCTTCCCTGAAAACTGCGCTTTTTGTCGCAATGGCTGACAGGTGGCTGATAATGTTGAGCGCAGTGCGTTCACCGGAAAGGATTGCCGTCAGTTTTCCCCTGACCCGGGCGACAATATCCCCGCGGGTCACCCGGTCCCCGTCCGAGAAAAAGCGTTCAACCGACGAGGAAGGGTCCAGCACAGTGAAGGTATAGGTAAAGGGATCAAGACCGCACAGTATGCCGTCATCCTTGGCAAGCAATGTGAATACTGCGCGTTCCTTTCCGGAAAAAATTGACTTGCTGGTAACATCGCCGACCGGTCCCAGATCCTCTTTCAGGGCGGTACGGATCAGGCGGACGTAGTGTTTCTTTTCGATCACCGGTTACTCCGAGCTTAGTCTGGATTTCTTGCGCGAGCTGATACCCAGCTGGGCCGCTGCTACCAGGGTAGCCAGTACTGCCGCTGCCAGTGCTTCCGGAATACCGTTTGCGACAAAGATTGCCGACAATACCGCCCATACGGTAATTGAGGGGTCTCCACCGGTCAGAATTCCGGAACCGTTTGTCAGAACCAGCATGCCAAGAACCAGAATGGTGTGAACCAGGGTTCCTGCGACCGAAGCGATAATGACTGCGGGAATTTTCTTCCATTTGGAAACAAAATGAAAAATGGCCCAGGTGATAAGTGGAAACAACATGCGTGGTAAAAGGGAAACAAGCGGATTCCTGAAGGCGATATCGATCGGAGTGACCGGGGCAATGTTTGCCTGTATCAGCGAAAACATGCCGAATATGGTGCCGATTCCCAGGCCGACGAAGGGACCTTCAAGAACCGCGCCGATGATGGCCGGTATGTGCAGGACTGTTATGGATGCTCCTGAAATCCAGGGGAAAAAACCGAGACGGGTAATTCCCAGAAATACGGCCAGGGCTCCAAGCGCTCCGGTAATAACCAGTTTCCTGATATACGATCCATGATGTGTGTTCATTAGGCCTCCTTTACAGCGATTAACACCGGTATCGGGTGATTATCGGCTTCGATAATGACAACTAGGCTGTTTAGTGTCAAGATAAATCCTGATTTTGAGGAATATCCGCCACGCGATATTGTCTGCGCTATGCATCTTTCGATATACTTTAATCTGAAATATGTC
Organism: Spirochaetales bacterium Spiro_09; assembly: GCA_001604385.1. Taxonomy (GTDB): domain Bacteria; phylum Spirochaetota; class Spirochaetia; order Treponematales; family Treponemataceae; genus Teretinema. Next base: position 147,595 of record LVBK01000004.1, on the reverse strand, counting down.
TTGCAAACAGTGCGGGAGAAGATATGAAAAAGGTAGCGACAATTGCCGGCTCTGATGCATCCGGCGGCGCCGGTCTTGAAGCCGATCTGAAAACGTTTGCCGAGTACGGGGTGTATGGCATGGCGGCGGTTACCCTGATCGCGACAATGGACAGTAGCCGTGAATGGGCCCATTCGGTATTTCCTCTGGATTCTTCCGTTCTTGAACATCAGCTGTCGACTATTTTCGACGGCGTCGGGCCCGATGCGGTGAAGACCGGTATGCTCGGTTCTGCGGAAGCGGTCTCTCTTTCCGCCCGTTTTATACGCGCTCACAAGACCGAACTCTATGTTCTCGATCCGGTTATGGTCTGCAAGGGCACGAACGAAGCGCTTGATCCCGGATTGAATGCGTTGATAGCCGAACAATTATTGCCTCTGTCTCTTGTCGTTACCCCCAATCTCTTTGAGGCCGGCCAGCTTGCCGGTATGCCAACTCCCGCATCCCTGGAAGAAATGAAGGAAGCTGCACGGCGAATACACGCGATGGGGGCAAAACACGTATTCATAAAGGGCGGCGGGAAACTTGCGCATGCCACAGCCGCAATCGACCTTTTTTATGACGGTAGGGATTTTAATCAGGTTGAGGGAGCCCTTATCGATACCCGGTGGACACACGGCGCTGGTTGTACTACCGCTGCGGCCATAACCGCCGGACTTGCGCAGGGATTGGAGCCCTATGAAGCAGTAAGCCGCGCCAAAAAGTTTATCACGCTCAGTTTGCGGGAAAGTTTTGCGCTTAATGCATGGGTAGGACCGGGGAATCCGTCCGCCTGGCGTAAACCGTTTAATTAGGCTGTCTCAGTGCTTACCGTCAGAAACCTGAGCTACCGTTATCCAGAATCAGAGCGTCCTGCCCTGTCAAATGTCTCCTTTTCTGTGGGGCGGGGTGAGTATGTTGCCATTTTGGGTGCCAACGGGTCGGGTAAAAGCACCCTGGTCCGTTGTATAGCCGCACTCTCTGAAGTCAGTACGGGAACTATCACTCTTGATGCGCCGGAAAGCGCCCGTATACCCTGTGCCCTGGTGTTTCAATCCCCCCAGGATCAGTTTGTTTCGGAAACCGTTGAACTGGATGTTGCCTTCGGTCAGGAGAATTTGGGACTCCCCCGTTCGGTTATGCAGCAGGAAGTTCCTCTGGCGCTTGACCTCTTTGCCCTGAAAAAATTTGCACAATCCCCGGTGGGCGAGCTTTCATCGGGGCATATGCAAAATCTTGCCCTTGCGGGCGTGTATGTTCTCCATCCTGCCTTGTTCCTTCTTGATGAAAGCGCATCGATGCTCAGTCCCGGCGCCAGAAAGCAGTTTTTATCCTTTCTGGATGAACGGCATGCCGAGGGTTGTACGCTTATCCATATTACTCATGATATGGATGAGGCCCGGCATGCTGAACGCGCTTTGGTGCTGCGTGACGGTTGTCTGGTATTTGACGGGCGACCCGATGAACTTTTTTCGATGGAACGCTCTGTGCTTGTTTCCTGGGGATTGGCAAGTGATCCGCTGCCGGATCTGAAACCCTTTGTCCACAACGGCTCTCCTCTTCTGGAGGCTGAAGCTCTTACTGCCGGGCCTCTTCGTGCCCTCGATCTCGCCCTGTTTCCGGGAAGTATAACCGCTGTTACGGGTGAATCCGGGGCGGGGAAAAGTCTGTTGCTTTCCATACTCGCCTCCCTGCACAAGGCGGAGGGCGGTTTTGTACGCTACGCCGATGGTTGCCGACCCGTTCTGGCTGTACAGGAGTCCGAGTCTGGCCTCTTTTGTGAATTTGTCGCGGATGAGGTAGCCTGGGGACCCTCTAATATTGGTATCACTGGCAGCGAGCTTCGGGAACGCGTTCGCACCGCTATGGACCAGGCTGGTCTTCCCTTTGAACAGTTTGCGGATCGTAAGACATTTTCGCTTTCAGGCGGTGAACGAAGAAAAACCGCGCTTGCGGGAATCCTCGCCATGGATTCTCCTGTTATTCTGCTTGACGAGCCTTCAGCTGCCCTCGACACGACAAGCCGTGCCCAGTTGCTGGGTGTGCTTGTCCGGTTGCGGAATGAAGGGAAGGCGGTGCTTTTTACGACAAACCGGGAAGAAGAATGCGTAATCGCGGACAGGGTTATTGCCCTCCCGCTTCCCGATTCCGGTTCCCCCGTTTCCTCCGCCCGACCTTCGACTCCGCTGCACCGCCTTCCCCCGGCAGGGAAGTATCTGGTGTCTGCAGCCTGTATTACCGCCTCCCTGCTCGTGCAGGAATGGCAGTTTCTGGCCATTCTTGCGCTGGCCCAAGTACCTCTTTCCGTCTGTGCCCGCCAGAATGTCGGAAAAATGATTGCGGCGATGCTGAGAGCACTGCCGTGGCTTATTGTGCTTGCGGGAATCCAGTATCTGGTGTTTCCGGCGCAGGGCTTTCCCGTCGCGTTTGTACTGCGGTTTGTCAGCCTGTACATACCGCTTTCACTTTTTGTGCATATTGCCTCTCCAACCGAGATTATGTATGGCATGGAAGACCTTCTGCGCCCGTTACAAGTTTTTCGCATTCCGGTACGGGACATTTCCCTGGTAACGGCCCTTGTATTCCGTTTCATTCCGCTTTTATACACGGAAGCGGAGCGTATCCGTATGGCCCGCACCATCCGGGGCGCAGGAACAAAGAAAAAGGCAGTGCTTGCGGGGAAAATTCGGGAAATGGCGTCGCTTTTTGTTCCGCTTGTGCTCAGGACCATCATCAGGGCCGACCGTCTTGCCGAGGCTATTACCGCCCGGTATTACGGCCGGAGAAAGAATTCACGGTATTTGTACTGGAAAACAAATTTTTCTGCGTTTATACTGATATTGGCGGTCGTTGCGGGAGCAGCGCTCCTTGTCTGTGCATCACGTTACTTCAGGATTGTATAGGTGAAACCGGTGAATCTCAAGTTTTGTCCCCGTTGCGGCTCGATAGGGTATCAATATAGAAGCAATGCGTACTGGTATTGTCCGGTATGTCTTTTTACCTATTATCACAATGTTGCAACATCTGCCAGTATTATTCTGGAAATTGACGGCTCCGTGCTGATGCTTGTCCGCAAGCGCGATCCTGGAGCAGGGCTTCTGTGTTTGCCCGGCGGGTTTGTCGATTCCGGCGAAAGTGCCGAGCAAGCGGCAATCAGGGAATGTCGCGAGGAAACGGGCCTTGAGCCGAAGGTAATCCGGTTTGTGGGTTCCTGGCCGAATGAATACGCCTGGCGCGGTGTGCGCTATCACACATGCGATCTGTATTTTGCCGCGGAAGATATCATTTCGCTTGATCTGTTCAAACCCGATCTTGAAGAAGTCAGCGCATTTCAGCTGGTGACTGCCGAAGAACTGGAAAACGCGCCCATTGCCTTTGAATCGCACCGCAATGCACTGCGCTCATGGTTTTCTCAAAAAAAAGCCCGGACCTGACGATCCGGGCAAATAGTCCGCTTCTTTGTTATCCCTTTAGCACAAAAATGGCACATCCTTCGTTTGGATAGACTTGTCGAACCTGTTCGACTCCTTGTTTGATTCTGTCGGTTGCCCGATCAGAATCGGTATAAATAATCATCAACTTGTTGAGTTCGGGCCAAATCGGGTCGCCCATTTTCGGTGTCGAATATCCCTTGCCATGAACTCCCGGAATCATGGTGAAAAAGCTTGCTTCGTGTATATCCTTGAAGGCTTCGAAAAGGTCTTCCTCGAGGGATTGGCTGAATATTATTTCGATACGGTTCATGCGTTTCCTCCCTGTGCTGCGTTCAGGGCAGCTCGACGCGCTTCCTGTTTAAGCAGCCGTTTTTCCGCTTTCTTCTCGCGGTACCGGTTGAAAATGTAGTAGAGCACAGGCATCAAGAAGAGCGTCATCAACGTGCCGAAGGATAGACCTCCCAACACCGTCTGTCCGATCGGCATGACCATTTCGGATCCTTCGCCCGGGAAAAACGCCATGGGAACCAGACCCAGTACAGTGGTCAGCGTGGTCATCAATATCGGCCGCAAGCGGCTTTGAGCCGCCTGGATGCACGCTTCCTTGAGGGGGATGCCCCGTTTGCGCAGGAGGTTTGTGAAATCAACCAGTACAATACCATTGTTGACGATAATACCGACCAGGATTAAAAGACCGACTGCAGTCAGAACGTTCAGCGGCTGGCCCATAATGGCGTACAGGGCAACAATACCGATGATTGTCAGCGGCATGGTAAAAAGCACGATAAATGGATCGAGGAAGGACTCGAACTGGCTTGCCATGACGGCGAATACCAGAATGACTGCCATGATGATAATGGTTATAAACTGTTTGAGCGCCTTCATGAGATCCTCGAAGTCTCCGCCATATTCAATGCGTATCGCAGGGTCTACCGGAATTTCCGACTGAATAAGGCTTTCAACCTTTGCCTGTACGTCGGTAATGGGTTTTCCCGGCTTCGAACCTGCGTTCACGGTAATGATTCTGCTCTGGTTTTCCCGGACAATGGATATAGGCGCAACGCCCTCTTCGTACGAGGCAAAGCTGGACACCGGTATGCGTGTTCCCTGGGCGTTGGTGACGAATATTTGTTCGAGGTCGGCAATGCGCGTCTTGTCCGCCTCTGCGAGCATCAGCACAATGTCCGTTTCATCGCCGTCCTTGCGGAATTTGGTCGCCGTGGTTCCCGCCACGTTCGCGCGTATTTCCTGTCCGACCGAGAAGATATTCAGTCCCAGCGCGTACAGACGTTCCCTGTCGATGACAATATTTGCGCGCGGCAGCCCGTCCTTGAGGGACACCTGCGGATCGGTCACATAATCGGCCGCTTTTTCTTCGAGAAGAGTTCGTATTGCATGGGCGGTTTCACGGGCTTTGTTCAGATCTTCCGACTTGATTTTTACGCTGACCGCTGAACCGCCGCCACCCATACTCATCCCGCCGCCTCCGCTGCCGATCGATATGCTCGCTCCCGGGAACGAGGCGGTATAGGCGCGTAAAATATCTTTAATTTCGTCCTCGCTCTGGGTTCGCTTGCTCAACTCGGGAAGAGTTATTGTCAGCCTTCCCTCATAGGAATTCTTTCCCCCAAAACCCCAGTCATTTCCGGCACCTGCCAGAACGGTCACGTTTTTATATCCGCTGATTTCCCGGTATACGACCTGTTCAAGCTGGCGCAAGACCGTTTCTGTTGTTTCCAGTTTGGTCCCGACCGGCATGCTTACATTGAGTACGACCGAGTCGGAAGCTGACTGCGGCATATAAATGAAGCCCAGCTTGAATGCGCCGAAAATGCTTGCGATTAGCAGTACAAGGATGGCCAGCAGTGTAATCGTTTTGTGCGAAAGCACCGTTTTTACCCCTTTGCCGTATACCCGGTCAAGCCCGGTAAAAAAGCGGTCCATGCTTCCGTTAATGCGACCCACAAGGGTGTCGGAGTTGCCTTTGTGCTTCCCTCCTATTTTAAAGTACTTGCTGGTCAGTACCGGTACAAGCACTATCGCCACCACGAGCGAACATACCAGCGAGATTACTACGGTAAACGCGAGTCCCTTGAATACCTCGCCAATTATTCCGAGTTCCTTCTGGTACATGATCAGGGGCAAAAAAACGCAGATTGTTGTCAGCGTCGAGGCCGAAATGGCCATAATCATTTCCTGGGCACCAAGAATTGAAGCCGATTTCGGTTTTGCCCCCTTTTCCCGGTAGGTATAGATGTTCTCCAGAATAACAATGGAGTTATCCACCAACATACCGACGCCCAGGGCGAGTCCCGCCAAGGTCATGACGTTCAGCGTCATTCCGCTGAAGAACATAATTCCCAGCGTGATAACCAGCGATATAGGAATCGTCAGACCGATGATCAGGGTGCTGCGGATACTGCGCAAGAAGATAAAAAGGATGATGACTGCGAGCAGGGCGCCCTGGATGGCGGTCGATGACACCTGGTCGACCGAGCGCTGAATAATATCTGTAGTGTTTCCTGTTTCGGTGATGACGATATCGGATGGCGCTTCCCGGATTATCTGTTCCATGCGCGCGCGAACTGCACGGGATGTTTGTACCGAGTTTTTTCCGCTTTGTTTCTGGATGTTTATTTCCACGCAGGGAACCCCGTCAAGATAGTAGACAGAGTCCTGTTCCTTATAGCCCTCATAGACATCGGCTATGTCCCTCAGGCGTACGGTTGTCATGACCGGGGCGGGGCCTCCAGTCATTGCCTGTGCGGTTCCGGCAGCCTTGTATGAAACAACCGTATTCCGGATGTCTTCCACCGAGCGGTATTCTCCGACCGTGCTGATGGTATAGTTGTAATCCTCTTCGGTGATGGTTCCGCCGGCCACCTGCATGTTTTGCGCGCCGATGAGCTGGGCTATCTGGGTAATGGTCAGATTGTACGCCTGCAGGCGGTCTCGCGGTATTTCAACGATGACGGCCTTCTCCCGCCCGCCGAAGACGCTGGCCGAGGCGACGCCGTCAATTTGTTCGAGCCGCGCAGTCAGGTCTTCGGCGTAATCCCGAAGTTCCTCGGCGGTCCGGTTTCCGCTTATGGCGTAGAACATGATCGGAATCATATTCGGGTCCATCTTGAAGACCATGGGCGTGCTTGCCTCTTCGGGCAACATTCCCTTGACGTAATCAAGCTTTGCCCGGATGTCATTCATCGCTTCGTCAAGGTTTGTGCCGAAGGTCAGCTGCATGTATACCATGCTTGATCCGCTGGAAGAGGACGATCCCAGGTATTCCATACCGGAGACGCTTGAAAGGGCGCTTTCGATCGGTCGTGAAATTCTCCGTTCTACCTCTTCGGGTCCGGCCCCCTGGTACGTTGTGCTTACGGCAACATAGGGAAGCTCCATGTCGGGCAGAAGGTCGAGGGGCAAGTCCTTTGCGGCGAAAAGCCCAAGCGCCGTCAGCACCACAAAGACAATAAGAACGGTTGTGGGCCGTGAAACGACTGTACGTGAAATGCTCATTTTTCGCTCTCCTGTTCGGGCAGACCGGGAACACGGGATACGATATTTACCCGTGAACCGTCTTCAAGAAGCGTTTGTCCGCGAACGACAATTTCCTCGCCACCCTGAAGCCCTGACCGGATTTCCATGCGATCGTCAACCCTGATGCCGGGAATGACTTTCTGCTTTCTGACCGCCATATAGGATGTTCCATCCTCATCGGTCATTTCGGTAATGATGAATACCGAGCTTTCCCCGAAGCGGGTAACGACTGCCGTGTCCTGAATTTTGATAGTGTTTGTCCGGGTGTCGGTAATAAGTTTGACCCGGGCGAACATGCCCGCTTTAATGCGTGAATCCGGGCTTAGCAGGGCAAGTTTGACCGTCATGGTTCTGCTGGTTGTATCCAGTACCGGACTTACCTCCGTGACACGGGCGGGAAAGATTTCCCCGGGATATGCGTCAAGGCGAAGGACTGCCTGCTGGTTCAGCTGAATTTTCGACACGAAGCGTTCCGGAACGTTCATGACAATTTCCAGGGTGTCCGTGCGGCCAACCTTGGCCAGCGAAAGCTGGGGTGCTACCATGCTTCCCGGTACAACCAGCACCTGTGTTATCGTTCCGTCAATCGGCGCCTTGACCGGACTGAATTCGAAGTTCATGCCGGGTCTTGAGGGATCAACCAGCGCAATAATATCATTTTTTGATACGCGGTCGCCGACGCGGACCCGAATTTCTGCGACCCGTCCGGAGGTGTCCGGGGTAATATCAATGTTCGTTTTTGCGGTTACATCCCCGCCAAATTCCAGATAGTCCTTCAATTCACCGCGAACCGCAGTGCTGGTGCTGACGGCGAACACGGTAACCGGGTTTTCTTTTGTTCCCGGTTTCTGTCCTCCCTCTTCACCCGATTCTTTTTTATTTCCACAGCCCGCAAACAGTATAATTGCGGTCAGAAGGACTCCTGCCATCAGGATTCCCCTGCCTTGTTTCAATGTCATTTTCATTTATGCGCTCCTGTCAGTTTCGTATTGAGTGCAGATTCCAGATCCAGCACTGTTGATAGATAATTGAACCGTTCGCTCAGCATGCCGATTTTTGCCTGCATCATGGTGTTTTCTGCATCCTTGAGGTCCAGATACTCGATGGTTCCGGCGCGGTACCCCTGTTCCGTCAGTCGGTACGCTTTTTCCGCGATGGCGACATTCATTTCCATTACGGAAAGAGATGCCCGGTTTTTATCCAGCTTTTTCACCAGATTCCGTATTTCCAGCTCCGCGTTATGAAGTGTCAGTTTCGTCGCCAAATCGAGTTTTTGCAGATTGTCCCGGGTGTCTTTCAATCCGATCGAGGACGATGAAAAGGGAAGAAGATTGCTGATATTGAAGGCGAGCGTCAGGCTGAAAGCTCCCGAGCTGTCTTTCCAGTTGTCACTTTGCAGCCAGTTGTCCCTGATGTTTCCGAGCGTCGGAGAAAAACTCTGGCTCAGCGAGATGCTGGGTGTATACCGTTGCAGCTGTGTTGCCCGAAGCTGGGTGTTCACAAGTTCAATGTTCTTCCGCAGGGATGCGAGGTCGAAGCGGTTATGCATGTGTTCCCTGATCAGTTGGTCGGCATCTACCTCGAGGATTGCCGGTTCGATTGATCCGGAAAGCTGGACTTCGGTTCCCACAGGCAGGCCCAACAGAAAGGCAAAGAGGCTTCTTTGCTGAACCAGGGAAAGTTCAGCTTCCATTATTTGCGGTTTTTGGGTTTCAACGCCCAGTTGTGCCTGTAAATAGGCAAGTTCCGGAACCAGGCCGTTTTTCCAGTTTACCGATGTTTGCTCAAGACGTTTTTCGGCTGTGACCAGCTTGTCCCTCATCAGGGCAAGGGATTCTTCCTGTAACAGAAGACCGTAAAAGGCTTTTTTGACGTTCTGTTCCGTTTGTTTTTGCGCCTTGTTCCAGTCTATAATGCCTGATTCATAGTTTTGTCGGGTGGCCTTCAGTCCTTCAAAGAGCGCAAGATTGATATTGAGCGAAATATTCAGTCCCGCAATGGCCCGCCAGCGGTCTGCTTCTTCAAGATCGATGCTGAAGCTTGCCGATTCCGGTTGCATGGTTATGGGATTCAGGTAGGCAAGGGTCTGGTCAACCGTGCCCATGTTTGTCCGGGCGAGCGTACCGGTGGCCTGTATATTTGGAATGAATACGTTCCAGGCGTTGTCCCGGGCACGTTTTTTCATCCTGACATCCACCGCAGCCGATTGCAGCTGGATGTTGTTCTCGAGGGCGAGCGAAACTGCCTGGTCGAGTGTGAGCGTCATGGGATTTGCCGCACCGGGGTTTTGGGCGAAAAGCCGGCTGCCGGGCTCCGCTATCAATATGGCTGTCAAAAGTACCGCCATCAGTGTGTTCTTTTTCATTCTATCTCCTTATCTCCGCGAAGCATGCTGTAAAACAGCCCGCGCAGTTGTGTTCCAATTTCATCCCGGTTAATCTCCGCTCTGCGATGATTGACGACCACGCTCGTAGCCAGGATTGATGCCCATTTAATAATTGCAGCAGCCTTGAACCGGTCATCGTCCGTGCCGGTTCCCGGTAATTCGTGCCAATTAAAAAGCCGCATTATTCTGTCAAGGACGTTTCCATGGTCCTGCACGGGTTGCGGGCGCTCTTCCTGGTGATACCGTATCCAGTTAAATACCGGAATGAGGTCGGGTTTCGCCAGAAGGTAGTTTTTTTGTACATTCATTACTATATATAACTGCTCCGCGAAGCTTCTTCCGGAACCGACATGACGTTCAAACAATGCGAGTATGTTTTCGCGTTCCGTTTCTGCCAGCTCCTGCAACATTGATTCCTTGGTCGGATGGTAAAAATAGAGGCTGCTTTTTGCCGTACCGCTTTCTTCTGCGATACGTTCGATCGTTGTTCCGTGTATTCCCCATTTTTGTATACAACTGACAATAGCGGTATATATTTTTCCCCCTTCCTGAATATACCCCTCATCGATGACTGTTTCCTGCTCAATTTCCGCAAGCCTTTTCGTGGACGGTTCCGCAAGAAAGGGAAACCCGTCCCGAATGCGGTCCAGAAGCTCGTTTTGAATGCCCTGCATACTGTCCAGGTTTATTCCCGCAAGTATGACCGACACACAGGACTTGAAGAGAAGATTGGCAATCTTCTCCCTGTTTTCCGGCGAGGCGGATTTCATCCTGTGTACCAGCGAGGCGGTACGAGGCGAATGACGCTGCATGAACGAAAACAGCTCGTACTCGTAACCCGGACTGTTGAAAACCTTGTTCACCAGATAGGCAATGTACCCGTTTTCCGAGCGAAACAAGGCGACCGCTTCGCGCCTGATGCTGTCCGCGTCCGGGCCTGCACCCTCCACAATTCTGACAAGAGCTTTCCGGAAATGAATTTCCATGGCGGCTTCAATGCCAGCGCGGTTAGAAAAGTGGCGATAGAGGGCTGTTTTGGAAACTCCTACCCGTTCGGCCGCCTCCGAAAGGCTCCAGTCCTTTTTTTGTCCGAGCAGATGAAAGGCCGCCTCTATGATTTGATCACGGCGGGTTTGCGTATGGGGTGTGTCTTTCATCTGGGGTCTCCCGGCTGGCCATCCAGCTGTGCCGATTATCTAAATTCTTCTGAATGTGTAACACGCTTTACATGAGAGCTTGTTACCCGAAAAAGTCTAAATCGTATATATGTTCATGTATGTTACCGAACGTTCGGTAACATAGGGTAAAAGTAGTGAAATACCTGAAACAGGTCAAGCGAAAAGTGGAAAAATAGGAAGATTTTATTACCGGACGAACGTCTTTTGTACCTCCGGTCTTTGTGATACATTCGAGGTTCAGGAGTACCCATGATCAACAAACAAACACGCGAACTGGCGGTGTGCGGATTTGAAGCGGTGCGCGCGCTTGCCGAGCATCATCCCGAACGCGTTCGGCGGCTTTTTTTTACACAGGACCGCGCTAAATTTTTCGGTTCGCTTTGCAAGGCAATGGCAACAAGCCGCCGTTTGTACCGTCTGGTCGAATCCCCGTCAGAATTGGAACGCCTGTGTCAGAGCGTGCACCATCAGGGTGTGGTTGCCATGATCGATCTGCCGGAAATTCCGGAACTTGATATGGCAATGGTAAAGGAATGGGCAGCGCGGGGAACGAGGGTTCTTGCCCTGGATCGCGTTGGTAACGCCAATAATCTGGGGGCCATAATCCGGAGTGCCGCCTTTTTCGGAATTTCCCGCATTGTCATCGGTTCCGATGACGAGCAGGCTGACATATCGACCAGTTCATACCGCGTCGCACAAGGCGGCATGGAGTTTGTGGAAATCTGGCGATCCCCCTCGGCCGCCTGGCTGGTGGGCGCCTGTGCCGGACTTTTCACGCGCATTGGAGCCGATCACCGCTCCCGAAACCGCCTTTCCGATTTGGGGGAACTCGTCTCCTCGTCAAAAGGTGAGTCGGTTCCGGTTCTTCTTGTCCTGGGAAACGAAGAAACGGGACTTTCCCGCGAGGTAAAGGAGTCCTGCGATCATCTGGTGCGAATACCCGGAACCGGCGATATCGAGAGTTTGAATGTTGCCCAGGCCGCGACGCTTTTCTTGTATGAACTTGCCCGGGTTTAGGCGTGTATTTTTTGTGACAAAGTTACTGCATAAGCGGTCTTCTATGCGTATACTGTACATATACGGATAGAAAAAACACATAGTGTTACTGATCCGGAATACACACATGCGAACCGTACGTAGAAAGTTTTGGAACGGTTCGCTGAATATCGAATACAAGGAGGCCGCAGTATGGCAGTTTTACACACTAATGCAGCAAGTTTTGACAAGGTAATCAATCAGGATGTACCGGTTCTGGTAGATTTTTGGGCACCCTGGTGCGGACCGTGCAAAATGCTCGGCCCGGTTCTTGAGGAAGTCGAAAAGGACGTAAGCGGAAAGGCCGTTGTAGCCAAGGTAAATGTTGACGACGAGCAGGACCTTGCGGTGAAGTATGGCGTTTCCAGTATTCCGACGATGGTTGTCTTTAAAAAGGGCGAGGCGGTGGAACGAACCGTCGGCTTTATGAGCAAGGAAAAGATTGTCGGGATTTTGACAAACCATATGTAAGGCCAGTTCACGTATCGTGAAGAGGCCTCGGCGGCTGCTCCGCCGGTGGCCCCCGGCCCGTATCGCGCAATCATCTGACAGACGGGGAAATCCGCATTCAGTGATTGCGTTTTTTTTGGGCCGCGCCCTCTGTCCCCCTTTCTGCATCATGACCCCTGACTGCATCACCGTACGTGATGGCAGTGTGTGGGTGAATGCTTTCAGTGGTGGGTGCGGATATGGTCGACAATGCGATCCAGGGGAAGAATGATATCGGCAGCGCCCAGGTCGATCGCTTCCTTGGGCATGCCCCAGACAATGGAGGATTCTTCATCCTGTGCAATGGTATGCCCGCCTGCCTTGTGAATCTCCAGAAGCCCCTGCGCCCCGTCACGACCCATTCCCGTAAGCAGAATACCCGTACAGTTCCGGCCGGCCTGTTCGGCGACGGATTTGAACAGGGGATCGACTGCTGGCCGCTGATTGCAAACTTTCGGACCGGTCACGACGCGCAGGGTGCGTTCTGTGCCCTGCGTTTTTAAAAGCATGTGAAAATTTCCCGGCGCAAGGTATACCGTTCCCGGTAAAATGCGCTCCCCGTCGCGGGCTTCCGTGACATGGGCCCGGCACAGTTCATCAAGGCGGGCCGCGAAGGATGCTGTAAAGCGCTCCGGCATGTGGATGACCGCAAGGGTGGGGGGGAAGTCCGGTTCCCAGTCTTTCATGAGGGTTTCAAGTGCGATTGTCCCGCCGGTCGACGTTCCGATGGCTATCAGCTGGTTTGTCGTTTTCATTGACGCAAGATAATTGACCGCGGGCCGGCGCTCCTTCGCCTCCAGTCTTCGGGTTGCCTCGAGAATTTTACCGGTGTTGACCTTGCTCGCCGCGATGATGCGGTCGGTCAGGATATCGATGACGTCCTCGACGCTGAAGGGCCCCCCGGGCTTGGGAACGATGTCGACAGCGCCCAGTTCCAGCGCCTTCATTGCTCCGGGGCTTGCCTCTTTTGCCAGTGAGGAGACAATGATGACCGGCTTCGGGTAATGCTTCATGATCTGACGCAAGAAGGTCAGACCGTCCATGCGGGGCATTTCGATATCCAGCGTTATGACATCGACATCCAGGTCTTCCAGTTTGTCCCGCGCAATATAGGGGTCCATTGCCGATCCGGCAATTTCAATGGACGGATGCCGGGCAAGGCGTTCGGTCAAGATTTCCCGTACTATGGCTGAATCGTCAACGATAAACACTCTGATTTTTTTTCCGATCATTTATACCTTCCGGAATACCGCCGGGGCGTATTTTTCCAGGTCCTTCTGAACCTCGAGTATTGCTTCGGTGTGCCCGACAAAGAGCAGGCCTCCGTTCGCAAGGTTTCGGGACACGTTTTTTACGACCTTCTTTCGTCCCGGCTCGTCAAAATAGATCATGACGTTCCGGCAAAAGATATAATCGAAGGGCCGTTCAAACAGTAGTTCTTCCTGCAGGTTAAGCCGCTTGATATTGATATGCTTGCGTACCTCGGGGCTTATTTTGAAGGAATGGGGCCCATGCCGGGTGAAATACATCGTTTTGATATGCTTGGGCGTATATTCGAGTTTTCCCGGGGGATAGACGCCCCGGTTCATCGCGTCCAGCACTGTCTTGTTTATATCCGAGGCGACAACCACAAAGGTGTTGATGCCGGACATGAGCAGTTTGATGGCGATAGAGTAGGGTTCCTCTCCGGTCGAGCTTGCCGCGCACCAGATGAGCGGCCGCGTGTTTCCGGTTTTCTGAATGTGCGCGAGCAGGATGTCCAGATGCTGCTGCTCGCGGAAAAAAAAGGTATGCCCGACCGTAATGGCCTCAAGCAATTGGTCCCGGGCTTTCAGGGAGCCCAGAACCAGGCTTTGATAAAATTCCTCCGCGGAGCATTGTTGCGTTTCCAGGAGTTTGTCCAGTTTCATCCGCAAAATATCCGTTTTTTGCTGATGATAGTGGATGCCGTAATTCTCGTAAATAAACTCCTGGAAACGCTCGAGCAGGGTTCCTTTGTGGGGAACCGGCATTATGTGTCTCCCTGGTCCGCAAAGTCAGGGTCTTCATCGAGCGGGATACGCCGCTGCTTTGACGGAGTGGGCGTTTCCTTCCAGGTGTTTTTTACCGGAGTCGCCTTTTTGGTGATCCGGTCCGCTACGCCGGGCATGGCTGCCGCAAGGCTCCGGTTGTTGTCCTTGATTCCGCCCAATATGAGGCCGGAGAGGTTTTGGACAACTTCATGGAGCGAGCTTACCTGGCTTTGCAGTTCTTCGGCCGAGCTTGCCGTTTCTTCGGAGGCCGAGGCATTTTGCTGGACGACGGTATCGAGCTGAATGATTGCCTTGTTGACCTGGGAAATGCCCTCGTCCTGCTGCCGGCTTGCGGTTTCAACTTCCAGCGTCATTTCGTTCGACTTGCGGGAATTGATGTTGATTTCCTTGAAAATTTCCGCCAGCTGGTTGGTAATGCTCTGGCCTTCCTGGGTTTTCGCGAGCGTGGTCTTGATCATCTGGGCTGTTTCTTTCGCGCTGGCCGCACTGCGGTTTGCAAGATTCTTGACTTCGTCCGCAACGACCGCAAAGCCCATGCCTGCTTCTCCGGCGCGCGCGGCTTCGACTGCCGCATTCAGGGCAAGCATGTTTGTCTGGAAGGCTATGTCGTCAATGACGTCGATAACCGTTTTGATGTCGTCTGCCGCCTTGCCGATTTCTTCCATGGCAACGAGCATTTTTTCCATCTGGTTCGAGCCCTGTGTCGCCGCGTCGGCGGTCTTTGCCGCAAGAAGGCTTGCTTCCTTCGCGTTTTCGACGTTTTGTTTGACCATCGAGCCAAGCTCTTCCATGGAACTGGTCGTCTCCTCGATGCCCGAGGCCTGCTCGGTGGCTCCGGAGGCAATTTCCTGGGCGCTGACGGACAGTTGCGACGAGGCGCTTCCGATCTGGTCCGCTCCCGAAGACAGGGCGTTGACAATCCGGATGACGGGTTTGGTGATTGATCCGGAGAGCAGGACACCGACCAGAAGGGCGATGATAAAGCCCGCGACAATGGTAATCAGGATAATTACTATCAGATTGTCCGCCATGGCGATGGCCTGTTTGGGAATTTCTTCGCCATAGTGGGTTTTGACATATTCGAGCAGTTTTTGGAGAGCGGCGATGGTATCGTCAAAGGCAATGCGGGCTTCGCCGGTAATTGCAAAGGCGGTCATCTGCCGGCCGTATTCTTCCGCGCTCGCGCCCGAAGCCTTCAGCTGCTGGGCAAGTTCCAGCATCTGTCCGTCAAGGCGCTTTGACACTTCGAGCTTCCGGTTGAACTCCTGGTAGAGGGCATCCTCTTCCCGGGTATTGTCTGTTTTCAGGTAATCCTCGATTGCCTGTTCCCGTTCGGTTCGGGACTTTTCGATATTCGCAATTTGCCGTTTGTAGTCGTCGTCGGTCAGGTACGGGGAAGTGAGGGTGCGCAAGGCCGCCTTTATCGTCTGTTGTCTGACCAGTACCACTTCCAGGTATATGATGTTGGGGATGCTTTGGTTGGAAAGCTCGTGAATGCTGGTCGAGGTGTTTTCAAGGCCGATGAAGCCCACAATGCCAACCACCAGGGTAATGAGCGCCACGCCGATGAAACCGGCAATGATCTTGAACGATAATCCTATTTTCATGCTATTCTCCTTTTTCCTGTTCTGTTGCTGTGGCCGGAGCCATCGCTCTGAGACTGACGAATTCTTCGTCATTCAATATTTTCATGACGTCGAGTAAAATTTTGAGCCCTTCCGGCGTTTCCGCCACGCCGCGGATATACTCCGCCTTCACCCTGCTGTTTATGTAGGGGATGGAATTGATCTTCTCTTCCGGAATGGCAATGACTTCCTGTATGGAGTCAACGACAAGACCCATCAGCAGGCGGTCCCCGTCGAACTCCGCTTCGACGACGATGATGGTCGTCCGTTTGGAGTATGCGATGAAGGGCATACCGAACTTGATTCGCAAATCGATGATCGGGATGATTTGCCCGCGCAGGTTGATGACGCCTCTGATAAAGTCGGGCGTTTGGGGCAATGGCGTGATATCGGTCATGCCCATCAGTTCCTTTACCGTCAGGATTTCCATACAATAACTTTCGTTTTCCAGGGTAAAGTTAAGGTATCGGGATCCTGTCAGTGTTCTTCTTCGTGAATTTTCCATAAGAAGCCGCCTTGTTCCAGCAAGTTCGCAGAAAGTGGTGAAAGTTGGGAAAGCCGTTCCCGGCCTTCCTCAACATCCGGTTATATGAGCTTTTGTATGGCCTGCAATAATTTGTCGGGCTCGCAGGGCTTGACGATCCATCCCGAAGCCCCCAGCTCCCGTCCTTTTTGTTTGAGCTCTTCCTTGGTTTCGGTGGTTAGCATTAAAATCGGCGTCGAGCCGTATTCAGCCTTTTTGCGGATTTCTCCCAAAAGGGTGATGCCGTCCATTTCCGGCATATTCACGTCAAGTAAAAAGAGGTCTACCGCTCCTTCTTTCAGTTTGTCCAATGCAACCTTACCGTTTTCCGCTTCGGTTACCTCGTACTGTCCCACCAGAGAGTTTTTCAGAATGTTTCTGATGGAATTGGAATCGTCAACCAGCATGATCCGTTTCATTACCGCTCCTTCTCAAATTCAGTCCTTCCTGACCCGCTCAGAAAAGCTCTATATCCGTGGCGTTCCGCCTCAGGTTTATTGTGGACGAAAGACCGCACTGCTCGAGCGCCAATGCCAGGGCATCGAGTTCCCTGCTTGTCGTCAGCCGCTTGCGAATCCGTTCGCTGACCGCCTCGTCGGCAAATTGTTCCGCCGCGTCGGAGGGATTATTCCAGGCTGTTTCAAGGGCGCTTACAAAATCGTTGTGCACATGCTCAAGGTTTTCGATTTCCTGGGTGATGATGGCATGAAGCATGGTGATGGGGGAGAGCGTTTTCATGTCGACATCCATCGACTCCATGAAATCGATGACACTGCGATATACGGACTTGACGTCCTCCAGCTGTGCGTGAATCTCCGCCGAGATGGATTCATAGGTTGACGCGTCTTCCGTTTCCTGTCGGGCGAGCAACCGCTTGTTGTCGTTCATGGTTTCCTTGAGTGAACTGAAGGTTTTGCCGAAGCCGTTAACTGTGTCCCCGATGGTGCTGACAAAGGATTGTGTCTCGGTGGCCAGTTTTTGTACCTCGTTGGCGATTACCTTGAAGCCCCGACCCCGTTCTCCTGCCCGTGCTGCCTCTATTGAGGCATTGATTGAAAGCACGTGAACCCGGGCCGCAATATCCGAAATGCTTGCGAGAAAGTCCTCGATAGAGGTCATCTGTGCGCTCAGCCTGTCTATTTCGGTGGAAAATTTACCGAAGGAAATTCCGGTTTCCCGGGTCATGTCGGTAATATGTGTCCGTAATTTGTCAACCATGTCCATCAACATGGCAAGGCTTTCCTTTTCCTCGAACTCGGTTTTCGTTTTGTGTATAGACACAAGAAACGAAGAAAGGCTGTTGCGTATGCTCAGTAGTGTTTCAGTCATGGGTTCGGACGTACTGTTCAAGTAGGTGACGATGCTGGAAAAGAGGCGTTGTACTGCCTGTTTGTGGAGTTCAAGACGCAATTCTTCCCGTTCTGTCGCCTGTATGCTATTTGACTGGTGAACAGACTCCATTTCGTCCGGAAGGTCCCGTTCTTTCGCGGTCTCGGGCGCGGGTATGACCGGTTCCATTTCGTTCGTGTACGTGCGCTCTTTCCCCCGAGTTTTGACAAGGGCAAGGATGGCAACCGAGAAAGGAATAATCGACAAAGCGGGAAATACCGGATTGTTCACAAAATAGGTCAGTATCAACAATATTTGTAGCAGTACCGCTGAAAGTCCGATTGCCAGGTTTCTTGAAGTCATGTGGCATACTCCGCAAGGCTCAAATCAACAATTTGGTCCACGTCTATTACCAGTCCGATTCTTCCGCCCGATAAAACGGTTCCCGACGTAATACCTTTCATGTTCTTGAATTTGTTGCCGAGCGATTTTATAACGACTTCCCGTTTGGCGATAATTTCATCCAGGATGAGGAGATACCTGCTTCTGTCCGATTTTTCTGTGACAATGCCGACATGCCATCCCCTGTCTTCTTCCTCGGGGATCCCCAGCGCCTGATGCATTCTGATAACCGGAAGGACTTCACCGCGAAGGTCGATAACCTCTGCACTGCCTCTGACCGAGTGAATCATGTCTGCCGTTATCTTGAGGGATTCCACGACTGACCCGATGGGGAATACAAGCAGATTGTCTCCGGCGCGGGTAATCATTCCGTCGATAATTGCCGTACTGAGCGGGAAAATCAGTCTGAATTCGGTAAAGCAGCCTGCTTCCGTTTCTGTTTCGATGCGGCCGCGGTTTTCGTTGACGACTGACTGAACAATGTCCATGCCGACGCCCCTACCGGAGATTTGCGAAACACTGTCCTGCGTACTGAAGCCGGAGGCGAAAATCAAATTGTTGATAAACGCATCGCTTAGTCCGGATACCATGTCGGGACGGATGACTCCCTTTGCGATCGCTTTGTCCAGTATCTTTTGCCGGTTAAGCCCGCGGCCGTCATCCCGTAAACTGATGACGATGGAGTTGCCCCGACGCTCTGCACTCAGGATCAGTGAGGCCTGCAGTGGTTTTCCGGTAAGCGCACGTTCTTCGGTATTCTCGATACCATGATCCAGGGAATTTCGAATCATATGAATGAGCGGTTCTTCCAGTTTTTCTATCAGGTTGCGGTCTATTTCCAGATTTTCACCCCTGGTTTCGAGCAATACCTGTTTGCCGAGCTGCTTTGAAAGGTCGCGAACAACACGCTTTATGTTCCCGAACAGGGAGTGGACGGTATCGGTCCGCAATTCCATCGCACCGAACTGGAGACTTCGGGTAATTTTGCGCATCTGCATCAGAGCGGGAGTGTTATCGGTCATCTGTCCCATTGCGATCAGCAGTTCGCCGATCATGTCTACCAGGAAGGTAACCTTGGATGCGCGGACCTTTATAACGGGGTCATGTTTTTCCTTTTTCTCCTGGGCGGGTGAAAGAGCGCCTTCCTTTTGCTTGCTCAGTGTCCGCTGGAGTTCGTCAGCGCTCAGGAAGTTTTCCTTTACCGCAATTTCACCGAAGCGTTTTGAAAAAGCTGATTCCTTTTGCTTTTGCAAAATCTTTGCCACGTCTTCCTCTTTGAGGACTCCCTCGGAAACAAGCAACTCTCCCAGGCTGGGGTTTGGTCTGGAGGATGCCTCGGATAGTTTTTTATAGTATGTATCGAGCGGAATGTCCGAAAACAAAATTGACGAACCGCTTTTCAGTTGACCAAGAATTGTGCGGGATATGTCGATGCCTTCCAGTAATATGTCTACATGCTCGTTCCGGAAGTCGATCGTTTTGTTACGCAGGCTGTCCATCAGACTTTCAATATTGTGGGTTACTTCGCCCAATGTGGCGATTTTCAGAAAACCGCATTCACCTTTGATTGTATGAAAAAGCCGGAAGAGATTTTGAAATGACTCTTTTTGGTCAACGCCGTTTTCAAGGTCAAGAATGATTGACTGTGCCTGATCAAGACGATCGGCCGCTTCCGTCAAGAAAATCTGAAAGGTTTCTTCATCGCGCACAAAGGCCGATTCATCGGCGCAGGCTTTTTTCTCTTTGATGCATTTGTATCGTGAAATTTTGTCGGTGACCGCTGCTATCTGTTCCGGAGTTTCGCAGTGGTCCAGTTCCTGCAAAAGGTCAATCCGGTGCGTCATGCATGCCTGGAAGTTTTCATCCCCGGCCCGCGTCATTTCAGTGTGGATGCACCGGAGTATCCATTCAATCAAATTGAGCGCTGTGTCAGAATCAAGGAAAAAGTCTTTGAGGGACTTGCAGGCGTCCGACATGTCGGAAAGCAGGAGAAAGTCACCGGTTTCATACTTCATGAGATACTCTGATATTCCGGAAAATAAATCGTCCTTGTTCATGGTCACCCTTGGTATGTAGTTGTTTTGTGTTTATTGTCTTACTGTCTTTTTGAAAGTATAGGGGAGCGGTTTTTTGAATGCAAATTTTCCAAAAAAAAACGGCGCAGGATATCTGCGCCGTTTTTTTTGCCGTTATTTTACGGTCATTCTGAATACACCGTCCCAGTTTTCGGGAGGAGGGTTTTTCTCAAAGTGGCTAATGCGGTCAAGATAGACTTCCGACGGGGCATCATGATAGCTGTCCACATTTTTTTGAAATGCTGCTTTCGCCGATTCCCAGGAACACTTCCGGTAGGCCGCAAGCCCTTTTTCGAAGTTCTTTTTCAGATCAAGATGTTTTTGTTGTGCCTTTGATGTTTCCTGGAGGATTTCAAAGATTCTGACCGGTTCATTTTTCCCCTTGACGGTGATCATGTCCAGCTGCCGGCAAATGAAAACCTCCTGGACCTTGTCGTATACTGCCTCGCTGATAAGCGACTTGGACCCGTATGCCTTGTTCGCCCCCTCGAGCCGTGCCGCAAGGTTTACCGTGTCACCGATTGACGTAAAGTCCATGCGGTCGCGGGCGCCAACCGAACCGAAAACAACCGTTCCCGTATTGATTCCGATACCGATGGATACAACCGGGAGGCCGTCCCGTTCCCGTTTTTCTTTTTCTTCCATCATTGCCTGACGGATCTCCATCGCAGCCCGACAGGCGTTGACTTCCTTGTCGGGTCCCTCGAAGAAGGCCATCATTTCATCCCCGACGAATTTGTCCACATCGCCGTTATTCTGGATAATGATTTCTGTTTCCAGGTCAAGATACCGGTTAAGGATAGTGACAACCTGTTCGCTTTCCATTCCCTCGCAGAGGGTGGTGAACCCCCGAATGTCGGTGAAAAGAAAGGCCAGTTCCTTGCGTGTTGTCGAGGCTTGTCCCGTCTCGGCCTGTTTCAGCGTGGAGGCTGAGATATAGGGCACTATACCGCGAATAATGGTCACCATATCGTTGATTTCTCCCGACAGGTGCTTAATCTCATCCCGGCTGGTTATGGCGTCCTTGTAGACGATAGCCGAGGAGGCAATTCTGTTTTTACCGTGAATCATGCCAGACAGAACGGTGGAAATTTTCCTGACGTTCATTCTGAGGAAGAGCAGGGGATTAACAATGTAGCTTCCAATAATGTAGGTCATGATAACCGAAAAATAAATGAAAATGGCAGTGTAGGCGAAGACAGATACCCGTGTCCGGTAGTATGGCCTCATAATGATATTTCTGTTGAACGTCATGACCGAGAAACCCATAAGACGCTGTTTCCTGATTCTTTCATCCCCCTGTCTGACTGTGTCGGTGCGAATCATTGGCCGAATATAGCTCACGGTATTTGCCTCTGTGTCGGTGCGAATCATTGTGCCGATTGCCCCTGAACGGTTCATTTCCTCAAGCAGTTCCCGCGCGGTAGTTTCTGAAAAGGAGGGCAGGTCAGGAAACTGCGTGTCGGGGTGTGAACTTGAGTATTCTGCGCGGAAGTCGGAGAGGTTTTTATCGGAATCATCAAGATATACTGCGCTTCGCAAGTTGGTGTACAGCACAAGATCCTGGTATGCAAATTTTGCCGTTTCGTTCAGTTCCTTTTGACGGTTCAGGTATTCGAACATGGCGATGGAATCGCCCAGATTGATGCGGTATGTCGCTGCTGCCTGCTCGACCTGGCTTCGGGCACCGTCCCGTATGGCGTCAAGTAATGTAGCCCGGTAGTTATTCAGGAGAATAAAGCTGAGAAAACTGAGGATTATCGCTATTATCCCGATGAAGGCGACAAACAACTTGGTTCGTATCTTGAACAATATGGACAGAAATGTGGCTGTCTTGTTGGTTTGAACTTCAGTGTTTGTTTTCCTGAATTCACGGTATTCTGCGTACAGGGGGTTTCGCTGGGTCAGCGTCTTGAGAAGGACTATGACAGACGAGCATTGGAGCGTAATGACCAATGCCGCGCTTGCGAGGACTGCCGGGGGAAGGGCTTTGAACCAGCTCGCGGAGTCCGCAAAATTGAGCAGGGGAACCAGCGAACAGGCAAGCATGCCGGTGCTGATAAAGACCCGGGCAATGCCTTCGATGGGACTCTCCGCGCCTAGATAGCGTTTTGTTGCGAGCGGACTGATAAAAACTGCGATTCTGTACACAGCGAAAGCTGGAGCCAGATGAACCGCGAAAAGGGCTGCCGCAAAGTGATTCCCCAGATTCCATGTGTGGAGCAGTTGTGGAATATACGTGGAGTCCGCGAGTACGGGAACCGCTCCTGTTCCGACCGGCAGTATATACCACACTACAATCGATGCAGCAAAAATGAGGTCATAGACCGAGTGGGCAGTCACCTTGAGTTTCATGATTTTATCTTCCTGTCAGAGCCCTGATTTTAGTATTTGTCCGGTCAAGATATGCCTGCGCCTGCTCATAATTGGCGCTGTATTGGACAACCGCGGTAAATTTGGTCTTTGCCGCATCATAATCTTCATCATTGTACAGCCTGATCCCCTCTCCATATAAAGTTTTAACCAGGTTGACAACCTCGCTTTCCTTTTGGGTCAGCTGGTCAAGATTTTCTTTTTTCTTCATGCGGGACTTGTTTTCCCTGACAAGGGAGATGGCTGCTTCCGGGTTCTGGGTTTTAATATGCGCATCGATTGAGGCAATCACGACGGCAATATTTGCATCGTAGTCCGGGCTTTGAGCGGTTGCATTGGCCGGTTTTCTCGGGGATGTTGCCGGTTTTTGTGCTGCTGTGGAAGCTTTCTGTGCATCCAGTTCACTTTGAAGTTCGCCAAGTTTTGTTTCCAGTGAATTCTTCTGGAAAGCGATTCCGGGATTTAAGGGGTCTATAGCGCTTATTTCATTGGCTGTTTTTAATGCGTTGCGGTACAGAACCAGAAGCTTTGTCCGCTCCTGTTCTGCCTTTATCTCCTGTTGCAGGGCCGCCAGTTTTTCAGACTTGACCGAAATGACTGACTTCCGGACCTCCTGGGTTCCTGTTTGCAAAACCTTTACTTCCTCGTCCTTTCTTTTCAGATCGCCAAGTTTTTTAACGGCAAGGACGAGTTCATAATCCTGGTCTGTAGAGCGCTTTTCCTGTACGTTCAGCTTTTGTGCCGCAGAAAGCCAGATGTTATATTGTTTCTCCTCGAAAGCCGAAAGGTTTTCCAGGGCCTTTTGCGCGTTCGCATGACTCGGGTCAAGTTTCAGTGCATCCTGAAAGCGTCTGCGAACGGCCGGAATTTCTGTCAGGTTGTTGTTTTTTACCACTTCAGAGGTATATCGCTTCTGACCGTCCTGGTATAAGAGGTCGGCCTTTTTCTCGACGGGTGTTTCCCGCAAGAGCAGCAAATTCGCACGGTAGGTCGTGCACGACACAAACAGCAAAGACAACATGGCCGCAAATAAAACTTTTTTTGTATGCATTCAAGCATCCTCCCTTCAGTTGACAGGTGCTTTTATAATTTTTCGTTTTGTATATCTGAAAGTGTATCGCTGTGCTTGATCTAAAACAAGTCTTGGACACTTTTTTATATTCTGTCATCTTTCAGAAAGATAGTACAGGGTGTGGTTCTGTGGTACTGCCTCTTCAGACCGCATCTGCTTGAAAATCCCGCCTGTTTCGGGCTACAATGGCCGGCACAGAGGTAGTTATTGTATGAAAATGTCCCGGATGTTTATGCCCACCCTGCGGGAAGTTCCCGCCGAGGCCGTTGTAGTCAGTCATCGCCTGCTCCTTCGTGCGGGAATGATACGAAAATTGTCGAACGGACTATTCACGTACCTGCCTCTCGGTTTGCGTGTTTTTCGCAAGGTTGAATCCATTATCCGGGAAGAAATGGACGCATCGGGTGCGCTGGAATTCAAGCCGTCGGTTGTCGTTCCCGGGGACATATGGCGCGAATCGGGCCGTTGGGAAACCATGGGTGCCGGCATGCTCCGGGTAAAAAACCGGGTTGAACAGGAACTTGTCATCAGTCCGACGGCTGAAGAAGCCTTTACCGCACTCCTTCGAAGCGAAATCTCTTCATATAAACAGCTTCCCCTCAATGTCTATCAGATCAATACAAAATATCGCGACGAAATTCGTCCCCGCTACGGGCTAATGCGCGCCCGCGAATTTACCATGAAGGACGCGTACTCGTTTCATACCGATGAGGCCAGTCTTGATGCAACCTACCAGGAAATGGGAAATGCCTACCGCCGCATCTTTAAACGCTGCGGTTTGTCGGTTATTCCTGTCCGGGCAGATTCGGGTGCGATGGGCGGCAGCGGCAGCGAGGAATTCATGGTGGAAAGCGATGTCGGCGACAATAACCTCATTTTATGCGCTGCCTGCGGGTATGCGGCCAACGACGAAAAAGCTGCCTGCGCTCCCGATCCCGTGCGTTCCGGTCCGGGCAGTGTTGCCACGGATGAGTCTGTTTCAGCCATCGATACGCCGAATGTACGCACCATCGACGAACTGACCGTTTTCCTGAAAACAGTATCTACTTCCTTTATCAAGACCCTCATATACCGCGCGGTCAATTGCGAGCTTGATCTGTCAGCATTTCCTGCCTGTGCGAACCTGGACCGGAAAAAGCCGGCAAGTTCGAATGCGTACTATCCGGAAGCCTTTTTTGCGGTATGTATCCGGGGCGATCTTGATGTCAACGAGGTGAAACTTGCCGCGAATCTCAAGGCGAGCGAGGTCGAACTTGCCTCCGACGCCGATGTCGAGCGCTTGACCGGTGCTCCCGTCGGATTTGCCGGTCCGGTGCATTTTTCTGCAGCTCCCATCATTGCGGACCTTTCCGTTATGGACATGCATGACGCGGTTACCGGAGGTCTTGCCCCTGACGTTCACTTCCAGCATGTTGAACCGGGCAGGGATTTTACCCCCTGGATGGTATGCGATGTAAGAACCGTTACAGCCGGAGACATCTGCCCGACCTGTGGTGGTGTGTTTCACGCCAAAAAAGGCAACGAGCTTGGTCACATTTTCAAGCTTGGCTATAAATATACCAAGAGCATGGCTATGCTCTATCTTGATGAAAACGGAAAACAGCAGACTCCGGTTATGGGATGCTACGGTATAGGCGTCGACCGGACGCTGGCCTCGATTATCGAAGAACACAATGATGAGGACGGCATTGTCTGGCCAATGAGTGTATCTCCCTTCCATGCCGTCATTGTACCCATCAAGTACGAGGGTTCGATGAAGGATGCTGCAGACCGCTTGTATAACAGCCTTGTTGCTGCCGGCGTGGAGGTTTTACTGGATGACCGACAGGAACGTCCCGGTGTCAAATTCAAGGATATGGACCTTGTCGGAATTCCGGTGCGTATTGTGGTGGGCGACAAGAACCTTCCGAACGTGGAAGTCAAGCTTCGCACGGAAAGTGAATCCGCACTCGTTCCCCTCGAGGAAGCCGCTGCCCGGGTGTCTGACATTGTAAAATCCGCCCTGGCCGCCACTGCAGGGGTCGCGGGGTGAAAAACGGTATTTCCGTCCATATAGCTACCACTTTTTTGCTTTTTCTGGCCGTTTTGGCGGGACCCCTCTTTGCTTCCGGACAGAAGGATTCCACTGTCCGGTCCGGTTCCATTTCCGCCGTGGACAGTTCTCCGTCCAATTGGCCGCGTCCCCGTTCCGGGGAGTATGTCGTGTATCGGGATTATTCCTGGACCGAGCCGACCTGGACAGGTTTTTTACGCTACGACGATTCAACCTGGGGTGCCTTGCTTGTCACACCGTCGAAGAACTCCCGTATTTCGGTTTTATTCAGAACCGAACAGGCCGGTGACTCACTGGTGCTCGTCGGTCAGAATATCATTTCAAAGATCGGGCCGGGTGATGTTGAGGGCGTCAATTATCTGATGGGCCTGTTGCCTGATCTGTACAGATGGAGAAAGTCTGTTGATGGGAGTACGTGTGCCGATGATCCGCTGATGCAACGACTGAGCGGACGTTCAAACTTGTTGCCGGCGCCTTGCCGTACCGAACGGCGTGTTCCCCTGTTTGGCGGAGACGTCATTCTTCTGTGGATGCCGGAGGTTCCGGTATTCAATCTGCATTCACTGACCGCCCCTGACGGAAGTGCACGGCTTGCGCTTGAACGACAGGGTCGTATATCTTCCGGTGGCGACAATGAGTTTTTCAACTTTGACCTGTTACCCCAAACCGGTACCCCGCCCGATTTCCAACTTGATCCCGAACGGAAGGAAGAAGTCCTTGTTGTGGATACTGTGTCGTTGAATCTTGACAGTCAGTGGACTAAAATCGCCGACAATACCTTTTTACTCGGTAATACTGCTATCATTATTGTTGATACCTTTTCTCCCGGGGATGCAGGGCTTGAACCCGACAATCTGCCGCTTGAACTGTATCGGCTCTTTGCGGTATCAAGTGGCGATACCGTCCTGCGGCCCGGAAGCACTGAAATGACGGGAAATACACACCGTTTCCGCATCGAAAGCGTTTTTTACGACCAGCAGAGTGAGCTGGATAGCCGTGATATCAAGGTATGTATCGTTTCTTCGGATAATGCAACTTGTACTGTTGTCAGTTTGACCGTACAAAACGAAACGTATATGCGTCATGCCTCGTACTTCAATTCATTATTCTGACAGCGTCAATTTGTTCCGCCCGGTTTTTTTGGAAATGTAGAGAGCACGATCAGCTTGCTCGACCAAATCCATTGAACGCTGATTGTGGCCGGGAACAACACAGCTTGCTCCCGCGCTTATGGTAACCCGCTCCGAAATTTCCGAGCTCGCATGGGGTATCTCCAGATTCCGGACCGCTTCCAGAATACGGTTGCCGACTTCCATCAGCCCTTCTCTGCTGATCTCGGGAAGGACGCACAGGAATTCCTCGCCGCCGTACCGTCCGGCCATATCTCCCGGACGAAGGAGGCTTGCAGATATCGCCTGGGCAACGGAGTTCAGGCATCCGTCTCCGCCGACATGACCGTAATGGTCATTATAGTTTTTGAAAAAATCTATATCGAGCATCAGCAAGCCCAGTTGTCGTTCATTTCGGGCCGAGCGGTTTTTTTCCTTTTCCAGATAATTGATGATTGCCGAGCGGTTTGCAATACCGGTCAGTCGGTCTATGTTTGAAAGGTAGTACAGCTCGTCACGAGCGCGTTTAAGCTCGAGATGATTGTGAACGCGCAATTTTACAATCGCGGGATTGTAGGGTTTTCGAATATAATCGATTGCGCCCATACGCAGTCCTTCAGTTTCGTTTTCAAAATCTGTGAGTGCAGTTAAAAAGACAATCGGTATATCAGCGGTCTGTTCGTTGGCCTTGAGGTGTTCGCACACTTCATAGCCGTTCATGTCCGGCATCATGATATCCAGGAGGATTAAATCGGGAAATGTTTCGTTTGCAATCCGCACTGCTTCTTTTCCGCTGGTTGCAAACACCGTTTTGTATTCGTCTCCCAGAATTCCCTCAAGAAGCTGAATATTTTGTCTGATGTCGTCTACCAGGAGAACGGTCTGTTTTTCGTCCATCACATACCTTCCGCTTTATTTATCGTTTAAATTGACGGGAGGTGCAAGTAAGCGTGTCCGGGTATCCCTCCTCTTGACTTAATAAATACTAAATGTTATACAGTATAATTACAGAGGAGAAGAATATGGGAAAAACTCTCGCGCAGAAAATTTTCGAGTCGCATGTTGTGGATAAACCCTTCGGTGAAGCCTGGGTTCTCCGTCTTGACCGGGTGTTTTGCCATGAAATAACCACTCCGGTAGCAATTAACGACCTCGTTGCGAGGGGGATGGACAGTGTGTTCGATCCCTCGAAGATCAAGGCGGTAATTGACCATGTTACCCCGGCAAAGGACTCCAAAACCGCTGAACAGGGTCGTGTGTTGCGTACCTGGGCAGAGCGGCACTCCATCAAGGATTTTTTTGATATTGGCCAAAACGGGGTCTGCCATGCCCTGTTTCCCGAACGCGGATTTGTTCGGCCGGGCTTTACGGTTATTATGGGCGACAGTCATACCTGTACTCATGGAGCCTTCGGTGCATTTGCCGCCGGTGTCGGAACTACTGACCTTGAGGTTGGCATTCTCAAGGGCGTGTGCGCGTTCCAATATCCCGGTACGCTCAAATTTGAAATTTCCGGAACGATGCCCGCCGGCGTAACACCCAAGGATATCATCCTGACTATTATCAAGAAAATCGGGGTGAACGGCGCCACGAACAAGGTGATGGAGTTTACCGGACCGGTTATCGACAGTATGAGCATGGAAGGCCGCATGACCATGTGCAATATGGCTATTGAAGCGGGCGGAACCTGCGGCGTTTGTATGCCCGATCAGGTAACGGTCGACTATTTGTGGAAATTTATCGGCCCCGAGGGTGATGCCTCGTATCCGTCAAAGGACGCCGCTCTTGCTGATTTCCGGAAATGGCATTCGGATCCCGATGCGGAGTATGACGAGGTACACTCGATCGACGTTTCGCATCTCTCTCCGGTTGCTACTTTCGGATTCAAACCGGATCAGGTCAAGACTATCAGGGAATTGGCTGGAACCCGTGTTGACCAGGTGTATATCGGAAGTTGTACAAATGGCCGTATCGAAGATCTCCGGCAGGCTGCTGCCGTGCTGAAGGGAAAAAAAGTTGCCCATGGCGTACGCGGCATTGTCAGCCCTGCCACTCCTGCGGTGTTTCAGCAAGCACTGAAGGAAGGACTCATCCAGATATTCATGGATTCCGGCTTTTGCGTGACCAATCCAACCTGCGGTGCCTGTTTGGGCATGTCGAACGGTGTTTTGGCGGATGGTGAGGTATGCGCGTCTACAACGAACCGGAACTTTTTCGGGCGGATGGGCAAAGGCGGGACCGTTCATCTTATGAGTCCCGCGAGCGCTGCAGCCACGGCTATAGCCGGTACAATTACTGAAGCAGGGGGGAACTGATGAAAAACTTTAATGGAAAGGTGTTGTTTCTTGATCGCAGTGACATCAATACCGATGAAATAATTCCGGCCAAATATCTGACAGAAATATCCAAGGAAGCTCTGAAGCCCTATTGTCTTGAAGATCTCAAGGCCGGCTCGTTTGATCCCAGGCGGGATATTGCCGGGAAGACTGCAATCGTGACCCGCGCAAATTTTGGTTGCGGTTCCAGCCGTGAACACGCTCCCTGGGCACTGGAAGTTAATGGAATTCAGATTGTTATCGCAGAGAGTTTTGCCCGCATTTTCAGGCAGAATATGTATAACTGCGGGATGATCGCGACCGAGTTGTCCTCATCTGATATCGATGAACTTTTTTCCGATTTTTCCGCTCTTGAGACTTCGGTATCGGTCGATATTGCCGCGGGACACCTTGTGTTTACAGCTGAAAAAAATGGAAGCCGCATAGAAAAAATATGTGATTTTCATTTGGGGGAATTCGAGTCCGCCCTGGTTCATGCCGGTGGCTGGGTTGCCTATGCAGCTGCGAATTATTGAGGTTCGATGATTCCTTCTTCCTCGCTCATTTTGCGGAATTCTGTTGGCGAGAGGCCGAACATCTTGCTGAAAAGTGACGAGAAGTAATTCGAATTGAGGTAGCCCACCGCAGCCGCAACCTCGCCGACTGTCAGTGTACTCGCATGCAAAAGCTCCCGTGCCTTTTGCATGCGTACGCGGGCAAGACAGTCGGTGAAGGTTGTACCGGTTTCTTTTTTAAATAAGTTCAAAAAGTACGAAGGACTGATGCAAATTTCCCGCGCGACATCCTTGTACCCGATTTGTTCTCCATAGTGCATTTCAATATATCTTTGCGCATGCAGTATCAGATTGTGCGATCTGCGTTCAATGTCACTGCCGACGTTTCCGCTTATTTCGCTTACTATTTCAGTAATCCAGTTACCCGCCTGGCTGCTGTTCTCTATGCGGGATATGTCGCTGAAATAGCGCGTTGCAAGTTCCGTCAGCTTTTGTTCGTTTCCTCCGCCCAGAATGGCCGCATCGATAAGAGACCCCGCAAGCTCATAGAGGCGAACCTGCAATACGTCCGGATTCTCGGAGATAAAGGCCTGAAAGGACGCACTGAAAGTCTTTGCTGCTTCGGAAGAACCCTCCCTGTCTCCAACCTTGATGGCGGAAAGCAGTTGCTGTTTTTCCTGAAGCGGGTAGGTACACATCATTTTTTGGCGGTCTGCAAGGGTGTTTGCATGCATAATGTCTGTTTCCGGTATCCGGTGCGCAAAATCGAGCGCATTCAGTGCCGCAAAGTAGGATTGACCGAGGTTTTCAACCGATGAACAGGTGTTTCCGATGCCGGTTTTCAGGCGTATGCCCGTTGCTGTACGTACTTCCCGGTGAATGTCTTCGATCAGCTCCAGAAGCTCGTACTCGCTGTCCTTTCCCGGTTTTTCCATCGACAGCACTATACCGATTCTGTCGAATGACAGAGGCACTACCAGAAACCTTTCTTCATTAAGGTGGCGGGCAGCATGAACGTGAACAATGTGCTGGATTTTCGGACACGCGTTGTGCTTCATCTGTCTGGCGTCCTGGGTGCAATCCATAACCACAAAGGTATCCATGACTGTTTTTTTGCCCAGTGTTTTAAGCATATCCCGGATTCGGCTTGCACCGGTGGATTTGTCGGTCATGGAACACAGGATGTCTTCTTTTAAGAAGGGAACCAGTTTTTCGTACCAGTTTTGCATCTCTTTCAGGTCCATAATAACACTGGCACCGATAAAGAGAGTGCTCGCAATGGAAAAGGCGTAATATATCCACCATTGCTGAATCAGCGACCCGATGGTAAAGCTTGCACCGAATATGAGGATGCCCGTGTTGATAAAAAAGTTTTTATCAGTAAATAGACCTCGTAACCGGGAATTTCGCTTCAGGAAAACCAGTTTGGTTAATGAGAAGAAGACAAGCATACCCCCGATAAGTATTTGTACCGCAAGGGTCACTTCCCGAGGATAAAACGGCGCTTGTCCGGATGGAGTCAGGTTATCATGAACGGTCAGCCAGTTCCCGGCGGCAACCGTATAGCTTGCCTTCGTCCCGAGTGTGTTGAAAATAACATATATCAGGCCAAGCACGGCGCACACGGTATAGAGGGTATATTCCCTGCGGTGAAGTGAACCCCTCTTGAAGATATTCGAGGTCATCATTGCGAGCGGGGCTACAATGGTACACAGAATGAATACCCGGATGTTGACTATGATAAGCGGAAGAGGGTGGGGGCCAGCCAGTAATTGCAATGGCCGTCCGATCATGAATATGCTGAATCCGACAAGAAAAATGACAAAAAAGCGATATGAAACTGCTCTGGATGGATTGGTAAGTACAAAGTGCACAAAATAAAGGAGGGAAAAACCTCCGGTAACCAGGGGAAACAGTATATTGAAGTAAAGATTCATGTGAGATTGCATGGCCGTTCCCTACGAGGGTACGGCCGTATCAGTGATTTGTCAAATCTTGTTCATTCAATAGGTCAGTGCAAAGGCAAACTCTATTTCTGTCTTCTTTCCGCCGCCAATCTCTGAATCGGGTCGCAGGTCTCTGGCAAAGCCGAATTTTATCGGTAAATTCCGTGCCGAATCGATCATGACGATCAGTTCGGCACCCGCTCCGGCACCGAGACGGTTTTCATCGGGACGGTCTCCGTAGATATGTACCACCGCGAAATCGGCAAAGGGATTCAGGTGTATTTCAGTTCCTCCCAGGCGGAACAGGACGGTTTGAAAACCGGTATTAAGATAGAGTGCAGCATTCGCGGCAAGTTCATTGTTTCTGATTCCCCGGTTCCACAAACCTGCAGTCAGTATGGGCTTCCCGGTGTTGGCGAACGCAAGCAGCCGAAAGGAAGGATTAAACCGGTCTCCAAGCGTCAGAAAAAAGGATGCATCCGATTCAAAACGCCAGTGTGTCTGGCTGCCTGTATATACCGTGTCCTCCCGGTTCCATTCAGCACTGAGACCTGTTTTGAAGCCGGTTCTCAGGTTTTTTCTCCATTCAAGGGTGTCGTATTGCAGCCTGTTTTGTATACGTTGTCCGGTTTTGGATGGTCCATAGGTCAAATAGCTGTCATCGTTGACTATTCCCAGTGAGTTCTCGGGAGAACCGCTTAAACGCAGGGTCAGCATGTTTGTCAATCGTTCACCGGCCAGAGGCGTGGTTATAAATACTCCGCCGGTCAAGCTTGTTTCCCGGTATTCCGCCATTGTGTAGCCGCTGTCAACAATCTTTCTTCTCATCCTCATAAAACTGCCGATAAATCCGACCCGGTTCGACCCGGCCTGCAGTCCTGACCAGGTGCCCAGAAGAAGAAAATTGGGGTCTGCCCACTGCAGGGTGTCAGACTCGTCGGGAGGGGCTGCATAGAGACTGACTATTGTCAGGTTTTGCAGGGTACCGGCTACATTCGGGAAATTGACAACTAGACCGCTTTGAAAGCCTTCATTGCTGTTATAAAACGCGTAGGGAATCGGAAGAAATGGGGTGCCGTCTTCAATGGTTATGACAAGGGTGACCGGAACAGAATCCAAATCACCGGACGAGCTTTCCCCCGCACCATACGTTACATTCACTGAGGATGTTTTGAAGATCCGTGAGTTGTCCATGCGTTTTGCAAGATCCGAAACCCACTGTTCAAGCGCGTTCTTGTCCGTGAACATACGGCCCGTTTCTATGTCGAACCAGGAAGAAATTGCCTGGCTTGAGCTTCGGCCCTGAATATTCCACTGAATATCCTGTATTTTCCATGTTCGTTCCTCCTGTGACTGGAGTGCGGATACAGCAAGAATATATACCATTAGTAATAAAATAGTTCGTTTCATGATGCCATGATACTTCTGAATACGGGCAAAGAATAGAAAATTCTGATACAATTCATCTGCATGAGTGCCAAAAAGAAAGTTGGAACTATTGAATTCCGCTGTACCAGTTGCGGCTACACCCAACCGCGATGGCTCGGGCGTTGCCCTGATTGTGGTCAGTGGAATACGCTTGAAGAAACGCAAAGCGTTGATGCTCCGGTTGCGGGATTGTTGTCCCGGAATGCGGCACAAATATCCCCCGTCAGGCCAATACCCCTTTCATCTGTTGAAGCTCGAGACGGTACCCGGCTTGCAACGAATATTCCGGAATTCGACCGGGTGCTCGGCGGTGCGGCAATGAAACGCTCGGCGATCCTTGTTGGCGGAGAGCCCGGAATCGGAAAGTCGACACTTTTGTTGCAGGCCGCAGCTGCAGCCTCAACCAATGGCCGGATCGTGTATGTTTCCGGTGAGGAATCTGCCGCGCAGGTGCGTTCCCGGGCGGACAGGCTTGGTTTGTGTGTGGACCGGATTGAAATTTTGTGTACCGGGCGGCTTGAGGATATTAACCGGGCTCTCGACGAGCTCAATCCGGTTTTCGTTATCGTGGACTCCATTCAAACGGTGTATTCTCCTGACGCAGGCGCCGTTCCCGGTACGGTAAATCAGTTAAAGCTGTGCTCACACGAACTGGTCAGCTGGGTAAAGGAGCGGGATTCTGTTCTTTTTCTTGTAGCGCACGTGACCAAAGACGGGTCAATCGCGGGACCAAAGGCCCTTGAACATCTGGTCGATACCGTTATTTCGTTTGAGCGCAATGACGATGATGTACGCTTTTTGCGTGCATTGAAAAACCGTTTCGGATCTGTCGATGAATTGGGCATTTTTCAGATGACGGCGACCGGTCTCAGTGCCTTCGAGGATCCGGCAAGTCTGTTCATCGTACGCAGAAACGGTCCAATTCCCGCCGGTGTTTCGGTTGTGCCCGTCTTCGAGGGAAGCCGGGTATTTCTGGTTGAGATCCAGGCGCTGACCGTACCGGCAAAGGGTTCCCTGACACGAGTTTCATCGGACCGTATCGATGCGGCACGGGTCAGCCGCATTGCCGCCGTACTTGAAAAACGCCTTGGTTTACGGTTTTCCGACCAGGATATTTATATTAACGTCGCCGGTGGCGTACGGCTTGCGGAAAGCGCGATTGACCTGGCCCTTGCCGCTGCGCTCTATTCCGCCCGCACGGATATACCCGTAAGCGCGGGCGTCGCTCTTGTCGGAGAATTGAGTCTGGCAGGGGAAATACGCCCGGTCCAACGCTTGAAACAGCGGGTGCGAGCTGCGGTATCACTCGGGTTTTCGCCGGTTATCGCTCCGGAGAGCGTGGACGGTTGCGTTGCGGTTGCGACGCTCACCGACGCGATTCAGCGGATTTTCGGCCGTTCTGCCCTTGGCCGTTCCGGGGCGGAGCGAGACTCTGCCCGGGAATAAAGGAAACCGGAAACACCTTTCCGTGCGGTTGTGCAGCATGCTGTTCCGATTGCGCAATGAGCATGGTCACCGCTGTTCGACCCATGTCTTCCAGAGGCTGCACGTTTGTGGCTATTTCCGGTTCTATGAGAAAAGACGGCAAAAAACCGTCAAACCCGACCAGGGATACATCCGAAGGAACGCATATCCCCAGTTTTCGGAATGCTGACAAGGCCGCGATAACCTGATTGTCCGTCGCGCAAAAAAGCGCGGTCGGTGTTTCACCGGGTTTTCCAAATACCTCCAGTACGCTTCCTCGTACCGATTCCCGGTCATAGCCGGCCCGAAGGACAGATATAGTCGCCCCGGAGCCGAACGCTTCACGGAGTGCGCGTTTATAGCCTTTTTCACGACCGAATATATTCGGGTTATACATATCCTCATTAATTGAGTGAAAGGCAATATGACGATGGCCCTGATCGATAATCCTTCGGGTTGTTTCATACCCGGCTTCTTCATTGTCGGTATCCACCCAGCATACGCCATTCACCTGCGGCCGGTCTCCAATAACCACGCAGGGAATCTTCCTGTTGGCAAGCTCGCCGAGAATAGTGTTGTTCATTCTGCGTAAGCCGATGTATATCATGCCGTCAACCTTCCGTTGCCGGTATGGGCGCAGATAATCTGTATTGCCGTTTTCGGTGATCGGAGAAATAAGCACGTCCTTGTTTGCCTCGCGGCAGGCTGCCTCTATGCCCCTCAGTACTCCCATGAGATAGGCATTCTCCATCATGTCGCCAAACCCCGAGGGTGCCATTACGCCAATTGTGTCATTTTTCCCGGTATTGAGGGCCTTGCCTGCAAAGCTTGGCTCATATCCCAGCTCCCGTATTGCCTGTTCGACCCGTTTTCTGGTCGACTCCCGGACATGGGCTCCATTGTTTATTACCCGGGAAACGGTAATAAATGAAACGCCGGCTCGTTCGGCAACTTCTTTCTGGGTTGGCATGTATACTCCTTCTGTAAGGCGTACCGGTTATTTTACCAGACTGTTTATCAGGGCGGGCACTGCGATGAAGTTACCTATCGCGCCGCCCATACTGGATAAAAAGAAAATGAGAAGCACATGGGCGATTCGGTTGCGGTAAAAGCCCTTGAAGGAACTGACGTCTGTGGCAAGCTGTTCCATGTCCCTTACCTGCGGCTTTTTGATCCAGGCCTGGGCAAGCCCGGAAAATATGCCGACTCCGATAAAGGGGTTGAGCGTGGCTGCCGGTGCGCCGAGAAACGAGACGATGACCGCTACCGGGTGCCCGAGAGCGAGGATGGTTCCAAGAGCCGCAAGGCTGCCGTTCCACAAAAGCCACCTGACGAGCATTTCGAGCGAGGTTACCGCCCCGCCAGTAAAAAAACCGGCAACGAGCAGGGCAATGATGATTGCGGGGAAAAGGTATCCCGCAAGTTTCGCGCCGGCCGTTTTTGGCGGAACCGATTCGATTGATGCGGTATCCGCGGTTGCGGCTCCCGCGGCAATATCGCGCAGCCATTTTTCTGTGCCGGGCAGGTGACCCGCTCCCAGAATGGCGACGACACGTTGTCCCTCGGCCCGGGAAATCTTGCTCGCAAGAAATTGGTCCCGTTCGTCAATCAGGACTTCCTTGACCGTCGGTAAATAGGTGGCCAGTTCAGCCATCATGCTGTCCATGGCGCCCTGATCCTTGAGGTTTTCAATATCTTCTCGGTTGAATTCTTCGGTGGTAAAAGCGCTGGAAACAAGGGTCGCAAGGAGTTTTGCCTTTCCCCAGAGGCTGTTCTTTGCCCAGGCCCTCTGCAGGGTAGTGTGAATTGGCCGGTCTACCATGGAGAGGGGGATATTCGCTGCCCTGGCGGCTTCTATGGCTGCTTTCATTTCATCGCCCGGCTTGATACCGATATCATCCCCCATGCGCTTCTGGAACGATGAAAGAACCAAATTCGCAAGAAGGAGAAAGCCTTTGCCTTCTTTCAGTACTTTTGTAATGTTCAGTTCCTGCCAGCCTGCCGGATTGGTCATTGACTGGTATCGGGCGTCATCAAGTTCAACACATACCCGGTCAGGGTTTTCGGTGGCAATGACCGAGATTACCTCGTCGATACTTTCCCGGGAAATATGAGCCGTTCCGACCAGTATAATAGTTCTTCCGTTAATCTCGATATTCTTGACTGTGTGACTCATTTTTTCTCCTGTTGTTATCCGCTTCGTGCGCAAGTTTATCCAATAAATCTTTGGCTCCCGGATATTTTCCCGGAGCGATTATTCCCCCCGCCATGTGCGGATGACCACCGCCCGAGCCGATACCGACAAGGATTTTTCGCAGTACATGTCCAACATCGATGAAGGGATCCCGACAGCGCGTCGATATGTGATATTCCGTTCCCTTGACCGCAAGGACGGCCACAAGGGTTATTTCCTTCAAACGTAACAAAAAATCCGCCAGTACGGAAAGTAGTTCGGCGGAATAATCGCCGTGAACTTCTGCCAAAAGGATTGATTGCGAGATGAGGACAGTTCGAAATGCGTTGCCGATGTCGGACAGCTGGTCGATGCTGAGCGAAATATTGACTATATCGCGGGCCAGGTTCGGGTTACCCATAAAAAAAAGATGATAATGGGCATCGAGGTCGACAGCGCTGACATTTCGCGACAGAAAGTTGGTGTCAAGCTGTATGCCTGCCAGAAGGGCCGTCGCGGTGGTTTTGTCCGGTATCTCGCCCGCGTCCTGCCAGTATGTCCAGATCATGGCAGAGCAGGAACCCGATTCGGTTCTGAGGTCGATAAAGGGGGAATCAACCCGTTTTCTCTGCGGGTGATGGTCGATGATGCCACAAAGATTCCCGGCAAGCGTTTTAATGGTTCCGCTGAAAGGAGATCCGTCCACACAAACCGTTTGTGCATTTTCCGTCGGGGTGAACGAATCGAGGTGGAAAAGCGGAATTTCCAGTCGTGCAATCATATTTGCGAGCGAGATGCTCTGAATACACCCTCCGTACACAATAGCGCAGTCATACTGAAAGCGCATCAGTAACTCGCACAGGCCGTAGGCGGCACCTGCCGCATCATGATCGGGAAAATCGTGCGTTTGTACGAGAACCTGCCGGTTTTTGTCCAAGACTGCGGTGAGGGAGTGAAAGGGCTTTTCCATCCGGTTATTGTATCATCCCCGGCTGCCGTTCTCCAGTTCTTTTAGTGCCCATCCGGCAATCCGATACTCAAAAAACGAGGGAATCGGAGTCGACACTATCTCGAGGTAATATTTCTGGGCAATATTCTTGTTCATGAACAGGTCATAATACATTGCCGAATAAAACAGCATGCGGTTGCGGTCTGTCGCGTTTTTTTCGCGCATTATGCGATTCAACACGTCCGTGTCACCGCTTTTGTCGACGAACAGGCGGCACAGAAAGTATTCTGTAGTGGTTCGGTCAAGGGTAGTGATATATTTCCGCATGAAGTTTTGCGCGTCGGTCTCCCTGCCTTCACGGTAGTAGCATAGTGTTGCCATCAGCGCATAGGAAATATTTTTGGGGCTATACGAAAGGGCGGTCAGAAACGCCTCCCGACTTTCGGTGAAATTACCCCGTTTCCACAACAGGACCCCGAGTGTTTCCGAGGCATAATAGTATTGTGGATACAGTTTCGCTATCATCCTGTTGTCTTCAACCGCCCCGTCTTCATTGCCGAGGTCGTCATTCAGCCCGGCGCGGTAAATATACGCAAGATATTGATCGGGCCGGAGTTTGATGGCCCGGGAATACGCTTCGCGAGCTTCTTCCTTTTTCATTGCACTCATCAGGTAGCTGCCGTAATCGGTCCAGTGACTGTAGATTGAATTGTCCAGTTCGATTGCTTTCTGTATATCTTCGATGGCCCCGGGCAGGTCGTTCGTTTCCGCCCGTACCCGCGCGCGTTCCGACCAGAGCACCGAATATGACTGCTCCCGGGAAAGGGCGAGGTTGAGTGTGTCGCCGGATTTTTTCAGGTCGTTTTCCAGATAATAAACCCGTGCAAGCCCAAGCAGGGCATCGATATTTGTTCCGTCTGCAGCAACTGCCCTGACCAGGAAGGATCGGGCTTGTGGATAGTTTTTTCTGCCGAGAAAATCGAGACCTAGTGCGGTCAACGCTTCTCCGTGAGCGGGTTCCCGTTTCAGAATTTCGTTGAGGTAACCGGTTCGTGCGTTGGCTTCTCCCCGTATGCCTGCGATCATGGCTTGCAGGAGCAGTATTTCCGTATCGTCAGGGTGTTTCTTCAAGAGGGTGTCGGCCAGCTGTCGGGCCTCTTCGGTTCTGCCGGCAGTCAGTAAAACCGAGGCCTCAAGTTTTTGAAGCGACGTGTCAGCGGCAAATTCTTCCGGAATAGCTGTAAAAAGTGCAAGAGCCTTGTCGTATTCCTGCGTCCCCATGAGATGCGCCAATTCTTCTCCAAATGAAAGACGGGTCCATTCCTTTCCGGTTTCTGTTTGTCGCTGATCAGTTCCGGTCGTTGCGGTATTCGCCTCTCCGTCCGTTCCGGGCCCGGATGCACATGACCATACAAGCAGGATCACCAGTGCCGGAAGGCTGCATCGTCTTGCTGCCTTTGCGAAGGCGTGTGTTGTTTTTCTGTTCGGTTTCATTGGTTCCTCTCGGGGCGTTGAAATTGTCTCGTGCTTTAGTTACACTCGATCAGATGATGAAGTATGTGTCACGCAGGCTTTTTCTGGCCGCCGCGCTCTATCTTGTTATAATACTCGGTATTTTCGCCATTCAGTTTAGGAACGGCGACTCCTTTTCGGTTACTTTCGGTTCGCTGCACATAACCGGTACAACCAGTACTCTGGATAACGGAAGTGTTGTTCCGGTGCTTCCCCTGCACATGGGAGCTAACGGCCTGGACTTTTTCCTCGATGATCAGTCGCCCCTGCACGCCTATATACGGCAAAATGACAGTATCCCTCTTCAGGTTACCGGATTTTCACAGTCCCCCTCATCTTTCTCGGTGCTCTTCGAGCAGGATGTCAGTCTGTCGTTTTCCCTTGAAAAACGGGGCGATGTTGAATCGGTGCTGATTACGGCCCGCATACCGACAAAATACCAGAAAATCAGTCTGCCTTACAAGATAACCCGACGGTCTCATCTTGAGAACCGTGAAGCACAGGTTGTGGTTGTTTCCGACAAGAAAACCTTCTCCTTTGTCTCGTCCGTGCCCCAGGATATGGCCATGAACCGGACAAACCGGCTGATGATCGATCGCCGTTCTCCTGTCGTCGCGTACCAGACATGGATTCCGTCGAAGGGCCTTGTCATTGAACAACTTGCATCGCTTGCCGGCGCTTCTGACAGCGCTGTTCAGCGCTCGGTGGAACAGTTTGCCGCGAACGCTCTTGTATCATTCCGTAATGCGCTGTCATCCGGAAACCTGACAGAACCTCTGGTCGCCGCCTATATCTCCGAAATGGGCCGATCCGGAATGTATCGGTCCGCCCTGGAATCCATTCCCTTGGCCTGGCGAAACTCCCCGAGTCGGACCTGGCAGACAAATACCTTCCTGAACAATCTTGAGAAAACATGGACAGGTTTTGTTTCCCGTGAAAGGGAAGAGCGTTCACGCCTGTCGCGCCTGTTGACTGACGGAAATCCCGAGGTTTTTGAATTTCCCTCTGTCATCCCCTTCCTTGTGGATCGCGGTAGTTCCGTCCTGTTAAATGATATTGCCCGTCTTGCGGTATCGCTTGATATGGCTTCCATAACACCCCTCCAGGCAGCCGGTATCCTTGATGCCTGGATCGATGCCCGCTCCTATGCAAGCGACATTGTTGCCCCGCTTGAGGCTCTGGGCGAATCCTGCGAACGACGGCTGAAAGAATCGTTGTATCAGGTGCGGGACCAGTTGTACTTGTCGGCAGACGGTCAGTTGGTGGATACCGTGCATACTCTGCGAATTGCGGCAATAATGCGTCGATACGGTGGTCTCGGTGGAGACAGAATTCACTGGAAAGCAGCCGGTAATTTACTGGCGAATTCGCTTCTTTCCTTCGGGGAGGAACGTGCCGAATTTCCCTCCCACTTTACTCTGGCCAGAAATGCAGCCGGTGTGATAGACGGTGTGGTCGCCCGCACGGATCGTATGATACCGCCAGCCGAATTGTATCCTCTGGTGGTTTCCTCGAATACCTGGTATCCACGGGCTCTTTCGCTTGCATCTTCAGCGGGACCCGGGATATGGGTGTGGACCAGCGCCCAGTCCGTCAGCGTACAGTCCCCTGCGCCGAATGTGCTTCGTTTTACCACACGCTTCCCCCAGGGGGAAACTCATTACATGGTGTTTCGCGGTATCAAGCCGTTTTACCGGATTCAGATATATGGAATGGACTTCCGTACCGATCCCCGATTTGAAAGCTATAATTCGTCAGGTTACCGGTATAACGAGGAAACTGAAACACTGTACATGAAGATGCTGCATAAGGCCGAGTACGAGGATGTAACTGTCTGGTTCGGCCGTCCACCCGAGCAAAATCAGCCGGTTCCCGAAACGTCTCCGGCAGAATTGCCGCTCCGGGACCAGGCTGACCTTCTTCCCGCAGAATAACAACCGGCTTTCGACCTTGACTGTCACCCCTGACCGGCGGCTTCCATGAGTTCGTCAAGCTCTTCCTGTGTATCGCACACCAGGCTGCCTGCAAAATACAGGGCGATTGCCGTTTCGGTAGTCAGCGATCCCATGGGGATCGCACCTTCCCGCCACATACGCCGGGCCGTGGAATATCCGGTAAAGTCAACAACGCTTTCCTGTTGGGATGTGCAATAAAATCTGCATCCCCTTTTGCGCCCCTGTACCAGCAGGGTTTTCAGTGAGTAGTCGGTATTGCGCATGCTGCCCGTGCCCTTTTCGTAGAGCTCAAGAAAGAAGCAGTTTACTCCGGAATCATTGAGTGCAAGGAGTCGGTCTGCCCTGAGTCCAGGGAAAACCCGGCTCATATGCATGCGGTCCGCCGCTTCCGAAAGAAGGCGCTTGAATACATAGGGATCAACATCGGCGAAATCGGATAACAGGCCCTGTCCCGTATATTGCGGTTCGCCGGTATTCCAGTTGGTGAAGCCTGCAAGAGCGGGCCGATAAAATTTCAGATTGAGCGGAGAGAGCACTTTCTCTCCGAATACTACGTAAATACCCCGGTCTTTCTCCCGTGCCAGCCTGATTGCCCGGTTCAGATTCAGCCGGGCCTCGTCCGGTGACTCCTGGGGATCAAGCTTGCCGGGAGGGGTGTTCGATGCGGTAAAAACGATTGGTACCGGTGCATCGGCAAAGAGCCAATAAATGAGCGGCGCGGTGTATGACAGTGTATCTGTCCCGTGGGTTATGACAATCCCGTTTGCGGTTCCCGAACTTATTTTTCCGGCTACCGCACATATCAGGTCGGCCCAGTCTGCAGGCTGTATTTCCTCGCTGAGGAGCTGATCGGCAGTAATATTCTCGATACTGATTTGTGATTCGTCATCCTGCATGAGCATGGTTTTGAGAATCTTGTCGTCCCCGGCTGAAATTTCACCGTCATCGATGTTTCCGGAGATGGTACCACCCATTGCCAAAACATAAATAAGGCTGATGTGAAGTTCTTCCTTGAGTAGTTTTTTAACTGCGATCGGATCCGCCAGGCCCCTGGTCTTTTTCATTACTATGCCGGTTAAATACTCGAGAGGTGCCATTTCTCCTGCCCGCAGACGGCCGGTTTGCGCTTGATTATCTTCTATTGCCTTCTGGACGAGCACACGTAATTGTTCGGTATCTGTTATCTGGCTCCAGTTGTTTTCATTGATGATTTCCTGGGGATCCTTGTCGGTATCTATGACCGCTTGCAGTAACTGCTTTACAATTCGGCTTGATATTGCCTTGTTGTGATACCGTTCCAGGATATCCGCAAGACGTCGGGGAGATAATGGAGAGTCCGCGATATTTTTTCCCGCCTTGCGTAATAGACCGGTGACATCCGACATGAGCCAGTGGGCGCTCTCCATCGGATCCGCACCGGCGCGTATTGTCTGCTCAAAAAAATCTGCCCTGCTTTTTTCGTCGCAAATGAACGAAGCTCGTATGCGTGAAATGCCAAAATTCTTTATCAGTCTATTCTGTCTGTCCGAAGGATGTTCCACTGCAGATGCCCGCAGTTCGGCAAGCAGGGCTTTCGGGCACATGAAGCTTTTTGCTCCGCTGATAAGGCCTGCTTCGAGATTTGAAACAGATTCCCTGCTCTGATAAAATTCGGTTCGGCCTTGTCGTTCGTTCCAGATTCTGCTTTCCGATGCGACCTGTCCGCCTGAAATCAATATATCTTCCTGGCGGTGTAATTCAGCATTTATTGCCTTGCGTACAAAGTTGAACGAATTCAAGTTTCTCAACTTGACGAAGTAGACAGGCTTTTCTGGGTAACGGGCCAGTGCGACGTATGCGTTGCAGCGGGTCATTGTTTCTACAGGAAGACCTTTTAATATTCCCATGTACTGGATGCGGCGGTGTAGCTCCGACAGAAAAATTTCGGCTTCTTCTCCCAATTCCATATCGCTTGCTGTTCTGATTCTGATATTCGGCGCTCCGGCGTGGGAGTAATCCATGACAGCCTCGCCATTTGTGTGGGTTAACCTACCGGCGTATTCTTCAAGGCGGACTTCCCGGATTGTAATCCTTTTTTTCCGGCGATGAAATTCTATGTCCATAAAGCCGTCCGAGGCTATCTTTATTGAAGCACCAGAGAGGCTATATTGTTCGGGCAGCAGGGGGGCGCCTTTCGGTCGTTCAAAATCAGCTTTTTCTGCAAGGGCGCAATCGAGTGCATGCGCCAGGGTATACGCGGTTCGGGCTGCCTGTTTATTGACTTCCGGCAGAGCGCCTGCCTCCCGTTTGCATACCGGACAGGTTCCCGGGGTGTTGCCGGTATGGCACTGGCAAAAGGCTTTTTCCTGTATGGGAACAAGAATTCGTACTTCCAGGAATATATGGGACTGATACATCATTCCTCCGGAACAATTTTTTGCCTGTCAAGTATATAATTTTATTTTACTTTATGATATACTTAAAAATTGACGCGGCGCAAAAAAAAAGACTTATATAAGCCCAGGTAACGCCAAAAGGAGCACCAGTGAACAAGCGAGATTTCCCCAAAGTTCATTTTTATGATCAGGACTTTGTTGACATATATGATCGAAGCTGGGCATGGATTCAGGACTACTGGATAACTCCGGAAGTAAAAGGCCTTTCTCCCGAGGGATATTTTATATATCCGGACGGCGAAGAGTCTGTTTTGCGCCAGTTTGAGACAATTTTTTCCTCTTTTTTCTTTGTCTATTCAAACCGTAACTATCATGCCAACCAGAGTCTCGACTTTTTTTACGAGCACCAGGAAGATACTGGTGCGATCCGCTGGCAGTACAACCTGCTTACCGGCGAGCCGGTATTGACCAAGGATAACCCCGAAGGTATTGGCATGCCGCTTTTTGCCTGGGCTGAATTCAATCTGTTTCATAAATCGGCGAACAAGAAACGCATCAAGGAGATTATGCCGGTATTGCAGCGGTACATGAGCTGGATCGATGCGACCTTCAAGCAGGAAAATGGCCTGTACAAGGTTCCCCTTGCAGCGACGACCATGACGAATTCCCCCCGCAAGAAGGCTGCCTATCTGGTGGACTTCAATACTGCCCTTTCCATTAATGCCCTCTACATGTCTGCCTTGGGCGATATTCTCAATGACAAGGAACTGAGTTTCCAGTACAAGCGAATGTATTTTTCCCTCAAAACCCGGATTAACTCCCACATGTGGGATCCGGATACCGGGTTTTATCATGATATTGACGAGAAGGACGAACGATTACCCCAAAAAACCATTGCGGGTTTTTGGCCCCTGCTTGCTGAAATACCGAACGAGGATAAGGCCGAGCGGCTGATAGCGCATTTGCAGAATCCCAAGACCTTCGGACTTGATCATCCTTTCCCGTCTTTGTCCGCAGATGATCCCGAATTTGATGAGCGGGGAATGGGGTATCGTGGCAGTGTGTTTCCTCCCTTTACCTTTATGGTTATCAAAGGGCTGGAAAAATATCAGCGATGGAATCTTGCCCGCGAGTGTACAATCCGCCACCTCTATTACGTGCTTGACGCGCTTTCCCCGAACGGCGAGCATAACAAGGGATTCCTGTGGGAAGCATACCTTCCGCAAAAAGAAGGCCCTGCACATTGGCAGGGGAAAGAGGGTTTCCCCCGCAAGCAATATCTCCCCTATGCGGGTCTTTCGACTATCGCCTTGATGATCGAGAATATCATCGGCCTGT
Source organism: Spirochaetales bacterium Spiro_09 (assembly GCA_001604385.1). Classification (GTDB taxonomy): domain Bacteria; phylum Spirochaetota; class Spirochaetia; order Treponematales; family Treponemataceae; genus Teretinema. The sequence goes on along the minus strand of LVBK01000004.1, from coordinate 102,954 downwards.
CCATCAGTTTGCCGCGAAAAACGGTTGACTGGATTATTCCGAACCTTGAGGTGATGGGTATAGAGAACTTGAGTCTCAAGCGAAATTTGATTACCATTCTTTCGACGAAAAGTCAGCGAGGGTGGGAAATTCATATGGAAAGTGAAAAGCTGTACTATTTTACCATTAATATTCTGGGTCACAAGAAAAAGACACTTCCGATACCTTCGGGCAAGTGCTCCATGCTCATAGACAAACTGTAATGTCATGAAACCTGACGCCCGGCCATACCTTGAGGCAGTCATCGAGATCGGTTCAACCGGCATCAGACTGCTTGTAGCAGAAGTCACCCCCCGGGGTGACTGGAAAGTCATTGATCGTGCAGAACGTGCGTTATCCCTTGCGCGGGATGTTTTTACTGACGGCAATATTTCCCGGGAGACCCTGCTGCAGCTACTTGCCATACTGAACCGGTATCGTGAAACCCTTTCGGGCTGGAATCTGGACAGCGAACATATCAATGTTATTGCGACAAGCGCGTTCCGTGAAGCCAGGAACCGCGATTCTATCCTTGACAGAATCGCGGTTAAAACCGGTTTTTCAGTACATGTTATCGACGGTATCGAAGAAAACCGCCTTATGTACCTGATGGTAAGCCATGTGTTGCATGGAGTACCCGTGCGTATGTCAAAGGCCAATTCCATTATTATGGATATTGGCGGCGGATCGACGGAAATAATGCTTTTGAAAAAGGGCAAAATGGTCGCCGCGCACAGCTTCCGCATGGGAACGGTTATCATCGCTCAGCAGATCAAGGCTATGATGGGGTCTTTCAAGGATCTCAGGCGCTTCATGGAAGAGTATATACGGACAACCGCTGAAACGCTCAATAACGAGCTACGTCTCGATGTTATCACCCAACTTATCGCAAGCGGCAGCGATGCCCGGCTTGTTGGACGAGCAATCGGCGTTCAGTACGATGACCGCTATGCTATCGTTTCACGGGATGGTTTCATTTCTTTCGTGGAACGGCTGTGTAAATACAGTGTCGAGGAAATCGTCCATAATCTTCGAATCGGATATAATGAAGCCGAGCTCCTCTTGCCCGGCCTCCTGGCATACCGTTTTGTACTCGAAATGACCGGCTCGGAAAGTGTCCTTATTCCCTATATGTCCATTCGGGAAGGGTATATAATTTCCCGGCTTGCGGGGCCCGAGCATCTGGTCAGGGAAGAGTTTTATACACAGGTCATTGCCTCCGCTCTCACTCTGGGCAAGAAATTCCACCTTGACGAGTCACATTCATCATATGTTACTAGGATAGCGCTCAAACTTTTTGACAGTCTGAACGCCGAACACGGACTGGACCGACATGCGCGTCTTTTGCTTGAAACGGCTGCACAGCTGCATGATATCGGTTCATTTATCCGTGCTGCCGATCATCATTTGCACAGTCAGTATATTATCTCCCACGCAGACATTTTTGGACTGAACAGGGATGACATGAATATTGTTTCCAATGTGGTCCGGTATCACCGCGCCGAGCTGCCGAAGGCAAGCCACCCGGCGTATGCATCCCTGCAGCGCACAGACCGTACGGTCGTGCTCAAATTATCGGCTCTTCTTCGCATCGCCGACGCACTGGACCGGGGACATTCCCAGCATATTCAGGATTTCGACATTGAATTGACTGCAGACACCCTTTTTCTTCGCGCGAAAGGGACTCATGACATTACGCTTGAGCGCATCGCCCTTGACGAGAAGGCCGACCTTTTTGAATCGGTTTTCGGTTACAAATTGATCGTGGTATGAGGTACGTTTCATGAAAGATGACGACAATCTTTATTTCAGCCGTGAATTGTCCTGGATCGAGTTTAATGCCCGCGTTCTGGACGAGGCTCTGCAGAAAGACGTTCCGCTTCTCGAGCGTTTGCGTTTCCTGACCATAGTTGCTTCAAATTTTGACGAGTTTTTTATGGTTCGGGTGGCCGGATTGAAACATCAATGTACCAGGAATCCGGAGTGGAAGGATTCTTCCGGTTTTACGCTCAGGGAGCAACTGGAACGCATTTCAGGCCGGGTGCATGAAATCGTCGATACACAATTCCGGGTTCTGAGAGAAGACATCCTTCCGGGGCTTGCGAAAGAGAATGTTGTCTATGTCAATCCGCGTGCCTATACGCAAGCGCATGTGCGCTATCTGGATGCATACTTCATGTCAGACGTGTTTCCCCTTTTGACTCCGCTCAGAACAAATACCGGCGGTATATTTCCCAGTATCAGCAATCTTCGTCTGCATGCCGCCTTTTTGTTGAAAAGCACTATTGCGATGCCGACAGGTCCGCTTGCCGACTTCCTCTCTCTTTCCGGAATTCTGACCCAGGACAAGACGGCTGCCGATGGTGAAAGTGGTCAGAAGCCACTTGCCATAGTTCAGATACCGTCGAGCATTCCCCGCGTTGTATGGCTTCCCGATGTAAAAGGGGTCAGATATTTTACCCTTCTTGATGATGTCGTTCGCACCTTCGGTCAGCGACTTTTCCCCGGCTTTTCCATTGCCGAAAGCATCCTCTTCAAGGTTACGCGTGACGCAGACCGGGCTGTTGACGAGGAACGGGATGAGGACTTTATCGCTGCGATACAGGAAGTGCTGGTTTCCCGCCTCTCCTCGGTTCCTGTGCGTTTACTGTGTACCGGCGAAAGTACCCATATATTGAATTTTCTTAAAGAAGGCATGGGTTTGTCGTCCCAGGATGTGTATCCCGTTTCCGGTCCAATTGACCTTCCAACACTCGTCGATCTGGTAAATGCTGAAGGTCTGGATCATTTGAGGAATCCTCCCTGGCGGAATCATTGGCCGGTTGATTTTCCCCAGGATGCACCTTTATGGGATACCCTCAAACGTACCGACTTGTTGCTCCATGTTCCCTATTCTACGTATGACCCGGTCTTGCGCTTTATAAATGACGCTGCTTCAGACCCGGATGTTTTGGCCATCAAGATGACTCTGTACCGCACGAGCGGCGATTCTCCCGTTATTCGGTCTCTTGAGCGGGCTGCACGCGCTGGCAAGCATGTGACTGTTTTTGTCGAGCTGAAAGCGCGGTTTGACGAAGCCCGCAATATTTCCTGGGCTCACCGTCTGGAAGAAGTTGGCGTCATTGTGGTGTATGGAATTGCACGCCTGAAAGTACACGCCAAGGTGTTGTTGGTTGTCCGCCGGGAGCCGGAGGGAATCAGGCGGTATGTGCATTTGTCAACCGGTAACTACAATGACCGGACTGCCAGGCTGTACGTCGATATGTCGCTTTTCACCACGAACGAGACGATTGCATCGGATGCGACACTCTTTTTCAATATGATTTCGGGATATTCGGCAATTATGAGTACGCGTTCCCTGGTGATGGCTCCGATTGACTTGAAATCGCGCTTGCTGAGTCTTATTGAACGCGAGATTGACCGCTCCACAGTGGAACGCCCCGGGAAAATTGTTGCGAAGATGAATAGTCTTGCGGATATTGAAATAATCAATGCGCTTTACCGGGCTAGCCGCGCGGGTGTCCGGGTGCTGCTCAATATCAGGGGTGTGTGTATGTTGGTTCCGGGCGTGAGCGGCATGAGCGAACATATAACGGTCGTCAGTATCATCGACCGTTATCTGGAACATACCCGCATTTTCTGGTTCGCAAACAGCGGTTCCGATGAACTGTATCTTGCAAGCGCCGACTGGATGAGCAGAAACCTTGACCGGCGTATTGAATTGATGTTTCCGGTATATCAGGAATCGATCCGAAAAAGCGTCTTTGATATATTGCAGCTGTATTTTAGCGATAACACGAAAGCCCATTATTTACAGCCTGACGGTTCATGGGTTAGACGAACGCCGGTACAGGGCGAAAAACCGTTCAGGGTACAGGAGTCCCTGTACGAGGCGGAAAAGACGAAATTTGAACTATTTGAAAAAACTCCCCAGCGCGAGTTTATTGTCCGGCGGAGTTGATCAGTTCATAGATACGGTCGAGATCATCGCGTGAAAAGTAGGCAATCTCGATGGAACCTTTTTCAAGATTTCCTTTTATGGTTACCTTTGTACCAAGAACGTCTATGAATTTCTGCTCGAGATTCTGTGCCTCTATATCGGAGGGAGCGCTCTGTTTTTCTTTTTTTGGGTTTCCTGCGGTTCCGGATGCACCGGCGCGGCTTCCAGCGTTCAGTTCGCCGGCCATTCGTTCGGTGTCACGTACTGAAAGCCCGTTGCCGATGATGCGGCCGAACAGGATGCGCTGGTCAGCGGGGTTGATGATTGAGAGTATGGCGCGGGCGTGTCCGGGCGTAAGTTGTCCCGACGCAAGTGATGACAGCATATCCTCGGGCAGTTTAAGAAGACGCAAGGCATTTGCAACCGCCGATCTGCTTTTTCCGACGCGAGCAGCAGCTTCTTCCTGACTCAGGTTTCCCAACGTCATTAATTGGTGATAGGCCTGCGCTTCCTCGACGGGATTGAGGTTTTCCCGCTGAATGTTTTCTATAAGCGCAACTTCCAGCTTACGCTCTTCCGAGAATTTCTTAATAATTACCGGTACACTCGTGAGCCCTGCCATGCGTGCCGCACGGGTTCTGCGCTCTCCGGCTATGATGTAGTAGGAGTCCTCGCCGTTTTTCTCGACAATTATAGGCTGAATGATACCGTGTTCACGTATGGAATCCGCCAGTTCGCGAAGTGCCTCCTCGTCGAATTCCTGTCTTGGCTGATGGGGGTTTGGTTTTAAAAGGGCAGGGTTTACGAATAGCTCGGTTCCGGCACCCTGAGCCGGTTTTGCCGAATCTGTCCGGGTGCTGCCCGCCGCTGTTTCAAATTCCTGCCTGTCATCTTCCAGAAGCGCGTTCAAGCCTCTGCCGAGGCCACCGGTTTTAGCCACGTTCAATTACCTCTTTCGCAAGTTTTTCATAGCTCCGGGCTCCGACACACAAGGCATCATACTTGCAAATGGGCACTCCATGGGATGGTGCTTCAGAAAGTCTGACATTTCGGGGGATTATTGTGGTAAAAACGCGGTCCTTGAAATAGGACTTGACTTGCTGGACTACATCCTGGGCTAGTCGGGTCCGGGAATCGTACATGGTAAAGAAGATGCCCCCGATATACAGTTCTGGATTCAGTGTTTTCTGTACCCGTTTGACTGTCTGCAGGAGAAGGGTTAATCCCTCAAGAGCGAAGTATTCGCATTGCAGGGGAATCAGTACTCCATCGGCTGCCACGAGACCGTTCAGTGTGAGCATTCCGAGGGATGGCGGGCAATCGATCAGTATGTAATCAAATGATTCCTTGATGGGTGCAAGGGCTGTCTTCAAAAAGTATTCCCGTTTTTCCTGGTCAACCAGTTCAATGGCCGCTCCGGAGAGGTCGATGGAAGCAGGAATGACTGAAAGATTGGGAATGACCGACTGGCGGATTACTGTCTCTGCCGTCGCTGAACCAGCCAGCAAATCGTAAACCGTTGGCTTATCACGGTCTACGCCGACACCTGAAGTCATATTGCCCTGCGAGTCAAAATCAACAAGCAAGGTCTTTTTTCCCTCAAGCGCAAGGTATGCTCCAATATTGATGGCAGAGGTTGTTTTACCCACTCCGCCTTTCTGGTTCACAAAAACAAAGGTTTGTCCCATGGTTTCACAGTATACCGGATTTTACCGTTTATTGAAAGGGTGAATATAATACACCGGGAATCGGGTGATTCTGTTTTTCAACGGCGCGAGGTTTCCTCTATCCTGCGCGCCATTGTCTGTGAAGGAATCCGGTTAGCGTGTTCCGGGGAGCGGATTGTAAGTTATATCGGTGTCATAGACATCGGTTTTTTCACTTCTCTTGACAAAATTGACGCAGAGATAGGTGAGGGGCGTAAACAGGACTTCTATTACTGTTTTGAACAGGTAATTTGAAAGCGTCATGAGGCCAAGGACCCCGACCGGATACAAACCTGCAAAGGCTATCGCAACAAATATCAGGCTGTCCAACCCCTGTCCAACGAGGGTTGAGCCAATAGTACGGGCCCACAGGTATTTTCCGCCAGTAACTACTTTCATCCGTGAAAGAACAACTGAATTGGAATACTCGCCGGCGAAATAGGCAATCATGCTTGCAGCCGCAATTCGGGGCATTTGCATCAGAATGTTCGAAAAGTCCTGTTGGAAAGGCCAGTTCGGCTCGGCGGGAAGTGCGCCGATAATGGCAATCTGAACGGTCATAATGCCGAGCATGAAAAAACCGGTCCAGATTACTTTTCTCGATTCCCGGTATCCGTATACCTCGGTTAAAATATCTCCGAAAATGTAGGAAAGGGGAAACAGAAGAGTTCCTCCGTCAAAAACAAATGGCCCGATTTGTACCATTTTCGACGCAAGAATGTTGGAGAGAATCAGAACCCCGACAAAGAGTCCGGTCAATACCGGCAAGAAACGGGTTCCTGTGGGAGCGGTTTCTTTTACCGCTTGGGATGGGGGTGTGCCCCCGTTGTGCGTTGCTGTTTGTGTTTTCATGAGGGGCATACTACCGTGAGGCGTCTCCTTTTGCAACAGGAACCGCCCTGCCGGCAGGATAAAAAAAAGAGGCAGACCCGCAGGGGTCTGCCCGTTCTCTCCCTTATGCCGACTTGATCAGTATCTGTCGGGGCTGGCTTTCCGGCTTGCGCGGAATGGTAATCGTAAGTACTCCGTTTTTAAAGTTCGCCTCTACTTTTTCCGCGTCAATATCCTGCGGAAGGGTAAACTTCCGGGCAAAGCTGACTGTTCTGCGCTCTCTTATAAGGTATTCTACCTTATCGTCTTTCTTGTTTTCTTCTTTCTTTGCATCCTGAATCGAGGCAATGGAAAGAACTCGGTCTTTGAGGTTAATCTCCACGTCGCTTTCTGTAAGCCCGGGAAGATCCATTTCCATTACATAGGCCTGTGCGGTTTCCACTACATCCACGCGGGGCGAGTATACCGCTTGCGGTACTGCCCCTGAAGAAAGGCCCAGACCCCGGTCAAAAGCATCGAAGATATCCGATGCAAAGGTTGGATTGAAAAGACTCAGTGTGTTCATAATGAACCTCCTTAAAAGGTATGATGTGTATTGTTGTCCCGTGACCTTCAGTGTTCCGGTCGCGGGCTTTTGTAGAACCTGTATTGCAGGTCTACATGTATTATCAAGCAAAAATCGTGCCAACTCTCATGAAAACAGTCGGAAAGTATTATATCGTTGTATTATAAAGAATAATTAGTCTCCTTGAATTGCTCGTTCTGTCCGTGATCGCCTGGACTGCTGTCAGGAACGTGAAAATTTGAACCAATAGGGTCAATAAGGCTCAGTTATGCTGTATCATAATGATACAACACAAGGGTGGTAAGAGACTGATTCTGGATCGGTATGTACCTGTTGGCTTCCTGCTTCGGGAGGTTCCACACCGGGTCCTTTTCGTGTACTATTACCCTGATGTTTGATTTTCACGAAGAACGGCTCGCTTTTTTTTTGCAAACCCGACTTGAGCCATTTACATTGAAAGACTTGCTCCGTTTTGTCGGCGAGCCGCTGTCAGAAATCTTTGCCATGGAGGTTTCTTCTTTCCTGTCCTTCCATCAATTGGCGTATACGGATTCAGACGCTCCGGATCTAAATGATGTGTGGATAAGCCGTCTGGCTCTTTTTACCGGAAAACCCTGCGTCATTGTTCCGGACCGAACAGAACTTTCAGCCGGCGTGTTTTTTCCCGGCTCCCGACTTGTTCCCTTTACCAATCCCGGTATTTTACCCCATGAACTGACGTTCCGTTTCAAGGGCAAGCTGCTGCCACGCGTGCGCGTTGAGGTTTCCTATACCGAGGTAAGTCATCATTATTCCCTTTTTGGCGAGGAATATACACCCCAATATCTTGCGCTTGACAATGAAGAAAATGATGGCTTGTTTTCCGTTGAGGGTTTTGAAATCCCCTCTCGTTTTGTTCTGAGTGCGGTTGATTTTCGGCAGGTATACTGGAATAGCGGATTTTCTCCCGGGGATCGAATTCTTGCGACCCAGTACGATTGGACTGCTGGTGCATTCGATATTGAAATCCTTCCCGCCAGTATGATTGATGCTGAAAAAAAAGAACGGTGGATGCACGCAATGGAATCCTCCCTGGAAATTGCATTCGGGAGAAACGGTACGGGCTCAAGCATTGACGAACAGCTTGCCCATGCATGGTTTCTGGGCCGTAACACCCTATTTTCACCTCATGCGGCTACAATGGACGAGTTTTTATCCTGGTCAAAGAGAATAGCCATTGAGCCATACGGCGTTGAAACACGGCTGTGGTTTGCCGGTCAGGATATTCCCTCACAAAAAAGTTGGGTTATGCCCATGGCGAACAGCGGTGAAAACATTCTCGATGAAGCCTTTTTGCACCTCGGCTTGCCGCTTAACACTTTTTTGATGGATTCCTATATTTTCGATGCCCTGTTTCGCGGTGAAAAGAATGTAGATGCAGCCCTTGCTCGCATGGTTCCCTCCCGGTATCTTGGCAAGGGAGTAAGCCTTCCGATGGTAGCGCAATCAATGGCTATCCGGTTTCATATCGAGATGAACAGGTATAATCGCTTTGCAGATCATGAACGGGGACAATTACGCAATCGTTTTGTGGACTTGCATAATGCGCTCATGCTCTTTTTGGGCGAGATGGAGTTTTCCCGTATCCTGCCCGACTCAATTCCGGAGCAGGGCGCTGTCATTCTTGGACAGATCATGAACCATACCGTCTCGTCGCTGTTCAATCTGGATTTTCCGCAAAATGACGAACCTCTTGATTACGAGTCAATGTGGGCTTCCATTGAAGGCATGGAGGACAGTTTCTTCGAAACCCGGACCATGATACAAGAACTGATGCCGGAGCTGCTCAAGAGAAGATTTTCTGTTATAAAGAATAAAAAGGAGAATCACTGCAATGAATGAGTCCGACGATATACTCGGAATGATACAGCAAGGCGGTGTTCACTACAATATTGGCGGCTCCACCGTCGAGGAGATATTTACCGAACTGTGTCAGCAGTTGGATTTGCCATCTGGTCTTGACGCCGGATTGTTTCGTGACAGCCTGGTTGAGCGCGAGCGCATAATGACAACGTCTATCGGACATGGAATTGCGGTTCCCCATCCCCGATCCCCATTGATCAGTAAGCCTGAAGATCAACGCATATTTGTCTGCTTTCTTGACAAGCCACTCAATTTTGAAGCCATGGACGGAAAGCCTGTATATGTTTTCTTTGTCATTTTATCCAACGGGTCGCAGAGTCACTTGCGCATACTTTCCCGTTTATCGTATCTTTTTCAGCAAGATTCATTTCGGGCCTTGCTACGCAAAAAACCTGATACTGCCGAATTGACGGCCAGTATACAACAATACCTGTGAGTATAAGGAGATTTATAATGAGTAAAGAACTTGACGCCGTCGCCCTGTCGGTACGGAGCCTCTCGATGGATGCTATCCAGAAGGCCAATTCCGGACATCCAGGGCTGCCTCTCGGAACCGCAGAGCTTGCTGCGGTTCTTTATGGAAAAATCATGAAACATAATCCGGCCAATTCAGCCTGGATTGACCGTGACCGTTTTATTCTGTCTGCCGGCCATGGCTCGATGATGCTCTATTCCATTTTGCATCTCGCCGGTTACAAGGTTACTCTGGATGACATCAAGGCCTTCCGTCAGATCGGTTCCCGCTGCCCTGGTCATCCCGAATACGGCTATACTGATGGCGTAGAGGCCACAAGCGGCCCTCTTGGTCAGGGCGTTTCCCATGCGGTCGGTCTCGCTATTGCCGAATCAATGCTCGCCCAGCGCTTTAATACGGCCGAATTCAACCTGGTTGACCACTATACCTATGCCCTTGTCGGCGAGGGCTGCCTGATGGAAGGTGTCGCCTCCGAGGCCTCAAGCCTTGCCGGCCATTACAAGTTGGGCAAGCTGATTGTCTTTTACGATGAAAACCGCATCTGCATTGACGGCTCCACCGACATGACCTTCAGCGAAGACGTCGCCAAACGATATGAGGCCTACGGCTGGCAGGTCCTCTCCGGCAGCATGTATGACTACGGCCAGATTGAATCCCTCGTTGCCCAGGCAAAGAAAGACGGCCGGCCCAGTCTCATCATGCTCAAGTCCGTTATCGGTAAGGGTGCCGATTCGGTAGCCGGTACTGCCAAAGCCCATGGAGCCCCCATTGGTGCCGAAGGTGTCGCCGCAGCAAAGAAATCCCTCGGCCTTGATCCCGCAAAGGATTTTCAGGTTGTTCCCGAGGCATACAGCTTTTTCGAAAAAGCACGCAAGGACATGGCTGCCCGTGAAAAGGCCTGGAACGACATGTTTGCCGCCTGGTCTGCCCGCTTCCCCGAAGAGCGCGCAATGTGGGATGCCGCCTTCGCTCCCGGCGGTGTGTCCGCCGCAGCCCTTGCCAAGGCCCAGATGCCCGCATACAAGGAAGGCGATAGTGTAGCCACCCGAACGGCATCCAATGCAGCCCTCAATGCCTTCGCCCAGGTACTGCCCAATCTGGTTGGCGGCTCTGCAGACCTTCAGGGACCCAACGCTGTTGCCATCAAGGGCGCAAGCGCCTATGGCGCCGAAAGCCGCGGCGGCCGGTACTTCCATTTCGGTATCCGCGAGTTCGCCATGGCGACAATTGCGAACGGAATCCAGCTGCATGGCGGTTTCCGCTCGTTCTGCGCGACCTTCCTGGTATTCTCCGATTACCTGCGACCGGCATTCCGGCTCGCTTCCCTTATGAAGTTGCCCGCCGTCTACGTGCTTACCCACGACTCCATCTATCTGGGAGAAGACGGCCCGACCCATCAGCCGGTTGAAACAATTGCCTCTCTCCGGGCAATTCCGAACGCTCATGTGTATCGTCCTGCCGATGCCGAGGAATCGTTTATTGCGTGGAAAATGGCTCTTGCGCGCACTGACGGCCCGGTTGCCCTTGCCTTGAGCCGGCAAAATCTGCCTGTGTTTACCAAGGATGATCCCGACTGGAAGCATACCGCCGAGTGTGGTGCCTACATTGTGCGTAAAGCCGCCGATGCTCCCGACGTTACGGTTCTTGCCACCGGCTCCGAGGTTTCTCTGGCCCTCAAGGCTGCCTCCCAGGTTACGGGAAAGAAAGTCCGTGTTGTGTCGGTCATCTCCAAAGAGCTCTTTGAGTCCCAGCCTGCAGCCATTCAGGAAGCCATTATCGGCGGGAAAAAGGGATCTGTGCGCATCGTGGTTGCCGAAGCTGGCGTCCGCACGGGCTGGGAAGGATGGGCTGCCGCCTCCGATATCCTTTCTGTTGACCGTTTTGGAGAGTCTGGCCCCGCCGACGCCGTTGCCGAGCACCTCGGGTTCACCGCGGAAGCTCTTGCCGGGATTATTGCCAAATAAACTTGATAGAATGGGGCAGACGGCGTAAAGCGGGTCTGACCGACAAAAAAAACCGGAGCAAGGCGCTCCGGTTTTTTTTGTCTCTGGCACTGCGCGGAGCCCCCGCGTTCGGACTACGTTGCAGGTTTGGTTTTTTGTTGCCGGTATTACAGGTTTTCCACGCGAATTCTCAGCTCGTTCAAGGCAAAGCTTACTTCCCGCTTGGCGAGGGTTTTCTTTTCCGAGTAGTCATCCTCGCTGAATTCAAGAAGGCGGTACAGGAGCGAGCGAACCTCATCGAGCATGTCATTATATTCGCTCATAAGGTGAATGCGGTCACCTGCCATTTTTTTTGCTCCGTATCGACTGTGTAATGAGTATGCCAATCCCGGCAATAATCATGAGCAGGCACAGTATCTGTCCGGTTGAAAGATTCAGTGCAGACTCAAACAGATAGGTCGGGGACGGGTTCCCGTCCCGGGTAATCCGGTATCCGAGATCTGCGTCAGGTTCGCGGAAATATTCAATGACAAAGCGGAACACGCCATATCCGATTGCGTATACCGCGGTAATAATACCGTTAAATGGCCGATTCTTCCTGAAAATGAACCAGATGATGAGCCACAGGATGATACCCTCAAACAGTGCCTCATACAGCTGGCTTGGATGCCTGGGCAGGTTTATGGTCAGTGCCCCCTCAGGTGCGGGAAGGGACAGTTTTTCTGCTACCTCGCGAACCCAGGATTCGGAAAGAGGGAAACGTTCTGCACCGGGGAAAATCATTCCCAATGGACTGGTCGTAACCCGTCCGAAAAGTTCGCCATTCAGGAAGTTTCCCAGTCTTCCGAAGGTATAGCCAAGCGGTATCGATGCTGCCATGGTATCTATCCAGGCAAAAAAGGGTTGTTTGTATTTTTTTGTCCAGGCATACATTCCGATAAATCCGCCAATAAAGCCGCCATGATATGACATTCCCTGCAGACCGGTCCATTTTCCGTCAGATATCGGCCAGAAAATGAGCCAGGGCTTTTGCCAGTAAATACCTTTTGTATCGTAGACAAGGGCTGCGAAAATTCGCGCTCCTATCAGGAGTCCGGCAATGCCCCAGGTAAAAAAGGACAGAACGTCATCATCCGTAATAGTGGAAATACCGGCGGCTTTTTGCAGTTCTCCCTTTTTTACCTGTATTCGGAATATGAGCCAGGCAGTGGCAAAGGCAAAGAGGTACATCAGACCATACCATCGAAGCAGGGGAAAGCCGGGTATTATTTCTGGCTGTATCCATGATGGATAGTTCAAGCTCATAAACATGTGTTACTCCTCATTGTCCGGAATCGGATTGCAGGTAATCTGGCCGGTTATCTGGTCGAACGAGAAGATAACATGACTTCGCGGTTCCCTGACCTCATAATAGCGACCGTGGCTTTCCAGAATGACGCCGGGATATACCGTTTTCTCAACCCGGATGTGGGACAGTATATGGGTTTCAAATTGTTCATTCAATGTAAAAATGCGAACAGTCAGTTTATCGTTGCGTTTCAGTAATTCCAGTTTCTTTTTCCGCAAATCGTGAATGCGTGGGTCGGTGGGCGGTATTTTTTGCATCTGGGTATTGATCCGGTTGACCATTTCCTTGATCTGGGCAGCTTCCTTTTCGCACACTTCAATTTGATCGCTGACCAGATAGTTCTGGCCGAATGATATTGTCGTTCTGATGGTTTTTGGCGACCCCAATTCGACTACTTCGACACCCTTTGATGCGCGGATGCTACCGCCAAGCAATACTCCCGGAGAACCATTGATAATCAGGCGGCTGTTTGTTTTGACTATCGTCTGGAAACAATACTTTTCGACAGTAATATCGTGTCCGGCCAATAAACGGGCATTCTCGGCGAACCCGATGCGTATGGCCTGTTTTGCCCAGACTGTTCCTTTTCCCGCGCCTCTGATGCCGCCACTCATCATGACGGAAATCTCGGCAGACACGAGTGATGCGGATGCGTCTCCCGAAAGCGTCAGCGTACCGTGTGCTTTTGCCGCGAAGCCCTTGTCAACGTTGCCGTACAAAACCAGATTGCCGGGGAAGTCAATGTTTCCGGTTTCCGGCCCTACATCGCCGGTAATTTCACGGGTGTCGCTGATGTACAGTTTATTGTTATCCAGATGAAGTTCGCCGGAAACCGCCGCAAAGAATTGGCGTTCTTCCTGATTCCCCGATACGGTTTCTTCCCGAATGCTCGGGTCATGGTCCGGTATGGCGACTTCCAGTGCGGTCGAGGATGCAATTTCTTCTCCGAATACATTGATACCGTTAGCTCCCGACGGAAAACGGGTTATAGAGAGAATGCGCTCCTCTGCGTTGACCTGACAGCCTTTTTTTACGGTATCCGGTTTTCTGAACCACTGTATTCTTGCCCCGCCGGCCTTGACCGGTTCCAATCCTTCGACTATCCGGATTGTTTGGGGAATTCGGGTTGTCCGAACCTGTTGAATTGAATCGGAAATGTATTGTGTATCGATATTGCCGGTAATCCCTTCCTTTTCCAGCAATGCACGAGCCATATCGAGCGTTACCGGTGTTCCGGCGCCCCGTTCAGCGTCAATTTCCAGAAAGGCTTCCATCTTGTTCTTCGAGACACTGACTTTAAGACTTCCTTCCCGGTAAGATACAACCCGTATATACAATGCGCCGTTTATTGATTTTGCCAGCGCGATTCCGTCCTTCTCTGCCCGTATGCCTCCGGGAGAAAGACTGACGTTTTCAAAAAGCCTGATAAGCGGGTCATTACCCGGCAAGCCGGGGAGCGTTTTGCCATATACATCGGTCCCCGGAGAACCCGTCTCCGGCGGGGAAATAACATACATGATGTGGCCTGCGCGTACAAAGGCCATCTGCGTGTCCTTGTCGTCAGGGGGAATCGCTGTGTCGCCTTTGACCGTTCCTTTCTTTGCGGTATATGCGCGAAGCAGTGGTAATACACGCTCCCTATCCTCGCCTTCCATCCATTCCAGGTCCGGTATCGCTTCCCGATCGGGGCCCCGACCCGGCGCCACTCCCTCGCATAACAGGTAATCGGACAACTCCATGGCAGGGGAATCGCGGAAAGCAAGAATATCCTTTTTGATGCGCTCGGTATCGAGATCTTTCAGATGGGAATTGGTCAGGACCGTGGAAATGAGTTTCATATCAAGGGGATTGTGTGCATCCCGTGATTTTCGTATGTACAGGCTTGCCCTGATTTTATCCGGGGAAATTATTAGCCGGGCATCGAATCCCTGTTCTATCTCGACCGGCAGGGCATATTCATCACCAATGATGGATAGTGCCTTTTGCAGAGAGTGTTCAAGAATATCCTTGCGCAGAAGGTATCTTTCGTCCAGCGTGTAATCCTTTGCCGCCGCAAGAATATCTTCATATGAGGGATATTGTTCCTCGGTGAGACCTGCCGGTATGTTCAGGTAGAGCCGTTGGGTACGTTCATTCTTTTCCAGACGCCAGGCCGTTTTTCCCATACATCTCCTGCCTGACTAGAGCGTGAAGCCTTGCTTGAGGGCTTCTGCAAGCTTGGTTTTCAACAGCTGGTTTTCTTTTTTCAGAACGCCTATATCGTACTGCTGGGACTTGATCGTTTCGGCAAGATCTCCCATCGACAGGGTCCCGCTTCCGACCAGTTCCTCAACATATGTCATCTTTGAATCAAAATCTATGTTCGCTTCCATTTCGGCCGACTGGAAGGTCTCATCGCTGAAGGTGTCAAAGTCAATTTCATCCGGTTCATCGCTTTCGCTTTGTATGATTTTGTCAGCAATGCGGTAGACGGCCTGGGAGAGTATTGACTGGGGTTTATAGACTATAACGGGCAATCGGGAGGCAAGCGCGGTATCCTGTACGGAGTCCCGGTAAATTACCCCAAGATGTTCAAGATCAATATTCAGGTACTCGCTGCACGATCTTCGAATTTTCAGGGCCTTGTCAGCATCCTTCGGGTCATCAATCATGTTAAGTACCAGTCGGGGGTGAAATTGTGACGCCCTGTGTGTAAAAACCGAGGCGCTGTCCGGGTCGACCTTCGCAATTTCTTCGATAATACGGGGAATATACATGCGCTGTAACGAAGAGCTGTCTTTTTTCAGTTCTTCCAGCCGCTTCCAGGCGGGCGATCCTTTCTTGAACGAACTGTACATCAGCCTGAAAACCGCATTTTTCAGGAAAAGATACGCATTCAAGGTTGCAGTAACAGACGGCGCTGTCACAATAATACCTTTATGCGACATCAGGAAAAAATCCAGAATTCCCAAATGGGTACCGGCTCCCAGATCAAGAATAAGATAGTCAGCATCCTGTTTGAGCATGTTTTTGGTCAGCGTATTTTTTTGCGCATTGCGAAGCGAGGTCAAACCCGGAATTTCGGAATCGCCAGGAATGAAGGAAAGGCCTTCGTATGAGGTTGCATGAATAACGGACTCGAAGGTTCCGTTCCCGGACAAATAGGTGCCGATGCCGGTGCGGGGCGATTGTACGCCAAGGACAAGATGCAGGTTTGATGCACCAAGGTCGAGATCCGCAAGCAAGACCTTTTTTCCTGCCTGGGAGAGCGCTATGGCCAGATTGGCCGAGAGGAGGCTTTTACCGACTCCACCTTTTCCGCTTGCGACTGGAATTACATGCATAGGCGTGAATGTCTCCTGTAACAGGTAATGCCGGAAATAAAGTCTCCTGCAAGCAGAAGAACCGCTGTAGCGAGCGTGGCAAGCAGTGAAACATCCTGTAAGGGGTTTGGTGCCAGAACCCCGCCTGTTGACGACAGTATAAACCACAGCCAAACGGGAAGAGAAAGCGCCTTGATCCAGATTATCAGGATAAGCCAGGCGGCAAATCTTCTTTCATCCAATATAAGCATGTAGACGAGCGGGGGCAGGATGCACAGGAGTGGTATGGCCGCAAAGAGGGCCAGTCGGTTGCTTGACGGGACCGCAGGAATGCTGTCGGCAAGAAGAAGACCCAGCCTGAGAAGTTCATACAATAGAAGGATTGGATAAAACAGCTTGCCCTTTTGCATTATACAGAAGTTTACGCAACATATTGACTACGGTCAATAGCCCGGTCTTCTTGACAAAGGGATGCTCCAGACGGACAATAACCCTATGACTACGAAAAAAATCTGGATCAGTTCATGTATATTCTCGCTTGCGCTTCTCTTGTTTGTGCTTGTCGGGACACCTCTTGTTGCACAGGATACCTCCGGGGCTGCCAATCAGGAACGGTTTTTGCAGCTTTTTCAGTATGTGTACAATTTTATCCAAAAGAACTATGTTGACGAGGTTGATCCCGAGGTGTTGTATGAGGGCGCCATAAAGGGAATGCTCGAGTCAATCGGTGATCCGTATACCTCGTATATTGACAGCGACAGCATGACAAGCCTCAGTTTACGGGATACGACGACCGGATCTTTCGGTGGGGTTGGCCTTTCCATTACAAAGCCGATCGAGTCAACTCCCGAGAAGCCCGCCTGGGTAGAGGTTGCATCACCCATTGAGGATACTCCGGGCTGGCGGGCCGGCATACAACCCGGCGATTTTATCATTTCCATAGACGGCCAATCCACTGCTGAAATATCCATGGAAGATGTTCTCTCCCGGCTTCGCGGCCCGGTCGGCACTCCGGTAACGGTTCAGATGCGCCGCGGGAAGGCGCTCGATTATAGCGTTACCCTGACCCGTGCCCTCATCGAAGTTCCTACCGTCAAATACCAAATGATGGACAACGGTATCGGCTATTTGCGGATCATAGAGTTTACCCCGTTAACCGCCGAACGGGTGCAGGACGCGCTGAAACACTTCAGCGATTCCGGGTATTCCTCCCTGTTAATCGATTTACGAAATAATCCCGGAGGCCTTATTACCAGTGTGGTGGATGTAGCGGATGCATTTATTTCTTCCGGAACAATTGTATCCACCCGTTCCCGAATATCCTGGGAAAACCGTGAATTCCGTGCCCGGCAGGGAACAACTTTGTTTACCGGGGATAAACCTGTTGTGGTGCTTATCAACAAGGGTTCTGCGAGTGCAGCTGAAATCCTGGCCGGTGCCCTCAAAGATTATCGGCTTGCCTATTTGGTTGGCGAGACAACCTTTGGCAAGGGTTCCGTGCAGCAAGTTGTCGAGCTGCAAAATCAGGATGCCATGAAGATTACCATGGCACGTTATTACACGCCCAGTGATGCAAACATTGACAAGACCGGTATCATTCCGGATCTTGCGGTCAGTTTTCCTGAAATGACCGTTGAGGAAGAAAAGGCTCTCAGCGAGTTGTTGCAGACAAGTAAACTTTCAGATTTTGTGAGCGGAAAAGATACTCTTCCTGACAAGGATATAGAGGCATTTGTTGCCCTTCTTGCACGTGATTATCAAGTTGAAAAGCGTGTACTGAAACGACTGGTTCTGCAGGAGTTTTATCGCACTCATCTCAGTCCCCTGTATGACCTTGAATATGATGTACAGCTTCGATCCGCTGTCGATGTGTTGCTTTCCGGGACGGTTCCGCATTTGTTGAAATCAACCCGTACAGTACGGGAAATGCAGGAACTCGAGGCGTCAAAAGAAGCGGATTCCGTGCAGTGAGGCAACTTGTTCTTGATCATCCCGCCGATGCTGACGGACGGTATACCTTGACGGGAAGTTTGTACCGCTATTTAGTGCAGGTGTTGCGAGCCACCGAGGGGGATACCCTGGAGGTTCGCCTTCCTCATGGCGGACTTTCCGGAGCTATCGTCGAGCGCGTCGATCGTGAGCACCGTACGATTCTGCTGTCACTCTGTTCCTGTCAGGACATACAACGGTCATCGGAGTCTCAGCCTGCTGTTGAGTCTTGCTTTACTCCCCTTGTGCTCTTTCAATGGATACTGAAAGGTCAAAAAATGGATCAGGTGATTCGCCAGGCTACGGAAACGGGCGTTTCCCATATAGTGCCGGTAGCCGGAGAACGTTCCCTTGTCCGGACTGCGGAGTCCCTGGGCGACAGTAAATCGGGGCGGTGGCAGCGTATTGTGCGGGAAGCTCTTCAACAAAGCGGCTCTCCGGTAGCGACGCAGATACATGAGGTGATCGAGCCGGGAGACATTCCCGGTACAATGACAGAACTCTGTGGGCAACAAGCTTCTGCGGCTCTGGTTTTGACCGAAGCCCCTCTTGCGCGAAACTCGTTGCATGGGTATCTTGAAAAACACCCCGAAGTGGTCGCTCTTGCTATCGGTGCAGAAGGCGGGCTTTCTGACGGGGAAATGTGTCTGCTTGAGGAAGCGGGTTTTCAGCCGGTGCATTTCGATACGAATGTGCTGAGGGCCGAAACCGCTGCCCTTTATGGAATAGCGGCTGTGCAGGTTTTATTGACGGAGCAAGACAAGTGGCAGTTGAAAGAATAAACTTTTTAAAAGTTCCTCTCGATATCGTTCCTCCCGAGGAACTTGAACAGACCGTGTTGGGTCTTTTACAGCGTAATGAACCCTGCCATATTATGATGCTGACTCTGTGGGATCTCCTTCGTGCCCGTCACAATGGAGAATTCAGGAACATGGTTACCAGCGCCGCCCTCGTGTTGCCAGTTTCTCGCAGTATTATCCGCGGGGTTCTCTTCCTGAAACGTACCCAACCGGTTCGTTATTACCCTTTTTCGCTCATTATTTCGGTTTTATCCGTGCTGGATCAGTACTGCAAGTCTCTTTATTTGTTTGGAGCCCACCAGAAAAGTCTTTTACAGGCTGAACGGAATGTACGCAGTACCTTCCCGCGCGTATCCCTGGTTGGTCGTTTCCCCGGGTACTATCATAAAACTATGGAAAAGAAAATCATGACCGCCATCACCAAGGCGCATCCGTCTCTGGTTATTGTCGGAGATGGCGTGCCGGGTGGACAGCGGTGGATACATAGGAACCGCATGAAGCTTCATAACGGAATCTTTCTATGGAGCGCCGATGTCATCGACATTTTCTCCGAACGAAAACGACGAATATCCGAGAAGATGTTTGACCGCGGGTTGGAATATCTTCCTGAAATCATAAAAAATCCTTTTCGCGTGCTGCGGGTTTTTCAATACCTGTGGTATAATGTGCTACTTATAATTAACCGGCTGTTCCGTATAACCGCTTGATTGTGAGACTTCGTGGTATTCGGCCGGCCCAGGAGGCCGCGGATTGCGAAAGGTGTTGTACATTACGTCAACAGTTGCAGATGTTGCCGTTGTGGAACGTTTGTCGGGCGGAACATGGTCAATAGCACATACTGACAAACCGGAAGAAGCCTTTGACCACATTCAGCGCGAATCTCCCGATTGTGTTCTTTTTGATCTGGCCCTCAGGGGTTGCTATGTACCTGAATTATTATGTCAGGTTTCAAATCTGTTGGTTGATTCCCCCCTTTGTGTTCTTACCCGTGAGTATTCGTTTTCTTTGGTAACCTTTGCCCGGGATGCCGGCGTTGCCGGCTATTTCAGGATTCCCTGCGATTATGACCGCATATTTTCCCGCATAACTGCCCTTCTCGAAACGGTCAAGCCGGATATTAATTCGGTTTGCGAAGCGTTGCCCTCCTGGGATTCCGCTGAAGGGACGAAAACCCTTGTCGGGAAAAGTCCTGCTATTAACAGGATCCGTGAAAAACTGATAAGCTGGCGCAATTCTCTTGCCCCGGTCCTGATTCAGGGTGAGTCCGGAACCGGCAAGGATGTTGCGGCTCATGTCGTGCATTACCTGTCTTCCTTTTCCCGAGGACCGTTTATTACTTATAACGCCAGTTGTCTCGCTTCCGGTTTTGCCGAAAGTATTCTTTTTGGTACCCTTCCGTCAAGCTACACTGCTGCGGTGGATACCCCCGGGTTGTTTGAACAAGCTCATGAGGGAACATTGTTTCTTGACGAGATCGGCGATCTGGATTTTTCCCTGCAAGCGAAGTTCCTGCGGGTTATTGAAGATGGTGTTATATGCAGACTTGGTACTAACTGCAGGCGTACTGTTCGTTTCAGGCTTATTTGCGCGACGAATCAGGATGTTGCTTCGTGTGTGCGTTCCGGGCGGTTCAGGAGCGATCTTTTTTATCGGCTTGACGAGAACCGGCTTACCATGCCTCCCCTGCGCGAACATCTGGAAGATATTCCGCTCCTTGCCAGTCTTTGCTTGCGGTCTTCAAAAAAACAGTTGACTGACGGAGCCCTCCAGAAGTTGATGAACTATCCTTGGCCGGGTAATGTCCGGGAATTGTTCACCTGCTTGCGACGGTCCCCGCAGGATGGAGCCAGTCCGTTTATTCTTCCGGAATCGATTGTGTTTTAACCCAGGACATGCGGTCAAACAGTTTTTCCAGGCGTTTAAGTTCTCCTTCGGACAGGGCGGCGCGGGCGAAAATACCTTGAAGGAACCGGGTGTTATTCTCTGCTCCCGGATTTCTATACAATCCGATGCGTTCTATTGATTGTGCAATTCCGGTCATTGCCCGCTCAAGCCGTTCAGTGCTTACCGCTTCATATCCCCTGGCCCGGGTGTCTGCAAAACGGAAAAGGGTATAGGTCATGATCTGTACAGCGTGCGACAGGTTGAGAGAGGGGAAGCTTGTACTCGTTGGAATATTGACGGCCAGTGTGCAGCATTCCAGTTCAGCGTCGGTTAATCCTGTTCGTTCATTGCCAAATACAATGGCGGCTTTCGTATCTATTGGTGCGGAAAAAATATGAGCAGCGAATTGTTCGGGAGTCATGCCCCAGGATTTTCGTTTTTGCCCCATACGCCTGGTGGTTCCTGCTGAAATGGAGCAATCCGATAGCGCCTGACGTAATCCGTCTATTGTCGGTTCAAAGAATGTGGCGCTTTCCCATACCGGTGCTGCATGGATGGCCAGAATGCGAACCTGTTCATCTGAATAATCATTTTTATTGCCTACAATTCGCAGCTCATGACAATTTGCATTCAGCATCGCCCTGCATACTGATCCGATATTCCGGCTTTCTTCTGGGCGACACAAGATGATCGGGCAGGGGATATCTTTCACACAGTCATTTTCCGGTTCTCCCCTTGTTCTGTCAATATCAGTCAGTTATTATGAGTATATGCAAAACGTTTTTTCGGGTAAAAAGGCCCTGGTTGTCGGGGGAACCGGAGGGCTTGGTAGTCTGGTAAGCTCGGGACTGGCAGATCGGGGTGCACATATTGTGTGTGTCGGACGTCATGGTTCTCCCGTTGAGTATCCCTCTGGTCCTGATCGTACTTTTTTGGCACTTGATCTTGATAAATCCGGAAACCGGGATATAGTTTTACAGGAAGCCCGGTCTGCAGACATACTTTGTGTTGTTCGCGGTCCTTTTTTGCAGAAGCCGGTTCATGACACATCAGAGGATCAATGGTTGTCCATTGTGTTTGACAATCTGACCTTTCCCGGTATGCTTGTGTCATCTGTTTTACCTCATATGATGTCCCGTCAGTGGGGGCGGATTTTATTGTTTGGGGGAACCAGAACAGACCGGATTCGTGGCTTCAGCACAAATGCCGCCTATGCAGCAGCAAAAACGGGATTGAGTTCACTGGTTCGTTCAGTTTCCGAGGAATACGCACGCTTTGGTATTACCTGCAATGCGCTGTGTCCGGGGCTTGCTGAAACTGAATATCTGGATGGTGAGGTCCTGAAAGCTCTTGAGCGAAAAAATCCGGACGGTAAAGCCGTAACCAGGGAAGAAATTGCCCGAGCTGCAATGTTTTTGCTTGAAAACTCGGCCTGTAATGGTGTTATCCTTCCTGTGGATAAGGCGTGGCGGCCCACCTTTGTTTGACAATTTATTTTAATATGTTTATAGTAATCATATTAGAGAAAATGCCGATAATCTGGACGGTAGGAGTGATATGAATAACAACAGCATTATCCCCGGATTCGACGATGAAAAGGATGACAGCCTTAAAATACGTCTGGAGAAGGTAACAGATGTAGATGGTTGCGTGGTTTTATACTTGAATGGCTACATTGATACATATAACTCCAGTTTTTTCCAGAAACGGGTGACAAAAGTAGTTGAAGCCGGGTATACCCGGCTTATTTTTAACTGTGGTGCGCTCAATTATGTTTCCTCGACCGGTATCGGGTCTTTTACCGCTTTTCTGAAAACGGTCAAACCCAAGGGCGGGGATGTAGTGCTTCTCGAGATTCAACCCAAGGTATATGAAGTTTTTCAGTTGTTGGGATTTTCCCAATTTTTCAATATAAAAGACTCGCTTCCTGATTCCGTAGATTTTTTCAAATCGAGTGGTGTCGAGATTAAATCGGAGATTTTTCCCAAAATCTTTGCCTGCCCGATATGTTCCAAAAAGCTTAAGGCAACCAAGGCTGGTCGCTTTCGTTGCTCTGAATGTAAGACTATTTTGGCAATAGATAATAACGGCCAGGTTTTCCTGGGATGATGTGTGGCAAGGCCTCAAGAGATGGACCGGTTTAAACCGGTCTTTTTTTTTGTTTTTACTTGACAGAATTGTATTCCGGTGATTGCTCTTTGAACTTTCTTGGGTGTTGTGGATAAGTTGTTGATAAACTATGTATTCTTTTGCAAGACAAGCCTTTGATTCTTTGTTCTTCCTGTCTCCTGTCTCGAGTGATAATGTTCAGGGTGGTAAACAAAAGTTCTATATTATTGTGACATAACAACTTAATCTTTTTTGTATCTTTTTTCATACAAAAATTGGCTGTCAATCCAAATCATTGTCATGCAACGAAATGCAGTATTCTACAGAAAAATACTTTGTACAACCTGTGGATAACTTGTTAAATCATTCAGGAATTCATTGTAGAACAAGGAAAAGTTCTTGTAATGACAGAATGTGCATGGTACTCTGTTTTTAGTATGAAAAATGCATTGAAGATCCCTGTAGTATTTTCTGCTTTTTTTCTATTCTGGTCGCTGATTATCGGGTTTTCAGTGACATTAGGGAGCTATGAATCTTTATTGATTCTCATCACGGATCATGCGCAGACTTTTTTCCTGATTGTAGTCCGCCAGATGCTTGTCTATGTACCGCTGTGTCTTCTGCTGTCCTTCTTTATGGTTGTTCTTTATCTGATGAGACATAAAACGATTCTCTTCCTTTCGATACCCCTTATGTGTGCACTTGCTGTAGTATCAGCCACCATTTGTATTCCGCTTTCATACCGTGGTCTGGATCTATTTGATGCCTCGTTTTCTTCAATTACCGGCAAGGCTGTTGAACTTTCAAAATCGGTACATACAGCAGGTTTTATTCGTCCGGATGGTAGTAACAGAAAAATCGTGTGGTTCGATGAACGGTTTGCCGGCACGCGTGTTTTGCCTGTAGTCATTGTTGACTACGGAATCGCTGAGGGGACTCCGGTTCTTTCTGTCTATCCCTGGGCGGAATATGATCCTGAAAACACATCCCTGGTGTATCGTGGAGAGACTCTTTCACCGGCATCCGGTGGTGTCGATCCCCTGGTTGATTTGTACACAGAGAGTACCTGGTTACGAAATTTTGCGTATTCGTCGGTCAATGCATTGTTGTCAGGACTGTATAACTCGACAAACAGGTCTGTGCTTGCGTATATGGCCTTGAGCGGGGCTCTTTTCAGTGCTGTCGGTTGTTTATGGCTTGTTTCTCATACAACCGGATGGAAATTGCTCAATTTGATACTGTGTACCGCGATTTTTTGCGTCATACTTGGCGGATATAGTCTGGTACAGGAATATGTGGATGGGGTCGTGATCACTTCGTTTATCCCTTATTCGGGAATAGATCCAGCTTCAGTTGTGTATGCCGCTTTTGCGGCTATAGTCATTATCATTGGTATTCCGGTTTCAATTTTCCGTGTCCTTAAAGGACAAAAGGAGACTGTGTAACATGCAGGAAGCACGGAAAGTCATACCGGTTATTTTTCTGTTTCTTGTATTCGGATATATCGCTTCGCTTGCGTATACCTTTCTTCAGGATATTCCGGTTCAGCTCATCGAGCCATTTCTATTGTCCTGGCGTATGCACTCTGTTCTGCTTCTATTTGTCAACTACTTGCCGGCCTGGCAAACTGCAGGCATATTGACCGGCTACGCAGTAGTATTCAGTACCCGGAAGGAACCGGTCAGACGCTGGTCGGAAGTTCATATTGCCTGGTTGAAAGGTGCTTTTACCCTGTGTATTGTACTGTCTGCTGTCTTTGTTATTTTGTCGGAGGGGGTGGTTCCCCTTTCTTTGCGTACCCGCGAAACCCTTGTTTCCCGTACCGCAGACTATACCAATAATATGGAACTTGCAGCACGGCATATTACTGCACGGGAATATGCTGAAGCCGAGATCCGCATCCAGTTTGCTCTGGCAGTTTGGCCTGATAGCAGCGAAGCGTTGTCCTTGCTTGAGCGCGTTCGGTACAGCCTGGCATTGGAAGCAGAATCCCTGTATGCTGACGGAAACAAAACCGGCATGGAGGACGTGTCGCGTTACGTGCTCAACCCTGAAGGGCTGTCGGTTATATCGGCGATTGACCTTTCCAGGGAAGCCTCATCGCAAATGGATTGGTATGCCCAGCATTATTATGCGATGTTGGCATGGAGACTGGCTTCCGATACCGATCCAAACAAGGAGTATGCGCTCCGGTTGGCCGCAGACGGATGGAATCATATTGTAGAGGGTAGTGCGCTTCTTTCGGCCAAGGACGATGCAGAACTGTATCGTACCAAGCGGGACGGGTATGAAGCCCTGGATGCAGGCGATTACTTGCGTGCGTACTATATTTTCAACGATCTGTCGCAAGCCGAGAAAGAAAGCGGTTTGCGTGACCCCGATGTCGGGCGATTCTTGACCCTTTCCCGGCAAGGGCTGTTACAGCAATCCTTCTTTATCGATGAAACTCTGTCCGTTCGCGCATTTGAGTCGGCCCGTGATATTGTATTCACCATTAAAACCCCGGGAGGGCTTACCGATGTTGTCAGTATGCGCGGTCTGACATATGCCAAAAACAATAATACCGATGTGTGGTATATACGCGACTTTGAAATGGCTCGCTTTGACCCGGTGTATTCCCTGGTGTTTCGGCTGGCCGTACCGTATGCCAAGATGTTCCCGTACCGGCTTTCGGATGAAGAAGCGCAGCCGCGTATCCTTTTGCGCTCGGTGGATCGTGACCGGCGCGAAATCGAGGTGATTCCGCAGATACTCGAAGGCGCTATGAGCGAAGCGGATTCATATTCCGTATTGTTGGAAATGCCCTATCGCGAACTGAATGCAGTTATAGCTGCGAACCGCGGTTTTGATACCATGACGCTTGCCGAATTGACCGGTTTTGCCGATCGGGCGGATAGGTATGGTTTTTCTTCCCGTGCGGTTATCACCCATATGCTGGCCCGTTTTTCCGATCCGTTTTTGGTTCTTGTCATTTCTATCCTTGCGCTGACGCTGGGGTGGAAATACCGAATGGAACCCTATTCCTTCTTCAAGGCGTGGTGGGTCCTTGTTCTCCCCCTGATTCCATTCGTTCTCATGATGACGATCGGTGTTGTACGCTATATAGCCCGCCTCGTAATAACCGTATTCGTGTATCGTTCTCCCGCCATGGCAATGGTTTTTACTTTGGGAACCCTTTCTCTGTCATTTATTTTCTCATGCCTCTATTTCTGGGGACAACGCTCGGAATAAGAAAACTGGCCTCCGGTCATGAGCAGGTTAGCCTGCGTTCTATATGCGCTCCGAGACCCTGCAGTCTTGCCGCGAGATTCTCGTAGCCTCGTTCAATCTGATATACATTCCGTATAACGCTTTCTCCTCGCGCGCAGAGGGCCGCAATAACCATAGCCATACCGGCGCGGACATCGGGAGAGACCAGTTCGGAACCCTGCAACACGCTTGGGCCGGTAACAACCGCGCGGTGCGGATCGCACAGTGTAATGCGCGCACCCATGCCGATCAATTTGTCGACAAAGAACATGCGGGATTCAAACATTTTTTCGTGAATCAACACGGTTCCCTCAACCTGTGTTGCGACGACGGTCATAATGCTCGTCAAGTCCGGCGGGAAGCCCGGCCATGGCGCATCATCTATTTTTGGAATCATGCCTCCCAGATCGGTGTTTACCTGAAGGGTTTGTTGCGCAGGTACAGTCAGCATGCTGCCGTCGATATCCCAGCGGATTCCCAGTTTCCCGAAAGCCATCTTTATGGGACGCATATCCCGTGGCGCTATGCCGGTAATTGAAAGGTGACCGTGGGTGACTGCCGCCAAACCGATAAACGAACCGATTTCCATGTAATCAGGACCGATCGTGTATTCTGCTCCCTGAAGGGTATCAACACCTTCAATGGTCAGCGTGTTCGAGCCGATACCGGTAATCCGTGCGCCCATCAGGTTCAGGAGATTGCACAGATCCTGGACATGCGGCTCACTGGCGCAGTTGGCAAGTATTGTGGTTCCCTCGGCAAGAACCGCCGCCATAAGGGCGTTTTCGGTTGCGGTAACCGAAGCCTCATCAAGAAAAATATCCTGTCCCTTAAGCTTGTTTGCCGTGAATGTGAACTGTCCGTCGATGTCAACCCGGGCTCCCAATTCGGTCAGTGCCAAAAAGTGAGTGTCGAGACGTCTTCTGCCGATGACGTCTCCCCCCGGCGGAGGAAGCACCGCCTTTCCTGCTCGTGAAAGGAGCGGGCCGGCAAAGAGGATCGAAGCCCGTATCTTTTTTGAGTGTTGCGCGGCAATATCTGTCCGCAGAATATTCGAGGTGGTCAACTCGTAGGAGTTCGTACCGATTTTGCGAACACTGCCGCCGAGCGACTCGACAATTTCCAGCATTACCTGAACATCTTCAATTTCGGGAAGATTGTGCAAAATTACCGGTTTGTCCGTCAAAATTGTCGCCGCAATGCAGGGCAAGGCCGCGTTCTTGTTACCACTTGCCTTTACCGTTCCCTTTACCGGAAATCCGCCCTCAATATGATATTCGTACATTCTCTTATTCTCCCCATATATGTGTCAGTTCGACCAGCGTGTCGAACATTTGCGTCATGTGTTCAAGTGATGCCCATTCGGTGCGTGAATGATAATTATGGCCACCGGTGAAAATATTCGGTGTGGGTATTCCCATCTCCGTGAGTCGGGATCCGTCTGTACCGCCCCTGATGGGTTTCTGTACCGGTTCCAGGCCGGCACGAACGACCGCCGTGCAGAGCCGTTCAAGAATGAGCGGGTGTTCGTCCAGTTTCTGTTTCATATTGAGGTATTGACAGGTCTTTTTTATGGTGACCATACCGCCGGGGAAAGAGGCTTCGATTGAACGGGCTATTATGTCAAGGCGTTCAAGGCGGCGGGTCATCTGCTCGCGGTCAAAGTCTCTGATAAAGACAAGGAGGTCTGTCTTTTCTGTTGACCCCCGAATATCAAGCGGGCAAAAATAGCCTTCATATCCCTCTGTCGTTTCCGGGCTTTCCCGTGCAGGAAGCGCATTGACGAATGCCGCGGCCATGGCCAGGGCGTTGACCATACGGCCCTTCGCTGAACCTAAATGTGCTGCTATACCGGAAAATGAAACCTCGGCTTTCCAGGCGTTAAAGCATTCCGCTTCTATCTCACCGGCGTGTCCGCCATCTACAGTATAGAAAGCTTTTGAACGTAACAGTGACAGAGGCACCTTGTCCATTCCGTGCCCGGTTTCTTCATCCGGGCTGAACAGTATCTCCACCGGACCATGCAGAATTTCCGGGTGTGCAATTAAATACTGTGCCAGGGTCATGATACCGGACAGTCCTGCCTTGTCGTCAGCGCCAAGAAGGGTAGTGCCGTCAGAGGTAATGATGGTATGACCGATACATTCGCCAAGGGCCTTGTCGACTGCAGGATCAAGGATGAATCCGTTTTGAAGTACTATCGACTCTCCTGACCAGTTTCGGTGTATCCGGGGTTTAACGCCAGATCCCGGTGCATCGCTTGCCGTATCCAGGTGAGCACATAGCCCGAAGGACGGTGTGTCCTCCTTTCCGGGGCTGGCCGGAATACGTGCTATTACATAGGAATTCTCGTCAACCATGACATCCGGAACGCCGATACTTCGTAATTCTTCGGCTATTTCCCGGGCGAATTGTATTTGTGTATCCGTAGACGGGAAGACGAGCGAATCGGCCTTCTCCATATTGCTTTGCGTGTCGATTGCGGCATACCTGGTCAGGCGCTCAAGTAATAGTTCGGGAATATCCGTACGATTCATGAAAATCAGAGTACGATATTTGGTCCTTACCGTCAATCTTGCCCTTTGCAGGGAAAAGAGGTACCTTATACTATATGAAATCAGTCCCGCAATATCCGGACTTTGCTCCTTTGTCACTCGAGATGGCGCGGGAAATTACCCCTCATCTGGTTAAACTCCCCGACGGAATATCCGAATTCAGTTTTGCGGGTTTGTATTTGTTCCGATATCGATACAATTATCGGGTGGCCATGAGCGGAGACCTTCTTGTCATTTCCGGTGAACGTGAGGGTAAAACATTCTTCATTACGCCCTGTTGCTCTACCGGTATGGATATAATTCGTGAACTTTTTGCTTCGCACGATTACTGGAAGCTCATTTCCCCTGCTTTCATTGAAAAAAACAGTGTTGAAATGGAAAAAGCGGGTTTGATTCCGGTTGAGGATCGGGATAATTTCGACTATTTATACCTTCGAACCGATCTTGCAAGTCTTTCCGGTAAAAAGTTTCACAAGAAAAGAAATCATGTTAATGCATTTGAGCATACGTATCCCGATTTTTCGGTGAGAATGCTGGACGCTTCAACGATACCGGATGCCCTCATCATTCTGGAGGAATGGGTGTCACATGAAGACCATCCGGAAAACACCGATTACCAGGCCGCAAAAGAGGTATTGTTGCATCTTGAACACTTTGGTATGTGCGGTCTGGTCCTGTATGTTGCGAATCGGCCCGTTGCCTGGACATTGGCAGAGTTTGTCGCAGACGGTACTTCAGTAGCCGTGCATTTTGAGAAAGCGCGGATTGACATACGAGGTTCCTATCAATACATCAACTATGCATTTGCCCGCTCTCTTCCGGAAACAGTAGAGTTTATCAATCGCGAACAGGACTTGGGTGATGAGGGCATGCGCCAGGCGAAAATGACGTACAGACCGTCAGGTTTTGTCAAAAAATATCGGGTGGATAAAACGTGAGTATCATTGGTTCTCTGTTTGTTCTTCTTCTTTTATTGATGGCAGGTTACGCCCTGTCCCGTATCGGTATCCTGTCCTGGTCCGGCGCCTGGGATGTAGTGTTCAAAATCTCCCTGTATTCCTTGTTGTGTTCCATGGGTATACGCCTTGGACAGAGTTCAACCGTACTTGAAAGCCTTCCCCAAACCGGGCTCCTGGCGCTTATAGCCTCTCTTGGCACGAGTGCTGGAACTGTCCTTGCTCATATTCTGTGTATACCGCTGTATCGGCGGTTTGACCGTTTGCACACCACGAGTTCCCCTGTGGTAAATCCCCATCAGACTGAAATAAAACCTCCTCTTTCACGAGCTGCCGAACCCGGCATCATGACGCTCCTTCGCCGATTCTCGCTCCCTGCCATATTATTTTGCTTTGTGCTGGGTGGCTTTTTTGCTGGCTATGTACTTCCCGAAACACCGCTTTTACGGGATGGCAGCGTATCAATGTGGATACTTTATGTACTCTTGTTTATCATTGGCATACAAACGGCAGACTCTCATGAACAACTTGTCTCGGTGCTGGTGAATCCGGTTCTTTTACTGATTCCTCTGGTAACGATTATGGGCTCGCTTTCCGGTTCCCTGGTGTGTATGTTTTTCCCCGGAATTACCCCGGGCAAGGCGCTGGCTCTTGGCGCCGGTTTTGGCTGGTACAGTCTTTCCGGAGTCATTATTACCGATATGGGAGAGCCCCTGCTGGGCGCAGCAGCTTTTTTGGCCAATATTTTGCGCGAGACCATTGCATTTCTTGCCGTACCTGTGCTTGTGTATACCCGCAGAAGAGAAAGCGGAATAGGAATTTGCGGTGCAACCAGTATGGATGTAACGTTGCCTGTACTTGAAAGCACCTGGGGCCCGACGATTGTGCCGCTGGCGGTTGCACATGGCGTAATCCTCAGTTTCCTTGTTCCCTTTCTGGTGCCATTATGCATGAGTTTCCTGTATAATTAGCAGGGAAACCCGGATTTTCAACTCCGGAAATTCAACCGGGCCACTGTGTTTGTTGGAGGTAGTCTATGGAACTGGTCAGTACCCGAAATAATTCTCATAAAGTGAGCTTCCGCACCGCGGTACTGGAGTGCATCCCGTCCGATGGCGGTTTATATGTACCTTCTACGGAAGAAGATTTACGTCCCTGGATCATGTATATGGACGAGACAACCTCGTTTGCGTCCATCGCGGGATCATTGACCTCTGCTCTGTTAAAAGAAGAATTTTCACCGGTTGTATCCGAACGTATGGCCGGATCAGCTTTTGCCGATTTTTCTCCCCGCTTGAATCAACTGGATGACAATTTGTTCAACCTGGAGCTGTATCATGGTCCGACCGGAAGCCACAAGGATTTTGCCCTGTTATGGTTTGCCTCGGTTCTTGAACATATGTTGACCATAGAGGACCGTTCCGCAACCGTATTGGCCGCGACGGCCGGCATGACCGGACGCAGTATGGCTGCTGCATTTGCGGGCAAAAAACGCCTTAAAATGATTCTGGTTTACGAACGGGGTACGGCTCTTGGTCTTGATCCTGCCTGTCTTGCCCGAAATGGCGGAAATATCTTGCCCCTGGAAATAGACGGCAGTTTGCAGGATGCCCAGCAATTGGTCAGGTCTATCTATTCCGATCCGGTGTTAGTCAGACAGTATGGATTGACCTTGGCAAATACGATGAATATCGGAAGACTGTTGCCGCAGGTTTTTTTCTATGTGTTTGCCTTTTCACGGATGCGGAAAAAGATTCGCGGGGATATTTTTTATGCGGTACCCTCCGGAAATTATGGCAATCTTGTTGCCGGTCTCTATGCCTGGAAATTTTCATTGCCGGTGAACGGATTCATAACCGATGCAACACCCTCCCTTTCCTGCGATGTGTCCGGCCACTGCCATTGCCTTGATTCGATCGTTCCCCTGATGGAACGAGGCCCCGCTGATCCTGCCAGTCCGTCCAATATGGAGCGGCTTGAACAGGTTTTTGCGGTAAGCCCGGCCATGTTGCGCGGCCTTGTGTTCCCCGCCGAGGTAAATAGAACCGGTGTGACAGATTTGATGTTCAGAGCATATAAAAAGTACGGCCTGATGCTTGATTCTGCATCCGCACTTGCCTATGGAGCGATTGAACAGGTGAAGGACAGAATTGAATCCGATGAGGGAACGGTGGTTCTGGTTTCAAAGGACCATCCCTCCTTCGAGGCTGAACGTATCAGAACGTCCTGCGGGCTGGGTTCTTCATTTACCGGCTTGAAAGCACCTCTTTTGGAGCCGGTCGAGCAGGTCAAACGATATCCGGTCGATCGGCGGATTATTGAAAAATTGATAAGGGAATTTCACTGATTGTTGAAATATGATTGCAGATTTATTATACTGCGTACATTCGAACAGGGGGTAATGCATGGCCTTTAAGCTGGACGGTGCAAAATTCGATACGATTGAAGATCTTGTCGAAGCCTTGTATCCTCTCTATGCCGACAAGATGTCGGCGGAAGAGTTTAAAAAATACGTAGAAGAAAACGCGCAACAAAGTTGAAAAAAGTAGGAAATGGGCTGTCCGGTGAATCCGGACAGCCTTTTTTTTTAAGTCCTTTTCCGGAAATTTCCAATACACTGAGCCAGTTTACCCATAAATGCGCGAATCTTCCAGGCTGTACCCTGTTCGGAGTATGACCTGATGAAGCGCTCATACTGGTACCCGCTGCGCGCGAACCTGGCTGCAAATGCCGAGATTTTCTTTAAAGCTGCGCGTATATGCCTTTTTCGCGGTGTTCGTTTCTCGAACAATTGTGAAAAGACTACCTGTTCGGCAAGTTCTTCGGCCCTTTCCTTGTTGAACCATGTTATGCCATCCCATTCATGAGTGCCCAGGGATTGTCTTATTTCATCTTTCCGGAAAAAATTGAGGTCAATACCGCTTTCTGTAAGGGCATTCGCAATCCACAGTCCCTGCGCGCTATACCGGATTGCTTCACCGTCACCTCCGTGACTTTCAATTATTTCCGCAAGTTTTTCACCAATGGACCATGTGGACAACAATTTCCTTCGAGCATCCAGGCTGGCAGAAGCGTCCACAATCAGACAGATATCCGTCATTAACCGGGCGCAGAGGTAGGCGAGTGGTCGCCGTACCGGTATGGTTGCCGTTACCGTCACTACCGAGCTTACAAGCCGCGTAAAGCGTTGTGCCAGTCGTGCCCGCTCCTTTGCGTTCAACACCGGTGCAGGCTCGCCGGCCTGTTCAGCGCAGCGGTCATAGAACACCCGTGCTTTTTTCGCAAGGTCTGCTGAACAGTTCCTGTGTGAGGGTTTACCGGTAGCCGTGAATAGGGAGCACAGTTCCTTGTCTATCAATGCTTCAAGGGCCTGATACAGCGTCTTGTACCTGATATTCTGTATGCCCATGTGTATATTGCGGATTCCGCTTCCGTTCAAGGTTTCATACAGACTTCGGTAAACCTGGTCAGGTGTATCATCCTCTTCCCGAATATCCATGAAGACCTGGGTCTGAAAGCCGTTCAGTGCGGCAAAGAGGCCTTTTTCGCACAGTTCCCGACAAGTTCGTATAAACCATAATCCGCTGCGCTGTTCCTGCATAAGGCAATATCGGCCGTCACGGTTAACCAGACCAAGACCTTCCGCGAGGGTTCTTCGGGTCAGTATCCGTGTACCGTCAGCCTGTTTTGCCGCATAGGGTGCAGAGGTCTTTATCCAGCCTGCCGTCTGCTGGTAGACGTTGTTGAACAGGATAACTGCCCGTTCCTGTCCCTGTTGATTGGACCAGGCAAAGACGTTTTCATTGACATGATCATTTGTCCAAAAATCATAGAACAGAAAATTCTCCACGCCGGCGAACAGAGCGCGTTTTTTCATGAGCGGGAAAATTTCCCGTTCGTGACGGCTTATCAGTTCGGCATCCGGCTCCTCGTCCCGGTAGGCTTTGCGGTATTCCATACCGTATTTTTCTTCGAATCCCTCGATCTGACCGTGTCCGAACATGGGTAAACCCGGCATGGCTACCATCATGGTGCAGACGCCGAAGTATTTGCCATCCTTTCCGAACTGGGCAACAGCTGTTTCTTCGTCGGGGTTGTTCATAAAATTGACATACCGTTTAAGAATTTCCGGGTCGAATTCAATGGTGTTTTTGATGGTGCTTCGGTATTTATCGTTGTCTTCCCGTTTGAGCATATTCATGAAGGCCGAGTTGTATACCCGGTGCATCCCGAGGGTTCTGACAAAGTACCCTTCCATCATCCAGAAGGCCTCGGCAAGAAGCAAGGTGTCAGGAATTTCGCTTGCGCAGCGATCAACGACTTCGCGCCAGAATTCCTCCGGGATGCGCTTTTCAAAATCCTGCCGGCTCAATGCGTACTGCGAACGGCTTGCAATGTCCCCGCCGTGTCCCGGTTCGGGATACCACAAACGCTGTATGTGTTTTTTTGCAAGAACCATCGCGGCATCGAATCGGATGATCGGAAAATTTCGCGCGACATGTAGTATTTTTTGTATGACTTCCTCACGGGCAGCGGGGTTAAGAAAATCAATTTGGGCGGTATCATTCCAGGGCATACCTGTTCCGTCGTTTCCATGATATATGTACCGGACATTTCCCGTGTTGTTATCTACCCGTTTGAACACAACGGCACAATCGCTTTTGGAGTAATAATGATTCTCCAGGTAGATGCCTACTCGATCGTCATGGGAGAGGTTTTCCCCCGAAAAATCATAGCCGGGGAATGGGCATTCCCCGGTCTGGATGAATAAATCCGGTTTCTCAACGACCCATCGGGAGTCCATACCCGTGTGATTGGGAACCATATCCGATGCCATGCGAATGCCCCGGTGCCATGCCCGTGCCCGTAAATTATCCATGGCTTCCCAACCGCCCAATTCACCGGCTATTTCGTAATCGTCGAGGCTGTATGCGCTGGCAGCTGCTTCGGGATTTCCGCATATTTGTTTGATACGGCGGCTTGCAGGCGAGCGTTCCCAGAGTCCGATCAGCCACAGGCCGTTAAAGCCGGCTGCGGCAAGGGCATCGAGTTCTTCATCCGGAATCTGGTCGAGCCGGTGAATAGGACGCTTGTATTTTTTGGATAACTGATCAAGCCAGACCAAGGTGCTTTTCGCGATGATAATGACATTCGGCATCCATTGGCGGTCCGGACTGAATCGCTCATATTCCTTGCTGATATCGCCGAATTCATAGGCCGGCATTTCCGGGTTTCCGGATCCTATACCGCCGGTCCATCCTGCTTTTTCCTCTTCCGCAATCAAGTCGAGGCCCGAAAGAAGCCGTGTCAGCCATTCTCCCAGAATGTCCTTCCAGTATGTTCTGATATAATCCAGCTGACCTTTCAGGTTAAATGGAGAAAAATCGACGGGTGCGCGAAGCATGCCGATTAAATCTTTTCCCTCTGGACCAAAAACCGGATTACGCTTTGAATGCTCTGTTAACAGATCCCATGCCCTGGCCATTTTTGTCTTTTGGGCCAGTTCTTTATCCGAGAAGAGGGGGAAAAATGGTTCAAAGGCGGGATTGTCATTTGCCAGCCGCAGAAGCATGAATTCTTCAAGTGCGATGACTGCATGGGAGACCCCATTGCTGTCGGTGCCGTCAAGCCATTGATCGCTGTCCATCTTGTCGCGGTAGACTTCCATGGGAGGAAAAAGAGTCACAAATTGTCTGAGCAAGGCGCGGGTCGGCTGCGTTCCCAGTTCCCGGTTTAACAGGGCGAGTCCTTCCTCAAAAAAAGAGTTGTTTCTTTCTCTGCGATACAGACGGCACACATAGTGAAAGATCTCGTCAATCAGTCCCATCGCATTCAATTGACCTGCTTTTAGGTACGCTGGATTATCCCCGTGTGGATCAACTTGCCGGTTGTATGCCTGAACAAATTGGTGAACGGCCTTCAGATTGGTGAAAATGACATTTCCGCTGGAAGCGAAGAGTGTCTGGTCAAAACCGCACTGTGAGCGTATACGTGCGTTTATATGGAATTCCATAAAACGCTTGTCGGAACATGTGTTATCGCCGATTAGAATGAGGCTGGAATTGTTTATATTCGGCACTGTATTTCTCCTTGACAGCATGCTGGAAAATATAGAAAAAATGATTACACAGCAAGAGATTATTGCGGTATATCAGTTCCGTGTCTGTAACGAACTATATATTATGTGTTCGGTTTGTGTCGTCTGTCCACTATACTTTTTATTCCGTCAATCAGTTTTCTGTCTTTTGAAAGCGTTTCTATCTTGCAGGGTAGTCGGTACGTCCAGTTGAACGCAGTGACTGTCCCCGGTATGTTAACCCGCTCATCATCCGGGTTGGACGGAATATAGTCGGCACTAAGGGCCAGCAAGTCCTGGACCGGAATAATAAACATACGTGAGGCCGTTCCCGCCAGTTCACCTAAAATCCAGCGGGCAGCCTCCGGTGTGTAGCGGTGTTTCCACTCTTCGATCGAGCGGGAGTTGATTCCTGCCTGTTCCGGTTTGAATTGTTCCATAAGTTGGGCTGCAGCACCTTCTTTTTCCCACCATCCGCGCATGGTAGACGAATCGTGAACCGAGGTGGTTGCAACCGAAAGCTCGGGATAGGCCTGTATTGACCTGAAGGGCTGGCCTTCAGTCTGCCACAAACGTTCCCAGCGTATTACTTTCAAGCCAAGAATTCCCAGACGTGACAGTACATCGGGTACACTGTCCGGGATGCTTCCCAGATCTTCGGCGCAGGGAAGCATGTCTACCGTTCCGGTAAGTTCTCCAAGCAGTTTCTCGGCCTGTGCTTTCCAGAGTCCTGAATTGATTGTTTCTTTTTCGTCAAACAGTCTTTGTAATGTTCCCCTCTCTTCAGCTGAAAGGGACTTCCATGCAGTGGTGTCACGGTAACGCCACACCGGGGCGAAAAGGGGTTTCCCTTTCTGGTCCCGGCCTGTTCGCTGTAACAGCCTGTCCTTCCATGCGCGCGCAAGAACGCTCTTGACGGGCTCCGGGATCGATTGATTCCAGATATCCGCCTCGCAGTGTATATCCGCATTAAAAAGCCAGAGTTCCTCTTCTCCAATGCGATCCATCAGTTTGTGCATAATTCCGTGTGAACCGAGATAATCGTAATTGTTCACTTCCTCGACTACTCTGGTTGGCACATGAGGTTCACTCAGCCATCTGAGCCGGTCGCCTGTAAAACCCAGGGAGGCAAGCTCCTGTTCGGTAATTGGCTCATGGGGCGTTGCCCAACCCAGGTACCCGTCAGATTCCCCAACGGGGATAGACCAGATGCGGAAAAATCCGAGTATGTGATCGATCCTGTAGGCATGATAATAGCGGGCGCTGTGGACAAGTCGTCGTTTCCACCAACTGAAGCCGTCAGCTTCCAGATTTCCCCAATTATAGATGGGAAAGCCCCAATTTTGGCCGCCGGGATTAGAATCGTCAGGTGGGCTTCCCGCACGCAAATCGTCCCGGAAAAACTCGGGATTGGCCCAGGCATCGCAGGAATCTTCGTTCATCATAATGGGAATGTCGCCTTTTACTGCGATTCCCTTTTGCTCACAATATTGAACGGATGCATAAAACTGTTCATCGAGTCTCATTTGAAGCCAGGCATAAAAAAGGTGGGAAGATCGACGATTCGGGCTCTCCCAGCGGTCAAGTATTTCTGCATGTGAAGGGGTTCTCAGCTTGTCCCATTCCTTCCAGCTTGCGTCGAAATTCCTTCGCTTCATATTCATATAGACGGCATATTCTGCTATCCAGGGATTTTCAGAGATCCATTTTTTCAGTTCTGGTGATGGCAGTATTTCCGTTTCATGCGCTTCAAAAATGGTATGCAGCAACTCAAGTTTTGCCTCCCGGAGGTATTTGTAGTCAAACCGTGGCAGATCTTCAAAACGATTTCTCAGTAGCTCAATCTCTTTCTTGTATTTCTTTGCCTCGGGTATATCCTGAAGGCGCAGATAAATCGGATGGAGGGCAAAGGCGGATAGGGCGCTGTATGGAGAACTTTCGGTTCCCGTATCATTTACGGGCAAGAGCTGTATGCAATCGAGACCTGCTTTGACGCAAAAATCCGCAAGGGGTATCAGATCGGGGAATTCGCCGATCCCGCAGCTGTCTTGAGTTTTCAACGATCCAAGTGACAGGGCTAGTCCGCTAAGCGGAAATGGCCGGAGAGGGAAACGCATAACTATCCTCCGCTTTTATACTTGAAAGAAGTATACGTCAAGCGGGTCAAAAAATAAAGCAATGTATTTCGAGCCTTCCACTGCGTCGGGAAGTAAAAAAAAAGCCGGCACTGAGCCGGCTTGTATGGCCTTGAGCCCCCGTGGAGCTGTCCTTTACCAGGACTTCGGCCTATCTTTCTGAACGCCTGTTGTTACGGGCGGTAAAACACAATTCTTCGATAAACAGTGAGCATTACATACCTCTTTCTGGTGCCGGCTTGTACCGGCTGGCCAGGTCCGGCGGACTATTCATATTTGCCTCCACCCTTCCGTTATGATGTGCGCGTATCCAGTTCGGTGAATACCGCACCCCAATATCCTGTGTGCCGTTAATACGGCCTGTAATATTTGCTCAGGTAAAACAATAAAAAGCCGGCCTGTCGCCGGCTTGTCTTGGCCTTAAAGCCCCAATTTGGAGCCGTTTCATGCACGAAAACTTCGGCCAGTCTATCTACACCTGCCATATAGCCGTGCAGGCGGGTAACTCATGCTGGTTGCCGGTTTCTCTCCGGCGCCGGTATTCAGGCGGATTATCCATGACGGTCCCCCTCTCGTACATATACTGTAAGTCTGTTAGCTGAACGTCCGTTTCTTGTATCCCGTACGTCCACAGCCCGAAATAATCAGTACTCTCTCAGAACTTCCTGTACTGCACGAATGCTGTACTCAAATTGTTCTACACTGAATATCGTACAGGTTGGTCAGCAAGTCAAGTTTCGTATTGTAAAAAACCTTATGTTTTTCCCCGATCGACAATGGTTGTCATGATGGTTGAAAGAATATCCATGTCCAGATATTCGGCCTGATCATTTACTGTTTCCCGAATTTCATCCCAGTCCCGGTCGGGAAAATCCATATCCTTCGTAAACGAACCGGATAACAGGGCGTACAGATTCGCGAACCATTGGGCGGCGAATTTTCTGCCTTCAGCGCTGGTCAGTGTCGGGGTATAGTGATCCTTCCAGTATTCGGTGAGGGGACTGGATAAGGGCTCGAAATCAGCAATAAGCGGGCCTATGAGGCGCAGCAGTTCATCGGCAAATTTCTTGTCCGTAAAATTGGCTGACGGATTATCAGCGTGGGCAATGAGCCTGTCAGTATCCGAAAAAAATTTATCAAGGGCTGTCATGTCATTATTATATATAAAATCCTTGACATTTCCTATCATGAAACGTAAACTAACCGTATGAACCTGAAAACTGTATTGACTAGTGATACCGTCAATTTGCACCTGAAGGGAACCTCAAAAGAGGCCATCATCGATGAACTTCTCGAGATACTCGTTCAGGCGGGAAAGGTAAAGGACAAGGTAGCTGCACGTGCCTGTGTCCTCGACCGTGAGCGCAAAATGTCGACCGGTATGAAACATGGTATTGCGATACCACATGGAAAAACCGATTCCGTTGAGGATCTTGTTGCCTGTATGGGTATTTCCGATAACCCGGTTGATTTTGATTCTCTCGATCAGGAACCGTGCCGAATATTCATCATGACTCTTTCCCCGGTTGATAAAACAGGACCGCACCTTCAGTTCCTTGCGGAAGTATCGCTTTTGTTCAAGAGCGCAGAAAAGAGACAGGAAATTCTCAAAGCTACCGACAAATCGGAAGTTATTCGAATTCTAACCGAGTAGTTGTGTGCAGGCTTGCCTGCGCTGTATGCAAGAGGACCCGTACGGGTCCTTTTTTTTTACTCGTGAATCATCGGGTCAGGGAGGGATTGTATGAAAATCGAACCTGTTTACACAACAGACGGTATGTACATTCGGGACAGACAGAATCGGGTTGTTATGCTCCGCGGTTGTAATCTGGGAGGCGACTCCAAAATTCCGGCGTATCCTCCGGGGAATCCGCTTGAGGGCGATGTTTCCTTTATCGGCCGCCCCTTTCCGGTGACTGAAGCAGATTCCCATTTTGCCCGGCTCGTTGAGTGGGGTTTTACCTTTATTCGCTTTGTCTTTACCTGGGAAGCAGTTGAACATGAGGGACCGGGAATCTATGACGAGGAATACCTTTCCTACCTCAGGGAGATTCTTAAAAAGGCGGAAGATCACGGAATTACCGTGTATATGGATCCGCATCAGGATGCCTGGAGCCGCTGGACCGGCGGGGATGGCGCTCCTGGCTGGACACTGAGCGCGATCGGTTTTGATTTGTCCCGAATTGCAGAAAGCGGTTCTGCCCTGACGGTGCAGCATGAGGGCTCGTTGTATCAACCCATGTGTTGGGGAATGAATAACTTGTTGTATGGCGCCGCCTGTATGAATACCCTGTTTTTCGGCGGAAACCGTTATGCTCCCGAACTGCTTATAGAGGGCATCCCCGTTCAGGAATACCTTCAGTCGCATTATATCGACGCCATGCGACATACCGCACGCCGTCTGAAAGATTGTCTGTCCATCATTGGAATCGGTACAATGAACGAACCCCATCCGGGCTTTATCGGTTTGTCCGATTTGCGGTCGCATGAACGGATAACCGCAGCCTCTGGCGCTGTTCCCTCCGCCTTCGACGCCATGGCGGCTGCCTCAGGCTTTACCCGGCGAATTAAAAAATTTACGCTCTTCGGAAAACTTATTCTTCCCGGTTATCGTGAACTCAATCCAGACAGGGTTTCAATTTTCAGGGACGGCTTTGTCTGTCCCTGGCGTACAGCCGGTGTATGGGATGTTGTCGACGGACAGCCTGTGTTGCTGAAGCCGGATTTCTTTGCGGGAGTAAACTTCCACGAGGACTTTCTGAAACCGTTTCAGCGGCGGTTTATGGACGCTTTCGAGAAAAAACATCGGCATTTTATTTTTTTCCCCGAAGGCGTCCCCATGCGTCCAGAGGTTATGTGGACCGCGGAAGACCGCCTGCGGGATGACGGATCGTTGATTCCCCTGGTAGACGGGATGCACTGGTATGACGGGATTACCCTGCTGCGGAAAAAATGGAATCCCGCTTTTTCTGCCGATTCCGAGGAAGGAGTTCCGGTGTTTGGTAAACGAGCTGTCGCGGAAAGTTTCAGACGGCAACTGTCGCGGCAGGCTTACCGTATCCGGTCGCGAAACCTTCCGGCACTGCTCGGCGAATTCGGCGTTCCCTTCGACCTGGACCGCGGAAAATCGTTTAAAACCGGTGATTACCGGGATCAGGAAGAGGCCCTGTCCCTGTACTATGACGCAATCGATGCCAATTTACTGCATTCCACCATCTGGAATTATTCCGCGTCGAATACGCATGCTGACGGGGACTTCTGGAATACCGAGGATTTGTCGATTTATTGCGCTGCTTCCGGCGGCGGGCGGGCGGTTCGGGGTTTCAGTCGTCCGTATCCGATGGCAACCTCCGGAATTCCGGTTCGTCTGGCGTTCAATACAAAACGCCGGGAATGTGCATACGAGTGGGATGGTGAGCCCGGGATAACCGAGTTGTATGTTCCTTCCCACTGGTATCCCGAGGGGTGGACTGTGTGTTTTGAACCCGCCCCCGACGGAAAAACTGTCGTTGACGAGAAACCGGCCGAACAGCGGCTTATTGTGTCAGCCGAGCGCTCCGGGCGTGAACGTCTGATAATTCGTCCGCTTACTTGAGCAGCGTAACCCGGTCATGATTGTCGACACTGTACCGGATTTCTACTTGATCGTGGAAAAGATTTTCAAGTCCGTTACGATAGCTCAGGATGTAGGAAATGTAGTCGAGGGTTCGTTTCGGGGTATTATCATTACGAACCTTTGTGGTCCCGGCATTATACATTGCGAGTGCGGCGATTTCGTTTCCTGAAAGGTCAATACAGTAGCTGAGGTGGGTTAATCCAAAATGGGCGTTTTTTTCGGGATCGAAAAAGTCCTTTTCGGTTAATTTTGGAAAGGCCTTGTTGTTCAACTGAAAAAGGCCCCGGTCAATTGAAGCGGCATTTTTGTTTACCGCCCTTATCTGATATCTGCTTTCAACCCAGGCAAGTGCAAAGGCAAGCGGGGGATCAATGTTGTTTTTGCTCGCGTTTTCCAGGATGATTTTGGCAATCCGTTCATCTCCCGTTATGTGCGAATAAAACCACACGACATCTTTCCGGGACACCTCGGAGCGGTACAATGCCAGTGCGTTACCGGTCAGTTTACCCGTTTCTATGACATTCTGGTGAAAAAACTCGGGAGCCATCATTGAGGCTTTTTCAGCGGCCGGTACGTCATGGGCGAAGGTCAATGAAATGTTGGTAAACTGTGAGTGGATGATCTTGCCCGCAAGCAGGACGAATGCCAACATGAAGAGGGCAAGTATTATATTTTTGGGATATATAGAATTGTATGTCTTTGTATGTTTCATTATGCGGTAAACTCCACCGTTTTCATCAATTTCGGTCAAATATATGAAACATCGGACGACAATTCAAGTGCGGAACAGACAGAAATACGGTGAAAAGCCCTTTTTTTTACATAATCCGTTAAAAAAAACGGGCTGGACGGCGCACTTGCGCAGTTCAGCCCGTCGAATTATCACTCGTCGGCAACCATGGCGGCGGCGGGCTGTGCGCCTCCCGCAATGGCCCGCACGGCAATGACGCCGTCTATTTGTTTTAGCTTTTCGATGATCGTCTGGTCCGCTTTTTGATCGATGTCGATAAGATTGTAGGCTACATCGGCACGATTCTGGTTAGTCATTGACGCGATGTTGAGCTTGGCGGAAGCAAGCACTCCGGTTATTTGGCCGATCATATTCGGAACGTTTTTGTTTGCCACGCAGAGTCTCGTTCCTGTTAGGGGAATAGGCCCGTCAATGCGGCATTTGGGGAAGTTAACCGAGTTGACGATATTTCCGTTTTCCAGAAAATCGATAATCTGGTTTACCGCCATAAAGGCGCAGTTGTCCTCGGCTTCCGGGGTTGAGGCCCCAAGGTGCGGCAGGCAAATGACGCCCTCGGTTTTCAGCAGTTCCTCGTCGGCAAAGTCTGTAACATGGCAGGCAACCTTGCCGTCCTTGAGAGCCGCGATCATGTCGCCATTGTTCACCAATCCGCCACGAGCGAAGTTGAGGATTCGCACGCCCTTTTTCATCAATTTTATCTTCTCCGCATTGATAAAGCCTTTTGTCTCGTTCGTCTGGGGAACATGGATCGAGATGTAGTCCGCTTTTGCAAGCAGGGAATCGAGACTTTCCGCCTTGACGACGGCACGGGACAGGGACCAGGCGGCATCCACGGAAATAAAGGGATCGAAACCGATAACGTTCATACCCAGATTTACCGCGTCATTGGCAACCATTGCGCCGATTGCGCCGAGGCCGATGATTCCGAGGGTTTTCCCCTTGATTTCGGGACCAACAAACTGGCTTTTGCCTTTTTCCGCCAGATCGGGAATTTCATCTCCCTTTCCAATGAGTCCTTTTGCCCAGTCGGCCGCCTTGTGTACGGGGCGGCTTGAAAACAGAAGGGCCGCGAGTACCAGTTCCTTGACTGCATTCGCGTTTGCTCCCGGGGTGTTGAATACGACAACGCCCTTGTCGGTGAACTTCTGCACCGGAATATTGTTTACGCCGGCGCCGGCCCGGGCAATAGCCTTGACGGTGTCCGGCAATACTGTTTCGTGCATCTCGGCGGAGCGTACCAGTATTGCGTCCGGATTCAGGATTTCGCTCGCAATTTCATAGGACTCGCGGGGAAAGAGGGCAAGGCCTTCTGCTGCTATCTTGTTCAATGTTTGTATCTTGTACATGTCGGTGCCTCCTCAGGCGTTTTCCTTTTCGAATTTTTTCATGAAATCAACCAGGGCCTTGACTCCTTCCACCGGCATTGCGTTGTATATGCTGGCCCGCATGCCGCCAACGAGACGGTGACCGGCAAGGTTAACCAGTCCTGCAGCTTCTGCCTCGGCGACGAATTTCTTGTTGATGGCCTCTGCCTTTTCCGCGTCCGCTATTGTGGTGACGAAGGGAATGTTCATAATAGACCGGCTCGCCTTGTCGGTAGTTGCCCGGAAATAACTGCTTGAGTCCAGGTAATCATAGAGAATGGCGGCCTTTTCCCGGTTCATCCGGCCAATCGCTTCGGCACCTCCCAAATTCTTTACCCATTCAAGCACCAGACCCATCATATAAATGGAATAGCAGGGCGGGGTGTTGTACATGGATCCCTCATTCGCGTGGGTGTCATAGCGCAACATGGTTGGAACGTCGGCGCTCAGGTCTCCGTCCGGATGTTCCTTGCCGCGGATCAGGTCTTCCCGGATTATGACAAGGGTAACGCCTGCGGGCGCGAGATTTTTTTGGGCCCCGGCATAGATAATGCCGAATTTGCTGACATCAATCGGCTCGGACAGAATGTTGGACGAGGCGTCGCATACCAGGGGAATGGAACCCGTATCGGGAAATTTCTTGAATGCGGTTCCCACAATGGTGTTGTTCGAGGTGACATGAACGTAGTCATAGTCCCCGGTTACCTTCTCGACTGCGGGAATATAGTTGTAGGCCTTGTCTTTCGAAGAAGCGATTACTTCGACGGCAAGCCATTTCTTTGCCTCTTTTATCGCCTTGTCTGACCAGACGCCGGTATCGATGAAGGCAGCTTTTCCCTTTTTTTTCAGGTTGAGGGGAATCATGGCAAACTGGAGGCTGGCTCCTCCCTGAAGGAAGAGTACCTTGTAGTTTGCGGGCACGCCCAAGAGCTCGCGTACCAGTGCCTCTGTCCGGTCGATGATGGGTTTGTATGCTTTTGAACGGTGGCTCATTTCCATGACGGACTGTCCCGTTCCGTTGTAGTCCAGCATTTCCGCGGCAGCTTTTTCAAGCACTGCCTGG
Organism: Spirochaetales bacterium Spiro_09; assembly: GCA_001604385.1. GTDB lineage: Bacteria > Spirochaetota > Spirochaetia > Treponematales > Treponemataceae > Teretinema. Next base: position 58,377 of record LVBK01000004.1, on the reverse strand, counting down.
GGAAGCATCGATGGTCCGGCTGAAAAGTTATACACTCGTTTCATATTTCTACTCCTTTGTATTTTCATCGGCCTGCGTTGTATCGGACGCTGCCGCATGATGTTGTGTTACTGCCAGTCGCGCGGCCAGTTTGGACAGCGCGTCGATGACAGATACCTGCTCCACTTCCACCGTGTGGGGTAATGGCAGAATGACCGGCGTAAAGTTGACAATGCCGGTTATACCGCATTCCACCAGTTTTTCAGCGGTTTGAACCGCCTGAGAGGGAGGAACGGCAAGAATTGCGTAGCGGATACCCATTCGGGGTATCACCTCCTTCATTTTATAGGACGGAAACAGCGGGAAGTCGGCTTTTAGAATTTCAACCCTGTTCACATTCGAGTCGAAGCCCGCGCACAGGGTGAAATGACTGCCGTAAAATCCGGAATATTCCAGAAAAGCTGAACCCAGGCGACCAAGACCGACTATACAGCAGTTTCTGCTTTCACCGGTAAACCCGAGGGATTCGCGGATAGCGCGCGAAAGCCGTTCCGGATCGTAACCTGTCGAGCCTGCAATGGTATTACCGGCTCCCAGGAGGGAAATGTCTTTCCGGATAGTGTGGCTTGCCCATCCGGTCAGCTGTTCAATTTCCGTGGAGGTTACCGGGACTGTCCGGTTTTGCCGCTGCTCCAGCAACTGTGCAAGCCGCGCGAGCCGTTCAGCGGTTGGTTTTGGAATTCCCATGACACCTCCTTGTGAATATTTTCACAGTCAGTGTAGCAAGTTGTTTTCTTCCTGTCAAGAGAAAAAAGTCTTATATTGTGAATTATTTCACATCTCTGCCAGCTTGTGTGGCTAGATTTTGGTTTTATTGACAGCAGCGCAGTTTTACCCCATATTAGATTTATGGCAGCTGACATCGGAAGCTTATTCGATAAAATCTTCGGCATCTTTTTTTCCTCCTCTGATCCCGAGGTTGAAAAACGAAAACAATTGAAAGCTATCGGTAAGGAGCTGTCAAAAAGCAGGTACAAGTGGTACCGCCCCTCCTCGGAAGAAGCGCTTCCATCAATGGGTAAATTTTTCTATGAAGTATACAAGGTAATCGGCTCGGCTCAAGTTATTTTGGCAAATGCCAATTCATCGGTTGTCCTGAAAAACGTAGTTGTCGAGATGTCATTTTCCGCCAACCAGGTTAAATTGCGTGACCAGCTGACCGAAGAGTCCATAAAGGAACGGGCTAAAAAAGCTAGTCCCAAAGAGCTGGCCCTGCAAGTCAAGAACGAACTTGATGCCTTCATGGCTGAATTCGATGTCGAAAAAATCAAGAAAATTGATGCCCTGTACTCAAATCTGGAACTTCTGGTCAATTTTGTTTCGTTTGACTATTTCTTTTTGCTCAAGAAATTCGATTCCGGCCTGCCGGAGCGGACATTTACGTACTCCCCGAAGTACGAGGCTATTCGCGGCGAATACGTTGTCGATGATTTAAAGGACTTTGCCGCCGTTGCCTATTCTCTTCCGCTTGATGCGGACTGGCCGCGCATTTTCGCGGTCATAAAGGCGTATCGAGAGGTTGAACCGGTCGCCATTGGCTCATGGAACAAACTGATGAATATCTTGGGGGAACTTCGCAAGTCTTTCTATATAGAACAGCTCATTCGGCATCTTTCGAAGGATCCTTCGTACGCAGTACAGCCCGTTACCGTTTCCAGCAGGATCGTCGATACCTACCTGCAAAAAATGAAGACACAGACTGAAATGATAGTTCAGCAAATTCATCAGGAAAACCGCAACGCTAAAGCAGGCGAGCTTTTAAACCAGATATTCGGCACCAGTTCAATTGTCAGGCTAAAAAATTATGCGGAGCGATCAAACGCGCAATTCGAGAAAAAAATGCTCGGTGGCTACCTCTATGTGGAAGAATTGAATTATTTAAAGGCCTTCCTCATCGATTATTTCAAACGCGATATTCGCGCCCTTACCGATCTGTTTCTGGTGCGCGGTAAATGGACCATACCATCGACCTCGACCGGTTACTCGAGCAGTTTTCATGAGCTGCTGGAACTGTCTGATGCGATAACGGCCTTCGATGACCGTCTTGCCGAGGATGATGATATGGGGGCAAAATTGCGCAACATGCTCAGCCGCGCGGACCGTGACAAGGAAGTGGTCAAGCAGATCCGTACCCAGCTGAAGGACATCAATGAGACTGCGTTGAAATTCCTTTCGACGGGGACCCAGCACTTTATCATCATTGCCCGAAATTTGAAAAATATTCTGGAAGATTTCGAAAAGTCCCCGCACGGCCTGATCAGTAACTGGAAAGAGCTTGAATTGAACTCTGACCGGCCCATAAAAGAGTGGGTTATAGAGGTGTACAAGCACATTTACGCTTTTGTCATGCTGATGCAGCTGTATTTGAAGGATGGCTGACGTGCCCTCGGTCTTCAATATCGGTTCCATAAATATCGACGAGGTTTTTACCGTACCGCATTTTGTCCTGCCGGGAGAGACTCTGTTTTGTTCTTCGTGCAGCCGGTTTCCCGGCGGAAAGGGACAAAACCAGTCCGTGGCCCTAGCCCGTGCGGGTGCCCCGGTTATTCACTGCGGCAAGACGGGTTTTGACGGTCGCGATGTCCTTGAACGACTCTCTGGCGATGGCGTGGACGTTTCCCGTATTGCTGTTGGCGAGCTTGCCACCGGTCGGGCAATAATCCAGGTGGACGATTCGGGCCAGAATTGCATTCTCCTGTTCGGTGGCGCAAACCGCGATATCGGGGAAGAGGATATCGACCGTTTTCTTGACGGGGCGGGTTCCGGTGACATACTTCTGCTGCAAAACGAAATATCCTCGGTCGATTATGCCCTGTCAAAGGGGAAGACCCTGAATATGTATGTAGTGTTCAATCCTTCGCCCGTAGATGAAAACCTCCTGATGCTTCCCCTGGAGCATGCTGACTGTTTTATTCTCAATGAAATTGAAGGTGCTCTTCTTGCCGGCTTGCAGCCCGCGGAAAGCCCGGAGCCTGAAACCATTCGCGACGCCTTAACTGCACGTTTCCCCACGACCGATATCGCGCTTACGCTGGGAGAGCGGGGTTCGCTGTGGGCGGGCGCTGACGGGGCGAGAGTGGCTGTTCCTGCAACCCGTGACATTCCGGTTGATACCACGGCCGCTGGGGACACCTGGTGCGGCTATTTCCTGGCAGCCCGACTCAGGGGCGAGCCGGTCGAGCAGGCAATGAAAGAAGCTTCACGGGCGGCCGGAATATGCATTAGCCGCGCCGGAGCGTCCGTTTCCATACCCCTCCGTGCCGAGGTGCTTGCCCGGATGTAAACCGGCCGCTATAGTAGCGGTGTGAATACTACCTCATATCATACCCACACCCGTTTATGCCGGCATGCGTCCGGTAATCCTGTAGATTATGTTCGAGCTGCAGTCCGCGAGGGTTGCGCCGGCCTTGGTATTTCGGACCACTGTCCCTATCCTGACGGAACCTGGGCCGGGAGTCGCATGGCAGTATCGGACATACCCGAATATCTGTCCCTGGTCAAAGTGGCGAGGGAAGAAGCTTCCTTTCCGTTTTTTTGGGGCTTTGAATGCGAATGGGCTCCCGAATATGACAGCTGGTATCGGGATTATCTTGTGGGAGAGATCGGTGCCCAGTATCTTGTGTATGGAGCCCATTGGGTTCGTATTGACGGCAATTTTCATTATGTTCCTGAAGTAAGTGATCCCGGGATGCTTGGCCGGTACGTCGACATGACAGTCAAGGGTCTGTCCTCGGGACTGTATTCCATATTCGCACATCCGGATATTTTTCTTGCAGGCTACACTTCCATGACCGCGGACGTACGCGCGGCATGCCGGGACATTATTGAAGCAGCAATTGCCTGTAATGTGTGGATGGAAGTTAACGGGCTCGGTATGATCAAGGATAAGGTGCAAACCCCTGCCGGGTTGCGCTATGGGTATCCCGTCCGGGAATTCTGGCAGATGGCTGCGGAAGCCGGTGCGGCCATCATGTGTAATTCAGACGCGCATGCGCCGGAGCAGGTGTTATCGGGTGCCCGGCTTGCCCGTGATTTTTCCCGACAGGCCGGAATTGAGCCTTCCCTGCCCCTGTCTGTCGAACGGCCGTCCCGGAATCCACGGTAACCGGCGCTCCCTTTCCGGATCAAGGTATTGTTGTATCCGGCTCCAGACCGCCGACCCGGAAATGATCGGGGATGCGCGTTGGCTTGCCGTTTGAGTCGACACAGCCCCAGGCGACTTCCGCCTCGGCGCATACCTGCCCATCCTGGTTGGTGATGGTTTGCCGGAAGGTTCCCGAAAGCTTTCCTGTTTTGACCGGTTCAACCTCAACGGCAAGCGTGTCAAAAAGTTTTGCCGGAACCCGGTAGCGTATGTCAATGCGCGAGATAAACAGATGCAAGCCCGCTTCCATCAAACCCGTATAATCGAAACCGATGGCCTTCAGGTATTCCATTCGTCCGAATTCAAGATAATTCAGATAATTCGCGTTGTTTACATGGTTGTAGGCATCCAGTTCATAAGAGCGCACAGTTAAAAAAGCGGTGTGTTTCATGATAATCCAAGGATATACCTGGTTGTGTTCTTTGACAATAACCGGGATGAAACCTATACTGGGCATATGATAGACGTGGCCGCAGCCGTTATTGAAAACAGGGAAGGTCGCATCCTGATCGTCAGGCGAAAACCGGAAATACAGCTTGGCGGGTATTGGGAATTTCCCGGAGGGAAAATTGAGGCCGGAGAAACGGCCGCCGACTGCGCGGTACGCGAACTTCGCGAGTCCATGAATATGCACATCGAGGCGGGGGATGTTCTTGCCCAGACTGTCTATGATTATGGAGACCGGCAGATTCACCTCATTGCCGTCCGTGCCATATTATTGGGCGGAAAAATAGTCCTGCACGATCATGATGACATACGGTGGGTGGGAATGCGTGAAATGGATGACTTTCTGTTTGCTCCCGCAGACGAAATAATCGTCGGTCACCTGGTACAGGCGCACAAAAAAGCTAAAAGAACGCGCTGACGGCCGGTTTGTCAGGGCTCACTGTCAGCCGAGGACCGAATCAACAAGGTTTTTGAAATCGGGATCAATTGCCCCGTCTGCCGGATCGGGCGAATCGGAGATAACAAACAAACCGTCCTTTTGCACAATGCTTTCGGGAACTTCCGCCTCATCGGGTGCGTCAAGCTCCTGCAATGCGACGGGCTCTTCCTCCCCGATCACTTCGAGAAATTCATAGACCGGATACGAATTCCGGGTCATTTCCCCCGCAATTGCCCGGTCTGCCAGGAAATAATCGATGTAATCCACTGTAGTTGCGTCCTCTTCATTATTCTGGCGGCTTTCGCTCTGATCGAGCGAGGAAAAGTCCGGCGCGCCAACATCAATTGCCGGCATCCCGGTATCGGCTTCCTCTTCGGTCAAATGGCGATCGCCGGTGTCAAGCTCCGGCTTTTCATCAAAATGATACACAAGCACCTGGTCCGGTACTTCCTCCTCGACAAAGCGTTCAAGGTCTTCCTCGCTTGCGACTTCAAGAAGCTCCGGTTCCCACTCGCCGTCAAGGTATTCGACCTCCTCGGCTTCAATGGGGGCGAGATCGGCAAAACTGTCCTCCGTTTCCGGATACAGGTCCATATCGATGGAGAAAAAGTCAAGGTCGGTGTCCAGAATTCGGGTTTGGGTCTCTTCCGGGTTAAAACTGAGAATCGTGTCATCAAAGCTGACCAGGGGATCATCGTGTGGTTCTGTTGAAATTGAACTGGCGACGGGAAGTGCGCGTTCGTCGCCGTCCCCCGGGGGCACTGGTTCCAGATCTCTGTTTTCGCCGGATTCGATGCGTACTTCGGCCTCGTCGAGTTCTTCGACTGTATCGACATCCTCAAGTTCCTCGACCGCTTCGACCTCGTCGAGCTCCTCGACTGTATCTATATCCTCAAGATCCTCGACCGCTTCGACCTCCTCAAGTTCTTCGACTGCATCGACATCCTCAAGTTCCTCGACCGCTTCGACCTCGTCGAGTTCTTCGACCGCATCGATATCTTCAAGTTCCTCGACCGCTTCGACCTCGTCGAGCTCTTCGACCGTATCGACATCCTCAAGTTCTTCGACCTCGTCGAGCTCCCCTGTTGTTTGTATTGAGGTCTGTGGGCTGGCGGATAGTGCCGTTCGGGGGACAGGGGTTTTTTTAGCAGTTGCCGGAAGGCCGGTCAGGTTCAGAGAGATAGCGTTGTTTTGCAGTACCTGCTCAAGCATGAGTCTGATCTCGGCAGTATCAATTCCGGCTGCCTTTTTGGTATCCTGGCGTGAAATAGCCGAAATGATCTCGTCCCAGCTTTTATCGAGCAGTCTGTCTATATTATCTGCGTGTTTTTTGTATATGCGTCGGCCGAAACTTTTTTTGATCTCCGCGTTGACATCGTGACGCCGATATTCAAGATTCTTTGCCAGTTCATCCCATTTGCTTTCATCGCCGCTCTCCATCACTTCCTGCAAGAGATGTACCTGAAACCGGCGTATCCGGCTTGTGATGATGGCCATTTCATCCTGACGCAGATTAAACATCAGGAAGATAATCAAAAAGAGCGTAATGAATGTGATGGCGAGCAATAATATCCGCACCGTGTCCGGAAATGCAAAAAGCCGGTCTTCTATGAGCTGACCGGTAAAACCCCAGGTGTCTCCTTTTTGCGTGAATAACATCCATCCGCCGGAGTCGGTGGAAAGAATGCGGTCAGTTTCCAGTTTCCCCGAAGCCCAGCGTTCGCTGACTGCCCGGGACAGTACATCCCGCCCCACAAAGGGCATTCCGACAACGCTTCCTTTTGTGCTTCCTCCGCTTTCACCGATCAGCATCAGGTCGTCACTGAAGCGCAGCAGGCCCTTGGACGCCAGATGCTGGACTGCGGCGCGGGCGGAAACGTAAAAGACCGCAGTGCCGCGCCAGGTCGCGTATGCGTCGTAAAATGGAAGCGCGTACATGAATATATCTGTAGCGCCGTCTATAAGCATGAGGGGCGCAGAACCGTCTGCGCGAGAAAAATGCCGGAAGGGGATATCTTCTTCCTTTGTTCCGTACAGTTCATAGGATATTCTGAATTCCTGGCGCTCACGAATATCTGTTTTGAAGGTACTGAAGTGTATGCGTCGTGTTCCCCTGTCTTCGTTTTCCGGTATTGAGCTGTCGCCCGCGTCGATGATCCGTATGCCGCGTAATCCGCCGATGCGGGCCAGCAGGTCCCCTGCAAGGTTTTCGCGGTCAAAAATATCCTGCGCGCTTTGATTGGGGAGAAGGCTTTTTTTGACGGCTTCGGCTTCCGTAAATGCTGTAAAGGCCAATTCGTTCGATTCATGCCAAACCGCCAGCTCCGCCGAAATAGCGTCAAGCTGCTGTTCAAGAACCTTGATGACTGACGGCTGATAAAAACGGGTTTCCAATATATTGAATAAACCCGCGTACGAAGCCACCGCAAGACCGGAAAAGAGGAGTAATGAGAGTAACAAACTGATGATTATCCTGGGCGCGGTTCGCACACATCCTCCGAACTTTTTCCGTAAACGTACTGAAAGGTGTCCATTACTATATCGGCTTTTTACTTTTAAATCATGAGAAATTGTGTGGTATAGTAGTGGCAATGATTGAGCTTGATGTTGAATATGACCGCCCTCAACGGGCTTTTTTGGTCGGACGAACGGAGGACCGCAGTGCGGAGGATCGCACAGTCGTAAGCGAGCTGGCAAGTCTTGCAAAAACAGCAGGCTATCTGGTGTCGGGAAGTCTTGTGCTGCGCCGGTACGAACCCGCCCCGCGGTATGGAATGGGTTCAGGGAAGGCCTCGGAAATTGTGGAAGCCGCGCGCGCATGCGAAGCGGATGAAATTCTCTTCGATTTCGAGATCAGCCCCACCCAGCAGCGAAACTGGGAAACCTTATCGGAAATGACCTGTCGTGACCGGCAGGAAGTGATTATCCAGATTTTTGCCGCGCGCGCGATGACCCGTGAAGCGGTACTGCAGGTTGAACTTGCCCGGCTTGAATACGCTCTTCCCCGGCTTGCACATACCTATACCGCTTTATCCCGTCAGCGGGGCGGCCGGTATGGAACGAAAGGCGCGGGTGAAACCCAGCTGGAACTTGACCGCCGGGCCATATCCGCGCGTATTGCCCAAATCAAACACGAGCTTTCCCAGGTCAGAAAGGAGCGCGCTACGCAGCGGAAACGGCGGGAAAAGGTTCCCGTTCCGACCTGCGCGATAGTCGGCTATACCAATGTGGGGAAGTCAAGCCTTTTGAATGCCCTGACCGGAGCCGGCGTATTGTCCGAAGACAAACTGTTCGCGACGCTCGATCCAACCACCCGCCGCTTTACACTGCCGACCGGAAGAACGATCTTGATGACCGACACCGTCGGCTTTATCAGGAATCTTCCGCACTCCCTGGTGGATGCCTTTCATGCGACGCTCGAAGAAGCTGCCTTTGCGGATTCAGTGCTTATCCTGGTCGACGCCTGCGACCCATTCATGGAAGTGCAACTGAAAACTACCCTGGATGTCCTGCGCGAGGTCGGGGCCGAAAGCCGGCCGTCGTTGATTGTTATCAACAAAGCGGATAAAATCGACGAGTTCACGCGGGCTCGCTTCCGATCCGATTATCCGGACATGCTGATGATCTCTGCGAAAACCGGCGAGGGCTTTGACGTTCTTGCCCACCGTCTGGATATCCTTCTTGCGGGAGATATCCACTCATACTTATTGCCGCATCAGCGTACCGATTTGCTTGCGTTCGCCCACAGGGAAGGATCGGTAATCGTTACCCGCTATACGGAAGAGGGAATTGAACTGACCGCCCGTACATCCGGGCGGCTTGAATCCGTTCTCAGGGAGTTTGAAACAGATGCGACACACACGGATTGAGCCGCTGGTTCTGGCGTTGATGGTAGTTGCCCTTGCCCTTTTGATCGCGATAGCGGCAGGCACCCTCTACGCCTTCGCCTCCGGCCGTGTTAAGTCACCTGCCGGACGATCGGGAACGCCGCTCGGACAGAGAGATACGGTGCCGATGCCGGAGCTTGATAACGCGGTGTTTGGCGACATCGGAACGCTCCGCGCCACGACCGCAGATCCGGGTCCGGTAATCATTGTTGTTGTTCCCTGGATACCCTATCCGGCGGATGACATACCGTTCCGGGAGGAATTGGTCAGCAAGACACGGTCAATCCGTGCCCTCATTCTTGACTGGTTCCGTTCTCATACACTGGCCGAGCTCTCTGCGATGGGCGAATCGGCGGTAAAGGCTGCGCTTCTCGAGCGCATTAACGAACAGCTTGTGTTGGGAAGCGTGCCGTCTATCTGGTTCTCGGAGTATCTCGTACTGGATTGATACACGCCCTACAGTGATTTTTGCCTTGACGGTAAATTGTGCAACCCTTTGACGATCTTTTTGTCAAAAAGGGTGCAGGAGGTTTTATATGTTCGGACCCGGGACTGCAACTGCAGTGCCCGCTGCACAGGTGTTGATAGCGGTAATTCCGCTTGTCGGAATTGTGATGGGTGCAGTGGTCATTTTCTTTTATTTATTGTGGCGTCATCGTCAAATTGTGCGTCAAATAGAAGCCGGTTTGTACAAGAAACCCGAATTCGATGTGCATTTGTTTTCCATACTGACCGGATTTCTGTTGACAGGAACCGGCCTTGTTCTTTCGTTGCTTTTTCTGTTTATAGAGGGTTTGACCTATACCCTTCTTGGAGGTCTTATTCCCTTTGCTCTTGGCGGCAGTCTGATAGCATTCTATTTTGTCAGTCGCCGAACAGACAGAAAACGCAACGATGTTGACGGATAAGCAGCGCGCCACTTCGGCCGCGGAAGACAGTGCCCTGTGTCGCCGTTCCCTGTCGGGAGACGCGAGTGCATTCAGTCTCCTTGCGGGCAAATACCACAAACGGCTATTCTCTCTCGGGTACAGTTTTTTTCGGAATCCTGACGATGCGGAGGACTTTATCCAGGACGTTCTGGTCAAAGTCTATACCTCCCTGCCGGGTTTTCGCGGGGACTCGGCGTTTTCTACCTGGCTGATGCGCATAGCCTACAATACAGCGATCAATTCGGTAAAACGCCGCCGGGAGTATACCTCTCTTGCAGAAGACTTTGAGGTTATCGATCCCTCGGTTGGACCTGAAGAGGAACACTTGTTGCGGTGTTCACGCGAAGCGATTTTGCAAGCCCTGGATACGCTTCCCGAAAAATACCGTGCCTGTGTTGATATGTATTTTTTTTATGATATGCCGTACGCGGATATCAGCGAGGTCACCGGGTTTCCGGTGAATACCATCAAGTCTCATGTGTTTCGGGCAAAAAAGATGTTGCGTGAGCATTTGATGGAAGGAGAGTGATGATGAATTGCAATCGTGCCATGGAGCGGTATTGTTCTCTTGATAAAAATCAGCGGGTGCCACTGGGCGTGACCGCGCATCTTTTGCTGTGCTCGGGTTGTCGGACCGCAGTTCGACGCATGACCATTGCCGAACGATTCTGTTCCATGCCCTATCAGCCGGTGTCCGGAGGAGCGAGCGATCCGTCCGTACAGGCTGTTCTTGACCGCATTGTGGCCTCAGGCCTGACTCATGTGAATCTGGATCAGTACGAACGGCCTGTTTCGATGCTACGCTGGATTGTGTCCGGCCTTGCACTGGTGCTTGGATTTGCGTTCATTCCCTTCACCTTCATGGGTGAATGGTCAGGTCATAACTTTGGATCGTCTTTTTCGCTGCCTTTTTTCATTGTGTGCGGTGTCGCGGTAACTGCCTGGTGCGGGGTGTTTGTCGGAACGAATATTGACTTTTTTATAAAAAAATTCGGCTTGCAGCACGGTTAACCGGCATTCGTCCAGTTAATTCCACAGCGTACTCGGGTTTATGGTAGACCTGTTTTTGTACACGGTGAAGTGCAGGTGTGGCCCGGTACTTTGCCCGGTATTGCCGACCTGCCCGATACGCGTCGATGCGGTAACCTGCCGCCCCCGCGCAGTCTGGATAGCGGAAAGATGGGCATACATGGTCTGGTAGCCTGAATGATGCGAAATGATTATGTAGTTGCCGTATACCGGATCGAAGCCCGTTGCGCTGACCCTGCCGTCCAGGGCTGCATAGACAGGAACTCCCTGGTTCGTTGCCATGTCAATACCGTTATGAAAGGTGCGGCTGCCGCTGAAGGGATTATTTCGCCATCCGTAGCGGGAAGAAATATAGTAACTTCCGCGCAGAGGTTTACGAAAAAGGTCACCATTTATTTCTTGTAACGTCACCCAGTCAAGTTTTGCGTCTGGAATAAAGACGAGTGTTCCTGCTTCTATGGAGTTATCCGATATATTGTTGATCAGGGCCGTTTTTTCCAGGGAAACGCGGTACCGATCGGCTATGGATTCGGGTGTATCGCCTTTTTTTGCCGTGTACACAATACCGTCAATGGATGGTATTTTTAAAAGTTGGCCAATTTGCAGGCCCCGGGTGTTTTTCAGGCGGTTTATGCTGATTATCGCGTCCTGGCTGATGCCGAACTGTTCGGCTATCTTGCCGACCATATCTCCTTTCTGGACCCGGTATACCGTGTAGTAGAGTTCGGGTATTTCTTCGGTTTCGGAGGATCCCGGCACTTCCGCTGGCATATCGACTGAAAAACCGCCGACTCCGGTAAAATTCTGCATGGAGGCTTTTTTGGCGTCAATCAGGCTGTCGGTATGTAAAATGTCGGCGGTACGTATGCCGCACGAGACAAGCAGGGTAAGAATAATTACAGGGACAAAAAGTCGGTACGAGATCATGGTTTTGCAAGTATATCATTGCTGATATGCTTTTGTGTCCCCCTTCTTGCATACTTTTTCGGAAAAAATCTATTTTTTCTTGAGCCCCACCAGGTAGGTTTCAAAACTTTCCGTACGGCAAGCTTCCGGCTTGAAACCGCGCGCAGTGGTAAACATGGTACGCATTTTTTTCAGGTGCTCCTGTTCGCCGCCGCCCTGGAATACCTTGACCACAAAATTTCCACCTGTTTTGAGCATTTGCTCGGCATAGAATATGGCCAACTCCACTAGGCCACTGGAGCGGGCTGTATCGACCGTTCTGTTTCCCGTTGTTGCGGGGGCCGCATCGCAAATGACCAGATCGTAGGGTCCAAGTTTGAGCGCCTGTGCGCGTATTGCGGGCGCGTAGAGATCTCCCTGGAAGAACGAGAGGTTGTTACCTTTGACATCGGTGGAAAGGGGCGAGAGGTCAATCGCGGTAACCTGGCCCGCTTCTCCCAGTTTTCTCAGGACAAAGGTCGTCCAGCTCCCGGGTGCGGCCCCGAGGTCCAATACCCGGAAATGAGGTTTTATCAAAGCGAATTTGTCGTCCATTTCCTGCAGTTTGTATACTGAACGGGCAGGATACCCCTCAGAGAAGGCTTTTTTGCTCCAGTAATCCGGCTTGTCATACGTGCTTGACGGCATCTGTCATCCCTTGAAAGAATATGTATATTGGTTACAATACGGATATGAATATAGAGTATGCGAGTCGTCTTGAAAAGATCGAAGCTGTACTGGCCTCGTTTCTTCCTGCTGCAGCGGACGATAACTGGATGTCAGCCTCTTTTTCGGTGCTTCCCGATGCAGTCCGTTCGGTACATCTGAAGACATTGCTTGAACCTTGTCGCTCGCTCATGCTCCGTGGCGGAAAACGATGGAGACCTCTTCTCATGGTCCTCTCCTGCGAGTTGGCTGGCGGCGGTGAGCGTGCGATCGGCTTGACGCCGCTTGTTGAATTTCCCCATACGGCCAGCCTGATTCATGATGATATCGAGGATCATGCGGAAGAACGCCGGGGTGAGCCGGCTGTGCATCTTTTGTACGGCGAGGACACGGCCATAAATTGCGCGTCCTGGCTTTATTTTCATACATTTTCGGTTATCGACTCCTTTCCCTGTTCAGATTCGCTCAAGCAGGATTTATATCGCCTGGTATCCCGGGAACTCCGTCGACTGCACCTTGGCCAGGCTATGGATATTCACTGGCATCGTAATCCGTCCCTCATACCGTCCCGATCCGAATATGAGGCAATGGTAAGCCTGAAAACGGGAACCCTGTCCCGGCTTGCCGCAGAAGCCGGCATGATCGCAGGCGGAGCTTCCATTCAGGACGCTTCCTTTTTGGGGGATATTGCCGCCCGAATAGGCGTCGGTTTTCAGGTGATCGATGATGTCCGTAATCTTGCAACGGGTAATCCCGGAAAAAAGCGCGGGGATGATATTGTTGAGGGAAAAAAAAGTCTTCCAGTCCTGATGCATGTGGAGAAACATCCCGGGGATCTGCCCCTTTTGTCTTCCTTGTTCGAACAAGCGCGGACTGACGGTATCAACTCGCCGGCTGTAGAGCGCGTTATTGAAATGGTACAATCTTCGGGAGCCCTTGATCGTGCGCGGGAATACGGCATTCAGTGCATCGAGTCGTCAACGTTAAGTCTTCGCGGCAGGTATCATAAGAGTACAGCCTGTGAACTGTTAGCCGGTCTTTTTGACACGATGCGTGAAGGCTTGTAAAATACCGCTGTTTTTTTTTGTATTCGTCGAAATCCTGTAGTACGCTTATAGTATGAAGACTGCACGATTCGCCCAGGCTCACATATGGACTCTTGGTCAATCGGATTCCGGAAACGCTGTATTTGTGCGTCCTCCTGATTCCGAACTTGCGCTTCCTGTATATGTGGGTGAAAATGATATACAACTGATACTGGTTGAATTGACCCATATACTGGCTCCCCGGCCAATGGTTCATGAATTGTTGCTTTCTGTTATTGATTCCCTGCATGGACGTCTGGAACGAGTCGAAATATACGGAATTCGGTATGGTTCATACCTGTGTCGGGTTATACTTGTACAGGATGATAGGGAAATTGTTCTGGAGTCCCGTCCCTCGGATATTTTGTGCATTGCCGCGCGGATGTCCTGCCCGATCATGATCGATGAATCCGTTCTGGCCAAAAACGGGGTCCCGGTCGAATCAGTAGAGCAGACAAAACTGAAGGGATCTTCCGATGGAGCTGACGGTTTTACCGCCTGGCTGCACCGCGAGCTTTCTACCGCGGTAGAGCGTGAGGATTACGAGCGCGCGGCGGTATTGCGCGATCAGATAGCCGGTATTGAAGGATTGCCGCCGGAGCACCATATCTGACGGTGTTGGCATGACATCCTTGCAATAATCTCCATGATGGAAAACACACGTACAGAGGGAGGTATCGCGACATGAAAGAGACAGCTTCGTATCTGAATGACAGTGCCGTATCTCTGGCCGCCAGTGGCGCGCATCGCGAGGCGATTGCCTGCCTTCGAAAGGGGTTGATGCTGGAACCGGACAATAGCACGCTCCTTTTCAATTTGGCCCTCAGTTATCGTGCGCTGGGAATGCGCCGGGAATCGCGGGAGGCTCTGGATCGGGCCCGTTCGTTCAACCCTTCGGATGTGGATATAGTAGACACGCTCGGCGTCGTTTTGCATGAATTGGGCGAGGATGCCCTTTCGGAAGCGGCGTACCGATCTGCCCTCGATTTGCATCCCGGTAATGGTCGGGTCTGGAATAACTATGGAGTACTGCTTTTTGCCCAGGGACGGTATGAAGAATCGCGTTCGTCATTCGAAAAGGCAATCACCCTGATTCCGGATTTCGACGATGCCCTGTATAATCTGAGAGATACGTATGAAGAACTGGGACTCATGAAACAACGGGATACCTGCGCGGAAATACTTATTGCGCGTGGTTATCCTGACTGAATAGCATCGAGATCGCGCACCAGATACCGTCAAGGGGTTTTTTTTGGGACTGAAAATATTGTACATCTCCGAAATTGTCGGCAAGGCCGGCATATGGTCGGTTAAAACCGGGCTTGCATCCCTGAAAAAGCGTGAAAAACCGGACATTGTTATTGCAAATGCCGACGGCGCCACTGGTTGTGCAGGTCTTGGACGTCAACATGCCGGATACCTGAAAAAAATGGGAATAGATGTGATTACGGGCGGGGACTCGATTCTTTTCAAGAAGGATCTTGTCGAATCCCTGGATTCAGTTCCCTATGTTCTCAGGCCGGCAAATTATCCTCCAGAATGTCCGGGACGAGGCTGGAAAATGATACAGGTTGGGTCGCATCGTGTGGCGGTTGTATCTCTGATTGGCCGCGTCGGTTTTTCAAGGGTTCACGGAGATAATCCGTTTACCCTGATGCCCCTGCTTGCCGAGCGATTGAGTCGGGAAACCCCGTATATAGTGGTCGACTTTCATTCCGGGGCATCGGCCGAAAAGCTTGCTTTTTTTCATCATGCCGCACCTCATGTTTCCGCAGTAATTGGATCTCATTCACGGGTTCAGACCGCAGACGAGACTGTTCTTCTCGGTAAGTGTGCCGTCATAACGGATGCAGGACGCACGGGAAGTATTGATTCTGTCGGTGGATGTGAAATTCGCTCCAGAATACGTGAATATATGAGCTGTGTTCCTGACTGGTCACGTGATGCCTGGTCTCGTTGCGAACTTCAGGGAGTGTGTATCGAGCTGGGAGATGATGGACGGGCTGTGGCAATTACCCGGTTTCGTCATGACTGTGGAGACCCTCCGGAATCTGTCAGGACGTAAAGGGTGTATTGTTGGAGAACATGACGGTTTGTAGTATGTTTTGAATAGTTTGATAATATGACAGAGGCAAGGAGGGTGGTATGCAGGAAAAAGCTCGTGTGGTCGAAATTGTTGGTGATGTTATATCTGTTTTACCCGTTGATATCGATGTGTGTGTAGGGTGCTCTAATGACGAGTGCAAGGATAATGGTCACTTGTTCGAGGTATCAAATCCGAACGGCTTTGACATTAAGGTTGGTACCGAAGTGCGTATCGGTGCGGCAATGAAAAACCAGCTTGTCCAGGCCCTGGTGTCTATTGGTATTCCCGTTGCAGTTGCAGCGGCGGTATTTATCATGGTTCCCGGCCTGCTTCCCGGTTCGGGAGAAGGCGCCCAGGTTGGCCTTTCCCTGCTCTTTCTTGTGTTAACCGCTCTTGTCGTGTTTGGCCTGGCCAAGCGTATTCCGCAAGCCCTGCCTGAAATTACTGGTATTATCGAGGGTGCAATTGTCGATGAAGAATCGTTTGATACCACTGCCTTCGCGACTGAAGGGTATGACCCCGATACTGAATACGGAAAGGATACCAAATAAGCGATAATCAGGGAGCGAACTCTTTTCCATACCGGTTAATGACGCTTGCCATATCCTGTAGGGAAACCTGTTCCATTACTCCGCCCATTTCCCACGCGACACGGGGCATTCCGTATACAATGCTTGATTTTTCATCCTGTCCGATGGTTCGGGAACCATCCCGATACAGTTCGGTAATTTGTGCTGCCCCGTCCTTACCCATGCCGGTCATAATGATGCCGAGCGCCTGGTTTTGATACTCGCGTCGTACGGATTTAAACAGCACATCGGCAGAGGGGCGGTGACCGTTTTGCGGAGGGGCATCGCTGAGGTGGACAATGGTCGCAAGCGGTTTCCTCTCAATCTCGATATGCTTGTCTCCCGGTGCGATGAGTACGCGGCCAGGCTTGACTATATCGCCTTCGCGGGCTTCTTTGACTTCAAGGGGACAAATTCTGTTCAGACTGTTGGCAAATTCCTCGGTAAAACCGGGGGGCATGTGTTGTACGACAACTATTGGTTGTGGCAGATCCGGATCAAGACGGGCGAATACCTCTCTGAGGGCATTCGGTCCGCCGGTGGAAATACCGATGGCGATAATGTGAATAGTGCCGGGTTTACGGGTTTGAACGGGCGGGGGAACCTTTGTTCGACCCGCGAGTGCAGCAGTGGGGGTGACCGGTTGCGCAGCCGGGGCTTGCCGTGAGGTCAGCGCATTGATTGTTGCGGAAGGTACCTGGACGGTATGCTCGTCATGGGCTGTCTCGGAGTCGCTGAGGCGCATGTCATACGCGCGTAATTTGTCCAGCGGCAATGGTCTGGCATGACCCGCCAGTTTTTTCATTTGGTATTGGCTGCCGTAGCCGGTTAAAAGATCGACAAGTTGTTCGGCAACGGTATGCAGGTTTGCCGACTCGGAACCGGACGGTTTGGTGACAAAGTCGCTTGCGCCCAGTTCAAGACATTCCATGGTGACCCTGGCGCCTTCCTTTGCGATACTGGAAAGGATAATAACCGGGATATCGATTCCCAGAACTTTCCGTTCGCGTAAAAAATCAAGACCGTTCATTTCGGGCATTTCAATGTCAAGAACAATAATATCCGGCTGGGCGCGGGCGATTTTTTGCAGGGCGAATTTTCCGTTCATTGCCTTATCCGCAATGCGCAAGCCCGGGGTTGCCTCGATAATTTTTCCGATAAGACTTCGCATCAGGGCGGAGTCATCAACAATCAACACAGATATGTCAGCCATGTAAGTACATCCTCAGGTGTTTTTTTGATAAAGGCAAGCCCAATCTGTCTTGAGAAACTCGAATCCGGTTTTCATGCCAAAAAGCGACTCCGAATGCCCAATAAAAAGATACGATTTTGGCGACATGGCTTCCCAAAAACGGTCAATGACTGCTTTTTGCGCCGCTTCATCAAAATATATCAGTACATTTCTGCAAAACAGTATGTCAAAGCCTCTTTGTCCCGAATCGTGCTTCAGATTATGATAATCAAAGCGGATCATGCTCATCAGATCGGGTTTCGCCTGATATCCATTGTTCTGGCGGTCAAAAAAGCGCGTCAAATAGGGATCGGGTATGCCGACTATACGGGTATCTGGATAAAAGCCCGATTTTCCTACCATAAGCGATTTGAGGGAAATGTCGGAAGCGACAATTTCGGCGGTATAGGGAGCGGGAAGTTTGTCCCTGAATATCATGGCCAACGTATAGGGCTCTTCACCCGTGGAACAACCGGCGCTCCATACCTTTATCTTTGTTTCACCCCGGGCCTTTTTTAGTTTGAGAACTTCGGGTATCACAAAATTGATGAGCGCGTCAAAATGCGGCTGATTTCTGAAGAATCGCGTCAAATTTGTCGTCACCGAATCCAGCATCAGTTTCAGTTCTTCCTTGTCTTTCAATAACATGGAGAAATATTCACTGACATGGTTAATACTTTTTTCTCGAAGCCGTTCTTTCAGTCTGCTTTCCAGGATTGCCCGGTTCGTTGCCGAAAAAGTGATTCCGCTTTCATCATAAATCAGCTTTCTGTATTGATCAAAGTCGGCATCACTTAAAAAATCTGCCATAGACACTCCTGTTCACCCCGGTAGATACACATTCAAGTCTAAAACCTTGCGAATCTGGTGTCAATGACAGGCTCCTGTTTTGACGAAGCCGATGAATGCGGATATAGTAGCCGTATGCGCCTGTCCGTGCTTTTGTCATTGTCTGTTACTCTTTCTCTGTTGACGTGTTGTTCCTTCAGTTATGGTGCGGACCCGGTCCAGGAAACACCCTTGCCGGGCCTTGTGCTGACCAATGCGTCAGTGTTCCGGTATGAAGACATGAAGTTGAGCGTCGAAATCAGGGCGGGCCTTCTGGAACTTTATGATGGTGACAGCCTGTGGGCTGGCGAAAATCTTTTATTTGCACAGTACAAAAAAAACAGCGGGGAAATAGACTCTGAGGGAAAGGCTGGCTATATGTTGATCAACGACAAGGATGAATTGTATTACCTGGGCGGTCCGCTGGTCTTTTCCCTTTTTGATGATGGTCTCGATATCGTTGCTCCCGATATTCGCTGGAACAGGAGACTGCATCATTTGAGTGCATCACGCGAAGGCATGGTTGAAGTTCGGACTGATGAAGGGTCAATTATTCGTGGTAGCGGTTTTTTTGCTGATACCCTTTCCGGCAGGTTTGCTTTTTCGGGGGGAGTGAGCGGCATTCTGACCGAATCAGGCAGGGAGGAAGGTGAATGAGGCGATATTGCCTGTTAGTCCTTGCCCTGATCCTCGTATGCTACGCCCAGGCCTCGGAGCCAATCCGGTTTTCAGCCCTCACCATGACCGGTTCATCAGGAAAAAAAGAAAGTGTGACTGTACTTTCCGGCAACGCACAAGTGTCTGTCGGCACGCTCTCGATCAGCGCGGATTCCATTGAGCTGAGCGGAACAGACTACCGCTTTGTCCGGGCGAGCGGTACGGTGAGGGGCAGTGACAGCGAAAACGGCTTTTCATTTTCGGCCGATATCCTTGACTACGACCGTGTCACAGAAATAGCGTCCTTTTCAGGGAATTCCTCGCTTTCCGATACCAAAAACAACGTCGAGGCCTCTGCCGGCATCATAAACTACAACCGGAAGACCGAGGTTGCCCTTTTGCAGCATGGAGTAAAACTGAAAAAGAACAATATCAGCTGTACCGCAGGCTTTGCCCTGTACCGGAGAATCCTTTCTTCGCTTGAACTTTCGGGTTCACCGGTGGTATTGCGCGACAGCGACGAATTCAAGGCAGACCGGATACGGGTGAACCTTGAAACAGAACGCATCCTTCTGGAAGGAAGCGTCAGTGGTACCCTGAAAGAAGAACAAAAAGCAGAGAAAACGGAAGGAAAAACGGAAGAGCCAAAGGATGAGCCGGAACAATGAGCGGACAAACATTACGGGTAGAGGGTCTTAACAAATTTTTCCGGAAAAAACACGCGGTGCGCGATGTGACCTTCTCCATGCAGGCGGGCGAAATTCTCGGGTTGCTCGGCCCCAACGGAGCGGGCAAGACGACTACTTTTTATATGGTCGTCGGTTTTTATCATCCATATAGCGGGGATATTTTCCTGGATGATCTGCGTATTACGCCGCTTCCCATGTATAAGCGGGCTCGTGCGGGTCTCTCCTATCTGCCACAGGAAGCTTCTGTTTTTCGCAAGCTGACGGTGGAACAGAATATCGATGCCATTCTGGAAACGCGTCGGGATTTAACCCGGGCCGAGCGCGCATACAAACTTGATGCGCTCATTGCGGAGTTTGGCATCGAAAAAAACCGCAAACAACCGGCATATACCCTCTCCGGCGGGGAGCGCCGCCGTACCGAGATTGCCCGTTCGCTTGCCATAGAACCGCGGTTTTTATTACTGGATGAGCCCTTTGCCGGCATAGACCCGATTGCGGTTCATGACATCAAACAGATTATCCGTTTGCTCGCGAACCAGGGTATCGGGATTTTGATTACCGATCATAATGTCCGTGACACCCTTGAAATTACCGACCGTGCCTGCATCATCAACAAGGGCGAGATTGTCGAAGAGGGCCATCGGGATAAAATTCTCGAGTCAGACATTGCCCGACAGGTCTATTTGGGCGAGCAATTCCGCATGTAAGAGAGCCTGCAAAGACCGCGCTCTTATATGTCCAAAATGACAATTTTCTTGACATCATAATAATTTACGGATACAGTAGAGAATGACAGCATTTAAAATGAAAGGAGCATACTATGGTTTTTCTGTATGTCGCCCTGAGTGCTGTTGGTTTGATTCTTGGATGGACTATTCGCTGGCTGTATGCCAGATTTCAACTATCTGCATCTGAACAAAGAGCTGAACGCGTAATTCAGGATGCGATTAAAGAAGCAGAAGCACAAAAGAAGGAAATTCTTCTAGAGGCAAAAGAACAGCTTATTCGAGAACGAAACCAGCAGGAAAGGGAAAATCGTGAACGCAGGGGTGAACTTCAGCGTTACGAGAGACGTTTAACTCAAAAAGAAGAAACCATGGACAAGCGCAATGAGTCCATGGACAAGCTGGAAGAACAGATTGCAGAAAAGGAAAAGGCTCTTGCCGAGCGGGATTTGTTTCTTGCCGGCGAGGAAGAACGCTACAGGCAGGAGCTTGAGCGTATTTCCGGTCTGACGGCTGATGAGGCAAAAAGCCTTATCATCAAGGACCTTGAAAACGAAGCTCGTCATGACGCGCAAGCCTTGCTGAACAAGGTTGAACAGGAAGCCCAGCTCGCCTCCGAGAAGAAGGCCCGGGACATTCTGGTTACCACGATACAGCGCATAGCAACCGAGACGACCGGCGACATTACCGTTGCCACCGTCAGTCTTCCCAGCGATGAGATGAAAGGCCGCATTATCGGCCGTGAGGGTCGCAATATCCGCACCCTCGAAACCCTGACTGGCGTTGACGTGATTATCGACGATACACCTGAAGCGGTGGTTATTTCGTGTTTTGATCCGGTACGCAAGGAAATCGCCAAGGTGTCGCTTGAGCGGCTGATTCTTGACGGGCGCATCCATCCTGCCCGGATTGAAGAGGTTGTACAAAAGGTTACCCGTGAAATTTCTCAAAAGATATACGAAGAAGGAGAGAAAGTTCTCTTCGATCTTGGTATACACAATATGAGCCAGGAAGGCGTTCGGTCTCTTGGCCGGCTGTATTTCAGAACGAGCTACGGCCAGAACGTGCTGTATCATTCGAAGGAAGTCGCCATGATCGCCGGCATGCTTGCCGCAGAGGTTGGCGCTAACCGGGAAATAGCAAAGCGCGGCGCCTTGTTGCATGATATAGGTAAGGGTGCCGAAAACGATTCTGACCAGAACCACGCCGAGGTCGGTATCGATCTTGCCCGAAAGATGAATGAGGACCCGAGGGTAATAAATGCAATCGGAAGCCATCACGGAGACGTGGAGCCGAACTGTATTGAATCGGTGCTGGTGCAGATTGCCGATGCGATATCGGCTGCCCGTCCCGGAGCCCGTCGCGAAACGGTTGACAATTACGTCAAGCGCCTTGAGAACCTTGAAGCGATTGCGGAGAGTTTTGCCGGCGTCGAAAAAGCCTATGCGATTCAAGCCGGCCGCGAACTTCGCGTACTGGTCAACAATGAAAAGATTCCTGACGCAGACGTCAAGGAACTTGGACGCGAAATAGCCAAACGCATAGAAACCGATTTACGGTATCCGGGGCGAATCCGCGTTACCCTGATCCGGGAGACCCGAATTGTGGAATATGCCCGTTAACACACGGTATAGTAAGTGAATACTAAAAACCCCCGCCATGCAGCGGGGGTTTTTTGTTGCCGCCTGGGTTAAAGGACATGAATCTTGACCGCTTCGACCTGCACCGTTACGCTGATATACCGCGGCCGGGTACCTTCTTCCTGCCGCGGGCAACCAATTCCCACGGAGTGATACATGCACATGGAACCGCTTGTTATCGGCGCTGCCTCCTTCGCGATTATCGGACTCTTTCATCCCATCGTCATCAAGGCAGAATACTATTGGACATACCGCGTGTGGCCGGTGTTTTTGATTGTCGGATGCGTCCTTCTTGGTCTTTCGCTCCTGATTTACGTGAGCGTCGTGGTCAACAGTATTGTGACCATCCTCGCCTTTACCTGCTTTTGGAGCATCCTTGAGGTGTATCATCAGAGGGATCGTGTCGAGAAGGGCTGGTTTCCGGAAAATCCGAAGCGCAAAAAGAAAGATCGGGATTGATGGGAGATGCAGGTTGCGGGGTGAGTGAACCTCGCCCGAGCGAACGCACTACATGAATTGCAGGATGTTTCGGGTATCAGTTAGCTGAATATTCCCTTTCAACAATATTGATAGCAGTCTATATGGTCCGCTACGGTTTCTTTGGATGCTTTAACAACTTTGGGGTATAATGTTAGCGGCGTGAACAAAACCGATAGCAGAAAACACCGGGATCGCTCCCTTTATATTCTCATCTTTGTGCTGCTGGCTCTTGTGGCTATCTGGGCGATTGCCCTTACGGCGGGTTTGATTCAGCGAAAGGCGGAGGTTGAGCAGACGCAGGACGAGATAGTGCGCCTGAATCAGCTGGTAACCGAGCAAACCGGCAGTTTGTTCCGGGAGATCAAGGGGCACCTTCAGATTCTTGACGCGCTGCTTGC
Organism: Spirochaetales bacterium Spiro_09; assembly: GCA_001604385.1. Taxonomy (GTDB): domain Bacteria; phylum Spirochaetota; class Spirochaetia; order Treponematales; family Treponemataceae; genus Teretinema. Next base: position 35,464 of record LVBK01000004.1, on the reverse strand, counting down.
GGAAAACCCCGATATGGATCCCCGGTTGGATCCGGTATTTTCGGAACTGGTTCATCGCATGAAGATCAATGGCCGGATTCCCATCAACATCCGTTTGGTATCAGAGACGGGAGGTCTCTATGTCTCTCCGTTTGATCCATCGGCCCCGCCGCGGGTCAATGTAGCCGACCGCGACTACTTCAAGGCTCAGCAAGATCCCGGGCGGAGAGGCTTCTATATCGGACCACCGGTACTGAGCCGGGTAAACGGTATATGGGGTATCCCGATTTCCTATCCCATTGCGAGCCGCAATGCGGGCATGTTCCTGCTCCTTGCCGTTATCGAACTTCCCCAGCTGAACGAACTCTATGAGGCAATCAGACCGAAACCAAGCGGGGCGATCAGTCTCGCACGCGCTGACGGCACCATGCTGGACCGCGTTCCCTTTGACCCCTCGCTTATGGGAATGGTAATTACCCTGACGGAAGGAATTGACCGGAACGAAAGTGGCGTTCGCCAGCTTGTGTCCCCGATCGATCGGGAACAGAAAATTCTTGCCTTCCATGCAATACCGCACATGCCATTGGTGGTAAGCGTATCTATATCCCGGGACGATATTCTTGCAGAATGGAGAGCCCGTATGGTGGTATGGTTTGCCGTCCTCCTGTCTGTGACGGTAATACAGACCGCGCTTGGTCTTTTCCTCTGGCGAAGCTGGCGGCAGAACATCCGCAACGAAGTGCGAATGCACCTTTTAAACGAGGAATTGACCCGCGTAAACGAAATGGCGCGCCTTGTGACAGATAACAGTACCGATGTATTTGCCGTACTCTCATTACCGGGCAGGGATATTGAATATGTGAGCCCCTCTATCGAACGGAACTGGGGTTGGAAGCCCTCCGAGGTTATCGGGTATTCGCTCGATTCTCTTCTTGACGGGGAGGAAGCGCTTAAGGCGAGAGACAAGATTATGTCCATGCTGAAACAGTTCGCCGCCGGGGATCAGGGCGGGTATCACGGAAAGCTTGACATTGACATTCCCCACAAGGACGGCAGGTCAATTCCGCATGAGCTTGCGGCATCCCTCATCTGCGACGATTCGCACATGCCCGATAAATTGGTTGTTTTTGCCCGCGACTTGACCGAGCGAAAAGCGAACGAAGAGATTGTGCGGACAATGGCCTTTTATGACCGCCTGACCGGGCTTGCAAACCGCAGGTTGCTCGAAGAACGTCTTGCCCAGCTCTTGCCCCTTGCTTTGCGGGATGGCTCCAAACTGGGAATTTTGTTTATAGACCTTGACCGCTTCAAGCCGGTAAATGACACCTATGGCCATGAGGCCGGGGATTGGCTCCTGCATCAGGTGGCCGAACGCATGAAAGCCTGCCTTCGGCAATCCGATACCGTCGCGCGAACAGGGGGAGACGAGTTCGTGGCGGTCCTGCCCGATATCGGTTCGGCCGGCAACGCCGAGGCGGTTGCCGACAAGATCCGGTGCGCCCTGCACGAGGACTACGCGTATACCGAGGGTATCGTTTTCTCCATATCTGCCAGTATCGGCGTGGTACTGTTTCCTGACCACGGCAAGGACATGCGTGATTTGTTGATACTGAGCGATTCGGCTATGTACCAGGCAAAAAAATCGGGAAGGAACAAGGTTGTCGTGTGTACTACCGGGGTTGAAACGGCCGGCTGCAGCGTCGATGAAAACCTTTTTTTATTCGACAACATGCCCCACTGACAGTCCGGGTTTTCCTAGCGTTTGCCGGTAACCTTGATAATGTGGTAACCGAACTGGGTTTGCACCAGGTCAGAAATCGAGCCGACGCCAAGCCGCTTGCATGCTGCCTCGAAGGGTGCGACCATTTTCCCCTCCCCGAACCAGCCCAAATCTCCGCCTGAGCTTTTTGACGGGCAGGTTGAAAACTCCCGCGCGAGGGATTCAAAGTTCGAGCCTGTTTTTGCCTTTTGCAGGATTTGCCGGGCGAGCGATTGATCCTTCACCAGTATGTGCGATGCGCGTATTTCCATATTCGTGTCCTTTCCTGTACAGACTGCTATCAATATTGTTGATATGTCAGCATGAGGTATTTATACGAAAAAAAAGACCTCGAGGCAAGCGTAACTCCAGAACGCGCCACCGTTTCGCGCCCGCCCGCGCCGCCTGCGCGCTTTCCACGTTCGCCCCTGCGCCGGCTTTCTGGCTCTTCCCGTGTCTTGCATTTTTCCTGTCGCTTGGGTAGTATCCCTCATGCCGGGGGTGCTCTGGCAGTCGATACGTCGCTGCCTGGCTGAGATTATACCCTTACGCGGGAGTCCGTACGGATTCTCCAACCTGAACCGGTTAATGCCGGCGGAGGGAGTGATGAAGAAATTCCTTTATTCATTCTTTTGTTTTATTTTGATGATGGGCGCGTCTGGCGGCTTTGCGATGGGCACGAAAGATGCGGGCGCGAGAAGCGGCGAGGTCGTCGTATACGCCTACGATTCGTTTGTCTCCGAATGGGGTCCGGGCCCCGAGTTGGGGCGTCTGTTCGAGGAGAAGACCGGTTACCGGCTTGAGCTGGTATCCTGCGGCGACGCGGGACAGGTGCTGTCCAGGGCGGTACTTGAAAAGCGCGCACCGGCTGCCGACGTGCTGGTGGGTATCGACAATAACTTGCTGGATCAGGCCCGCGCCGCCGACGTTCTTGTCCCCTTCAAGCCGGCGAACGCCTCGGTGATAGATCCGGCTGTCTCGCTTGCCGATGATTTTTTGCTGACCCCCTACGATTGGGGCTATTTTGCCATTATTTTTGATACCTCCTCCGGCCTGGTCCCTCCCGCGAGCCTGGAGGATTTGACAAAACCTGAATACGCGAAAAAGCTGATTTTGATGGACGGTCGCACCAGTACGCCGGGACTGGGTTTTCTTGCCTGGACAAAGGCGGTGTACGGTGACGAGTGGTTGTCGTACTGGAAGCGGCTGAAACCCTCCATCCTGACGATGGCTCCCGGCTGGGATACCGGGTACGGCTTGTTTACCTCGGGCGAAGCTCCTCTTGTCATCAGCTATACGACCAGTCCAGCCTATCACCTTGAGTTCGAGAAAACCGAACGTTATCGGGCCCTGGTGTTTGCCCAGGGTCATGTTGCCCAGGTTGAGGGTATGGGTGTGGTGAAGAACGCCCGGAATCCCGGGGGAGCGAAGGCCTTTATTGAGTTTATGCTGACGGAAGAGGCGCAGTCCGTCTTGCCGCTGACCCAGTTCATGTACCCGGTGACGACCGCGGTGACGCTTCCCGAATCCTACCGTGCGGCCCCGCGCGCGCCGAAAACGCTTTCGGTATCATCGTCCGCTCTTCCTGCCGCCCTTGATATGCTTGTCGGGGAACTGGCGAAGTGATTCATCGTCTGCGCGCGCCGGGACGGCTGGTACCCACGGTGCTTGCCGTTTTCTGCCTCTGCGCGCTTGTGGCGGTGTTGGCGGGACTGGTTCTGCCGTCCGCGGCGGCCATAGTGCCGGTCCTTGACCGGCAGGCGGCCGTTTCGGCCGCCGCGCGTTCGCGCCTTGGCCGCGCCTTCCTCTTTACGCTGTTCCAGGCAGGTATGTCGGCGCTTACCGCCTGCGTTCTGGGCCTGCCTGCCGCCTTCCTCGCCGCCCGCCGCAATTTTCCCGGCCGCAGGTTTCTCCTGGCCCTTTCGGGCGTTCCCCTCTGTGTTCCCCCCGCGATTATTGCCCTTGCCTTTGTGCTTTTCTATGGCAGGCAGGGCTATTTAAACGTTTTTTTGATGCGCGTGTTTTCCCTGTCCGAACCGCCGGTAACCTTTTTGTATTCCACGGCCGGTTTGATCATTGCGCACGGGCTGTATAATTTCCCGGTCGTATTGCGTACGGTTTCCCGGGTATGGGAGCTCCTTCCCGCGAACCGGGAAGAAGCTGCCGTTCTTCTCGGCGCCGGCCGCCTGAGGCTTTTCAGGACGATAATTCTCCCGCAAATTGCGCCGCCGGTGGTGTCCTCTTTTTTGCTGGTTTTTTTGTACTGTTTTTTCAGTTTTGTCATTGTCCTTCTTTTTGGCGGTATCGGCGGCACCACGCTCGAGGTGGAACTGTATCAGGCGGCGCGGAATGTGCTCAATTTCCGTTTTGCGGCAATGATAGCGATTGTCGAAACCCTTGCCGCCGGGACAATCGTTTTTTTGTATGTCAGCGCCGAACGGAAACTCGGTCGGGCCGCCGGGGCTATTGGCCCGGTCCGCTCCCGTTCCGCTTTTTCCGGCCCGGGTGAAGGGTTATTTGCGGGGATCTATCTTGCCCTCATTGCGGTATTTTTTGTCGGCCCTCTTTTGTCCGTTCCCCTGCGCTCGGTGCTGGTAACGGGCAGTGCGCGGGACACCGTTGTATCTCTTGAAGCCTGGCGGTCTTTCACCGTCTCTCGTGCCTTTATGCCCGCCTTGATCAATACGCTGCTGGTGGGTGCGGGAACGGCATTTCTGGCATGTGGAGCGGCTCTTGCCTACGGTCTTTTCCCCTTTGTCGGAAAGTATCGGGCAGTGCGTCCCGGGCCAGCGTTTCTCCCGAAGGTGTTCGGTGCCGCCTCTGCCGCGCTTCCCTTCACACCGCTCGCCGTTTCTTCCATTATGCTCGGCTTTGGCTGGACAATACTTGTCCCGAGGGGATCTTCCCTTGTTTTGATCGTCGCCCAAGCCTCCCTTGCCTGGCCCTTTGCCTGGGTTCAGCTTTCCGGCGCACTATCGCGTATTCCGAAGCCGGTACTCGAAGCATCTCTTCTGTTGTCGTCAAGTCCCCTCGATGCTGCCTTTCGTGTGTATCTGCCTCTGGTAAAACGGGGAGTTCTGACTTCTTTTGCCTTTGTGTTTGCCATCAGCGCGGGAGATGCGACTCTGCCCCTGGTGTTGTCCCTTCCCCGGTTCGAGAATCTCGCCCTGCTGGTGTTCCGCCTTGCCGGTTCCTACCGCTTTGCCGAGGCCTGCGTGTGCGCGACAGTCATTGCCCTTCTCTGCGGTGCGGTTTTTTTTGTTCAGGATAGTGAGGGAGGAATGGTGTATGATTGAGGAGCGCATGCCCTGGTTTGTTCTTGATAATTTGCATAAAACCTGGCCGATGAAGGATATTCGTCTTTCTCTGACGCTTGAAAAGGGCGGCTCGCTTGCCCTTTTGGGACCTTCCGGTTGTGGAAAGTCGACCATTCTGCGCATGATCGCGGGTTTTCTTTCGCCCGACTCCGGACGCATCCTGCTCGATGGGCAGGATATTACCGGATTGCCTCCCGGCAAGCGAAAAATCGGCTATATGTTCCAGGAACACGCCCTGTTTCCCCACTTGTCGGTTGAGGATAATATCGGATACGGGCTGGTGTCTTTCGGTAAGAGCAAAAAGGAGAGCCGCCGCGAAGCCGCCCACTGGCTTGAGCGAATCGGGCTTGCGGGTTTCGGGCGGCGGAGGGTTACCTCCCTGTCGGGCGGCGAAAAACAGCGGGTATCTCTTGCGCGCACACTTGCCGTGCGTCCGGCCCTCGTTCTGTTTGACGAACCCCTTTCATCGCTCGATGCGCCCCTGCGTCGCCGCCTGCGGGAGGAACTCCGCAGGGAACAGAAAGAGCTGGGCTACACCGCCCTCTATGTGACGCATGACGAGGAAGAGGCGCTCGCTCTTGCGGATACGATTGTCAGGATGACTTAAGGGCGTTCCCGGATTCTGGAGACTGTATTACCGCACGAGACGGCTCTGGACTGCCCGCCCTCCGCCGCGATATACTTTGCCTCCTATGGGCTTTCGGTATACTGACTATGATGTAATTGTGATTGGCGGCGGACATGCCGGTATTGAGGCGTCGCTCGCGGCCGCCCGGATGGGACGGTCGACCCTTCTGATAACGCAAACCCTCGATTCGATTGGCAAACTGTCCTGCAATCCGTCCATTGGCGGCATTTCCAAGGGTAATATTGTCCGCGAGATTGACGCGCTTGGCGGTGAAATGGCTCGCCTTGCGGATGCGACCATGATCCAGTACCGGCTTTTAAACCGGAGCCGGGGACCGGCTGTTCAAGCCCCGCGCATTCAGGCGGACAAGTACCGGTATCATTTGTTGGCGAAGCATACGCTGGAACTTGAGCCGAATCTTCATGTGTACCAGGATACCGTTGTCGGTGTGGTCATTGACTGGAAGCCGGTCCTGGGAGCGCTGGCCGAGGGTGCGGCTGGAACCATCCAGGCGGTGAAGACCGCGCGGGGACGGGAGATTTCAGCCCGTTCCGTGGTGCTGACCACCGGTACCTTTCTGGAAGGAACTATATTTATCGGGGAATTCGAGGCCCGCGAAGGACGCCTCGGCGAGCAAGCTGCCCTGGGCCTCGGTGCGGATTTACGGAAAGCCGGCTTTACGGTCGGGCGCCTTAAAACCGGAACCCCGCCGCGCATTCTTGCGCGTTCGGTTGACCTGTCCATTCTTGAAAAGCAGGAAGGCGATTCCCCGGTCAGGCCGTTTTCGTTTGCCGGTCTTGAAGGCGAGCGGCCGCAGATTGCGTGCTGGCTTACCTATACCAATGCGGATACTCACCGCCTTATCCAGGAAAACATTCACCGCTCCCCTCTGTATTCCGGTAAAATTCAGGGAGTGGGCCCCCGCTATTGCCCGTCCATCGAGGACAAGGTAGTCCGTTTTGCCGAGCGCGAACGACATCAGCTGTTTCTTGAGCCGGAGGGTCTTGATACCGATGAGCTGTATATCAATGGCCTTTCCTCCTCCCTGCCCGAGGAAGTGCAGGATTCCTTCATGCGTACCATTCCGGGGTTGCGGGACGCGGTGGTTACGCGCCCCTCCTATGCGGTCGAATACGATTACCTTGATCCGATGCAGCTGACGAGCGCCCTGGAAACCAAGCGGGTTCGCGGCTTGTTTACAGCCGGCCAGATTAACGGAACGTCCGGCTATGAGGAAGCGGGCGGGCAGGGTCTGGTTGCCGGCATCAATGCTGCCCTTCATTCCCGCGAGGGAGCGGGCTATACGCCGTTTGTGCTGGGCCGGGCAGACGCCTATATCGGAGTGTTGATCGATGACCTGGTAACCCTGGGCACAAAGGAACCCTACCGCATGTTTACCGCCCGCGCCGAGTACCGTCTGCGGTTGCGCCATGATACGGCGGACGAGCGTTTGACGGAACGTGCCTGGCAAATCGGCTTGCAAAAGCGTGAGGCGATGGATCGTTTGGCGGTGAAACTTGCCGAGCGCGAGGATCTGGTGTCCCGCTGGAGCGCCCACCGCATCAAGAGCGCGGAAGCGGTGTCTTTTCCCTCGCTTGAAAAGCATGTCGGAAAAACCTGTGCCGAGGCCCTGCGCGATCCCCGGGTTCCCCTGGAAGATATTCAGCGGCTTGATGAGTCCTTCGGGCAGTATGGCGGTGAAATTGCGACAGCTGCCGAGCTTGAAATCCGATACGAGCATTATATTGACGCCCAGGACCGGCGTGTCGACCGTCTGAAAAAGATGGATGGCACACCGATTCCCGCCGGTTTTGACTATGATTCCATTCCCGGCTTGTCGATGGAGTCAAAGACCAAACTGAAGGCGATCCGGCCGGCGACGCTCGGCCAGGCCTCGCGAATTTCGGGCCTCAGAAATTCAGATGTGATGCTGTTAATGATTCATGTGCGGTAGACCGGGTTTATACCCCGGTTTTAAGCAGGGTGTCTGCGTCCTTCTCGGTAATGACGCCTTTTGCCACCAGATTGTATATTTGCAGACTGCAGCCGTGATCGAAGAATAACAGGTCATCTGTGCCGATTGTTACCGGAACTCCTGCATCGAGCATTGCCTTGACAGGATGTTCCTCGAAGGTGGGCACTGCAGAAAGCATGTAATTGCTCTGGGGGCACACATTGCAGCGAACTTTCCGTTTCGCAAGGAAGGCGAGCACTGCCGGATCCTGTGCAGCTCCGATACCGTGTTGAATTTCCTGCAAGTCAAAAAATTCTACCAGGCGCTGGACCGAGTCTGCGTCGGAAAATTCACCCACATGGGCCTTTTTTTTCAAGCCCAGTTTTTCAGACAGCTCGAACAGGTATTTAAAATCCTCGATACCCTCAAAGATTTCCGGGCCATAGAGGTCTATGCTCTTGAACACTCCGCTGCGAATAAGATCCGGAGCCCATTTGTGAATCTTGTCCTTGTCAAAGGTTTTTCCGAAACCGAGTTCAGGGCGCATGTCTATTTTTGCCGCGTTGTCCGATACGACTGAAGATATCATTGCCAGAAAATTGTCCATGTTCTCGCCGAAATGATACATAAAACCGATATCGATTGAGCCCTCGAGAACCGTTACCCCATCCGCTATCGCGTCACGTACGGACATTCTGATCAAACTTTCTACGTCTTCCGCCGTTCTGCATCGCGGTCTTGTATACCGGGAAATAACTTCGTGCATTTCGTCCAGCCCGCTCATTCTGCGGGGAAAGTCCGGGATCGGTTCTCCGGACCATGCCAGAAAGGCCTCGTAATGCATACCCAGATTCAGATGGTTGTGTGCATCTACCTTTGGCTGCGAAATGTAGTATTCGAGATCCCTCATTGCTCTTCCTTCTGGACTTTTTGGTGTTCCGGTTGCATTAATTGTATCACGTCTTTACCGGCTTTCCAGAATTTTACCTGTTTCATTCCGGTTCTGTGATATTTTCGGCATGTTGACGGCGAAACTTGAATGACCTTCCTGCCTGTCATGGCCTGTCCTCTGTTATTTTGACCGCGTTTCCGCTGCGCAGATAAAAAAGCCAGGCTTCCGGTTGTGTGCCGTATAATTCGCCGAGCGCGCGCGAGTACATTGTCAGCTGGAGGGAATGTTCTGCGGGATTCTGGGTCTTGTCGGTTTTATAGTCGACAATATAGAGTGTTCCGCCGGAGCGGAACAAGAGGTCAACGCTTCCTGAAAGGATCAGATCTCTTCCATTGACATTCTGGCGGGAGATAAAACCGAATTCGCTTTCATGCGAATCGGCTTGGAGGGCTAATTGACCAAGCTCCGAGGCAAAGAATCGGTCGGCCATGAGGGCAACCTCGTCGTGAATTTCAGGTGGTACTGGCCATGGGTTACCGGTAAAACGGCCCTCAATTGCCCGGTGCGCGTGGGTACCGAAAACTGCCGGATCCATATGTATCCGTTTGAGCAAGCGATCCAGTTCATCGCTTGGATCTTCTGTAAACGCAATTTTTTCTTCATTCCCGGCTTCAAGGGAATACAATCTTTTTATTTCGGTAACCGCAACCCTCGTGCGGGGTGGAGCCTGACGACTGACATGTTCCGCTGTTGCGTAGGCTGTATCCATTTCGGCCGTTTTACGGGAGCGGTTTTGCTGGCTATTTGTATAGATGAGGCGTGATGGTACAGGGAGTATTGCCCGCAAGCTTACTCCTGGAACCGGTTCCCGACAGAGGGCGGGTAGAAGAAGATGCAGAAAACTTGCATACCGCAGTTCCTTCTCTTCCCGTCTGGTCTGGATTTCCTCCAGGAGTTCGCGAAGATCCTCCTCCGTTTCGGGAATGTCATCCGGCTCCCGGTTCGAGTCAAGCACACTCGAAATATACAGGCGGCATTCGGCTCGTGTCATGGCCACGTAGAGGAGTCTGCGCAATTCGGCTTCGGTTTTAAGTCGTTCTTCCTCACGTCCCTTTTCATAAAACCAGTTCGAGCGGGCGTCTTCAGCCTCTTCGGCTGCACCGGTATTGATTGAAACCCCGAAGTCGGCAGAGAAATAGACCGGTTTATTGTTTTTATCCGCATTTCCCTTGTTTGCCGCATCCACAATGAACACAACCGGAAATTCCAGCCCCTTGCTCTTGTGAATGGTCAGTATTCTGACCCCTCCCGAGCGTTCGACCGGTATATCGATGCTGTCAAGTTTTTCCTCGCCCTGCATCCACTGGAATACCCGGTCAAGAAAACAGGCAAGGGTTTCTCCCCGCTCATCGGATCTTCGTGCCAACTCGAAAAAATAGTCGTAGAGTTCACTGTACCGGTGCAGTTCACTGTCGTGCAGAATTGCATGACGATACCCCCGGTAATACCAGATGTCGGTCAATAAGGCGGTTATGGGAACGCGGTCGCAGCTATTCAGTATTTCCTGATAGAGCGTGCGCGCCGAGCGGTAGCTTGCCAGTTCTGCGCTGTCCATGTCTGACTCAAGGGATTCAGGGAAAGGAGGAGATGGATCGTCCTCGCTGTCTGCTGCTGCACGCTCTGCCAGGGCACGCCATACGGTCCGATCACTTACCGCTACCAGGGGGGAGCGCAGGAGAACCGCATAGGCATGGGTGTCATGGGGATAGACGGCAAGGCGGAGCAGGGCGTACATATCATTGATAGGCGCGTCGGCAAAGAGTCCTCGCAGGGATTCGCTCTGATAAGGAATACCACAGAGTGTCAGGTGCTTTTCAACAAGCGCCTGCTGGCTTCCAGTCCGCAGCAAAATGGCAATGTCGTCTGCGGTACAGGGCCGAAGGCCCTCTTTTCCCCGTACCGGAGTTTGTTCCTTCAGGAGTCGTGAAATTTCGCCGGCGACGGCCGCGATTTCCGTTTCCCTCGGTGAAAGAAATTCGCTTCCTGGCACAGAAAAAAGGTGTTTCGGGACGAGCATGACCGTCAAGGGCGAATCCAGTCCGGCTGTATCATGACAGGCGTGGACTTCGGCGTATTCTGCCTCGTACTCCGGAAATTGGTTCGGGCCACAGAGCGCAGGGTTCCGGAATATATGCGGGAAGAGGGTGTTGAAAACAGAAATGAGCTTTTTTTCGGTACGGTAGTTGGTTTCAAGACGAGGGATATCGTGCTGCCCTACATCGCGGGACAGGGAACGGAAGACCGCTACGTCGGCGCCGCGGAACCGGTAAATGGATTGTTTTTCGTCACCGACAAAAAAAAGTTTGTCCGGGCAGAGTTCGGATGCCTGCGGAATTTCTTTATCTGTCCGGTTCCTGTTTTCCGCAAGCAGGAAGAGGAGATCGCGTTGAAGTTCATTGTTGTCCTGGAACTCGTCGATCATTATGGACTGAATCGCGGTTTTCCAGGCATGGCGCACCTCAGGATCCTTTTGCAGGGCATCCAGGGCCAGCCGGGAGACATCGGTAAAGGTAAGCACACCCTGTTCCCGCTTGGCCTTGTTGTAGATTGTGCAAAAATCCTGAAGCAACTGGAAGGTTTCTTTGATGGTGTCGCGATTCAACAGAAAGTTCACAACGGAAAGCAGGTTGGCATGGACTTCCTTGAACTCTTTATGAGCGCTCTTGCACTCCACAAGGACGTCCTTCTTGGCATTCCCCATCAGTTTTATGCCGGCAAGCGCCGACGAGAAGGCAAGATAGGTTGCCAGTTCATCGCGCCTGTGTGGTTCGGGCCGTTCGGGTATTCCCTGTAGCGCTTTTTGTATCTGGTCCCAGATTGAACCCGAACCCCCGCGAAGAGCGCCCAGGCGTGCCAGTATGCGGTATGCGTCATCGAATAATTGTCCGAACAGGCGTGAAATTTCCGTTTCCTGTTTCTCGAACATGGCCGTGAAGTCCGGAGGTGATGTTACAGGCGCGTGGCGGATCATGGTTTCGGCGAACAACTGAACCGGTAATTCCTGTATCGTTGTTTTTTTCAGAAGTTGCCGGATGGCGGCCGAACTGCGATGTTCCAGCAGGAAGGAAAGCGCGCTTTCTTCGGCAAGTGTGCGTGCCTTCTCGTCATCGATCCTGAAATCCGGGCTTATGCCCCAGGCCCGACATGCTGTCCGGGCTATGGTATTGCAAAACGAGTCAAGGGTTTGTATCCGCGCAAGGTGAAATTCTCCGGCCGCTTTTCGCGCCAGCGGATGATCGGTATTTTTCAGGAACGAGTAGATGCGCGAATACATTTCATTCGCTGCTTTTTTGGTGAAGGTAAGGGCAAGAATGGACTCGCAGTCCAGGCCTTTTTCGACGATCAGGTGGACATAGCGGGATGCAAGCACCCTGGTCTTTCCCGATCCGGCACCGGCGGCCACAACCGCGTTGCCTTGCCAGCAGGCTGCGCGTCGTTGGTCCGCATCAAGTTCATCAAGCAGTTCTTCGTATGTTTTCATGGGGCGACCTTATAGGTACTTCGGCAAATGCGGTTGAACGCGCAGGCTGCGCATATGGATAAATCCATATCTTCGGGCCGTCTGAAGTCCACTTTTCTGGTTGAATGCGCAAATTCTTCGGCGGCCCGCAGAAAACTTTCCATGGCGCTCTCGAAGGCAGGCCGCTCCACAGGCTTCACCCTGGTTTTGCTTGCGGGCAGAAGCGTTCCATCGGTGACAATTGTCGTGAATTTAGCGTCCCGAATCGAAACAAAGGCTGCATGTTCAATCTTCTTGTGAAGGGCGGGACTATCCGGCGAATTTTCGGCAAGATAGATATACATCGGTATCTGGAAATCGCTGATATCGGATTGTTCCTCATCGATCAGGTAGTCGTCATTCTTTGCCGTACCTGCTGTTTTATAGTCGATCAGAATACGCATTCCGTCGCTTTGCCGCACTGAAATCCGGTCAATTTTTCCTGCAAGAATCCACCTGTCCCCGGTGACCGATAAATCGCCTTCCAGTATTTCCGGGATAAACCCGTCAAGATAGCGTGCGTCCAGCTCCAGTATCTTGGCGATTCCGCCTGCCATGCGGCCGGCAAGCATTGAAATGAGCGGAGCGGCAAGCGGCCCGCGAAATTCCGCATGTGACAAGGCTGCCTTGAGAGCCTCTTCCTCGGCAAAACGTACATACATTTCAAGGTTCGCAGACATGAATGCTCCGTCTGTTTCCCTGATTCGCACATACACGGACGCGAGAATTTCATGATACAGGATGCCCAAATGCCGTTCATTCATCAGCTCGGCATCGCCTCGTTCCTCCTCGATTCTGAGCAGGCGGCTCAGGAACCAGTATGCGGGGCAGTAGGTAAAATCTTTCAGGTCGCTTTGGCTGATGCGTAATCGCCCTTCCTTCATTTTACGCGTCTGAAGGAGGTTTCTGATTATGTCGCCGGCCTGCAGTGCGTCCCCGGGCGTATCGGTAAGCCAGTCCCACCCGGGGCTGGCAGATCGCGCCCGCCATGCCGAGAAGCCTCCGGATTGAACCGGATACAGGCGATGAAATGGCTTCCCCCCGCGAAAGAACTCCCGTTCATCGGTAAAGGGATCGCGTACCGCCTTTCCGCCGGGAATGGTCGAATCGCTCGAGGCCGGAATTTCGGTGACAAACCAGCTGTGGGGGGTATTGTAACCGGTCATGGTTTTTATCGAGGTGCTAAAACAAACCGTCCGTGAGCTCCTGTCTGTTCGGGGGCCCAGGGTATAGAGACGGAAAAAGTCGCTCGAAGCCTCGGTGTCTCCTGCTCCGAGTTTCATCCGTTTGTCCTGGCGTAAAAAGGGAAGGTCGCGATAGGTGACGGATGCAGTGTGCTGCCCGGCATTGATGATAAAATGATGGGGAAAGGGCGTTCCGGCGGCTACCCTCCAGGGAAAGACGCTGACTCCTGCGTCTCCCCGCTGGGGAACGTATTTTTTTCGTTCAAGAGTCGCGATGAAAAAACTCCAGGGCCGTTGGGGAACGAGATCCGGATACACCGTTTCAAGCGCGGAAAGCGCGGTTAATTCTTCGATACAGCGCGCGATAACTGCGTCTGCCTGGGTGGACAGCCGGGACATGTCAAGAAATTCATCCCGGAAGGCAAAGTAGCGCGTGCGTATGTCACGGAAGGTGCTGGCCTCTGTCATCGCGTCCAGCGATTTCCGCAACGAGCGGTACCAGGAGTGAACACGCCAATCCGACGCGCGGCCGCTCGCCGGTGACTTGAAGGCCTCTTCCCAGACATCGAGCTGCTTGTCCCCTTCCTGCCAGGAAATTACGCAATGGTTCCTGATCCCGAAATCGATCAGGTCTTCAGCCAGGGCTTCTTCTTTCCAGGGAATCAGGCGGTTGAGCAGCAAGGCCTTGACCTGCGCGAAGGCCCAGGAAGAGGCGGTACAGCTTCCCGCAAGGGAAAAGAGCCGGCCGGCAGGGTGACTTCCCAGGGGTTGTCCCGAGCGATATTCATACGGAATTGAGCGGAGGGCGAACTCGCGGGTTATATAGGGTTCGATGGTGTCTGGATCGGGAATGCTTACCGCAATATCCGTTGCCGGTATACCGTCATCCAGCAAGGTTTCGATGGAGAGCGCAAGTCCCCGTATTTCGTCGCGTACTGTGGGAAATACATGGATAGCCTGATCTTTTGCCGGCGGAATGGGAAGAAGCTCAATAAAGGGGGATGAGCGCAGTATGTCGGCGTATTCCGCGAAGTCTTCAATGGCTTCCATAAAGAAAATGGAATAGGTCTTGCCGGTATCCCTCAGCGGCGGACGCTGCCATGCGGGTTCGAAGAGCATGTGACGGTCAAGAAAGGCTGAATAGTCGACGAAGAGGCGGTGAAGGTCAGCATCCTCACCATCTTCCTGTGCCGTTCGGTCTTTCGTTGTTCGGCTGTCCCAAAAGGCAAGTTGGGGAAGAATCGATATTAACCATTGTGAAAAAATGCTTCCCGACTCTTTCCAGTCCCCGGGGATCAGGTGGGTAAAGATGGTATCGGTTTTATTCCGCTCGGCAAGGTCAAGGGTGTAGAGACTCCGGATCTCCGTTGATACAGGGCGTCTGTCGGGAACATTTGCCTGTATGGCCGCTTCCTTGAAGCGGTCCCACGCAATAAAACGGTAGTTGGGCACCGTAGTGGTGCCCAGTATATCGAGTGCGGCTTCCTGCCACAGACTTGAGGCGATATCTGACGGAAATACGAAGACCCGGTTATGGTCGCTTCCGTATTTTTTGATTGCCTGTTCTACCGGGTGTGCGTTCACTGTCACATCCCCGGCGTTTTAAGGGTTTCAAGTTCCTGTTTTACTTTATTGAATTCATTGCTGATTTTAATTGTCTGATTCGACTGACGTACGAGGCGTTGGGCCAAAAGACGCGACAGGAAGATGCCGTAATGGGGGTTTTGCCGTATCAGGGTAATGAACTCCATTTTTGGTATGCGTACGAGGCTTCCGTTACCGATGGAAACAATGGTTGCGCTTCTGCGGTCGTTGAGCAGAAAGGACATTTCTCCGATAAAAATGTCGTTTGTCGTTAAAACCGATACCAGTTTCTTCTGTATATATACCGCATATTTACCGGAACGAATGTAGAAGAGATCGTTTGATGTTTCGTTTTCACGGCAGACCACCTGCATGTGCTCGAAGGTAAGGGTCTCCTGTTCCTGCATGATAACGGGAACGAGGTTGGTGGCATCACGCTGATTGGCAATCTCGAAGGAGGCTTCGTTGCCCTTGGCGTTATATGATATTGAAGATACAAAGGATTCGGCCAGCTTGATTCCCATGCCATGCAAGCCTGCCTGAAAGTCGCTTTTGAGCCGGGCGCGCCAGTCAAAGCCGTCTCCATCATCCCGGACAGAGATACGTGTTCGTATGTTCGATATATCGTACGAGATATACACTTTCCTGGTAATAGCATCAGCCGTACTGCTTTTAATGGCGATCAGGTCGAGCATGTTTTTGCCCTCGGTCAGCCACTGTGTTTTTTCCTCATACGAAATTTTGCAGTTTCCGTGTTCAACCGCGTTCAGGAGCAGTTCCATCAGGGCGCTCTGGACCGCTGATCGTGCTTCGTCATCTATCCGGTTGGTGTTGTACAGGTATCCCGTTATCAAATTGCAATAGAACAGAATATCAATCGGGTCGTTGTCGCTCACGAATGAACCCGTTTCGTTGGTATTCATCTGCTGCTGCATTCCACGATTAAAAAGGAACTGCTTGTTTTGCATCAAAATGCGGATAAGCCGGTGTGCGTTGGCTTCAAAATCCTTTCGTGTCAGTACGAGCAAGATGTTCGGGTCTCGTGCGCGCTCTATTTCGGTTTTCTGGCTTTGATTTCCCGCAATGGCGATGATTCCTCCATAGAGGAGCCAGGGATCGGCATGGATGGCCGACAGGAGATCCTGGGACTCAATGTCCGGGTCTCCGAAGTCAATAACCTTTATCTCGGGAAGCTCATAATTGCAATAGGAGATGGCTTCATCTTTTTTTTCCAGAACAACCGGCAGAAAGAATTCCGAGAACTTTTCGCAGGCAAGACGGAAAGAATTGATAGTAGATGTTGTTTTGCATACAATGGGGATACTTTTCATAGCTGCTCCGACACTTTATTCTAGCATAAAAAGCCCCATAACACTATAATTTCACCAGTAATATGGAAAATGTCCAGTTTTTACCCGGCAAACCATTGCCGATGGGCGCAACCGTCATGAAAGGAGGGGTGAACTTCAGTGTGTTTACCCGTAATGGAACCGGTGTGGTTCTTGCTCTTTTTACGCACCCTGACGACGCCGAACCGTATAAAAGTTATACTCTTGATAACCGCGTCAACCGCACGGGCGATCTGTGGCATGTCTTCGTAGAGGGTATCGGGCCCGATGCACTGTACTTGTATCGTGTCGACGGTCCCTTTCGCCCGAACGAAGGTCTTCGCTTCAATGTAAACAAGTATGTGCTCGATCCGTATGCGAAGGCACTGACCCGGACCTCAATATTTGACAACATCGGAACGGATCATTCCCGTGACCTGTGGCAGACCGACGGTGACCTCGCATACAGCAGAACGCACAGTGCCGCCGGTTTTCCCAAATGCGTGGTAGTGGACGACGACTTTGACTGGCAGCAGGATCGGCCGCTCAACTATCCTTTGCGGAGAAGTGTTGTATATGAAGCCCATGTCAAAGGACTCACCTGCCATCCCTCCTCGGGCGTCGCGCATCCGGGAACCTATCGGGGTATAATCGAGGCGATTCCATATCTGAAAAAGCTCGGAATATCCAGTCTTGAGCTTTTGCCGGTCCATGAATTTGACGAACATGAAAATACCCGCCTTAATCCGCGAACGGGCGAGCGCCTGTATAATTATTGGGGCTACAGCACCATTGCATTTTTCGCGCCCAAGGCCGGCTTCAGCTCCGATTCGAGTCTTTCCGGCCCGGTTCGCGAGTTCAAGGAAATGGTTCGCGAGCTGCACAAGGCCGAAATTGAAGTGATCCTGGATATTGTGTTCAATCATACCGCGGAGGGCAACGAGCGGGGCGTGACAATCAATTTCCGGGGCTTCGACAATCCGGTGTATTACATGCTGGAGGATAACCGGCGCTACTACCGGAATTATTCGGGCTGTGGAAACACCATGAACTGCAATCATCCGGTGATGCGCTCCTTTATTATTGACTGCCTGCGTTATTGGGTTACCGAAATGCACGTCGATGGTTTCCGCTTTGACCTGGGTTCCATCCTGGGTCGTGACCAGAACGGCAGGATGCTGGAAAATCCTCCCATGCTTGAGCGCATCGCGGAGGACCCCGTACTGAGGCAGACGAAGATCATTGCGGAAGCCTGGGACGCCGGAGGAGCCTATCAGGTGGGCTGGTTTCCCGGCGGGCGGTGGGCCGAATGGAACGACCGTTATCGGGACGATGTACGCAGGTTCTGGCGCGGGGATTCCGGGGTAATACATCATTTTGCAACCCGTCTTACCGGTTCCTCGGATCTGTATTTGCGGGACGGAAGAAAACCCTTTCATTCGATCAATTTTGTGACCAGCCATGACGGTTTTACCCTGAATGATATGGTAACGTACAATGGCAAGCACAACGAGGAAAACGGCGAGAATAACCGGGATGGCAGTGACCACAACATCAGTTATAACTACGGTTTTGAAGGTCCTGTGCGGAATCCCGCAATAGAAGCCATGCGGAACCGTCAGGTTAAAAACGTGTTTGTCAGTTTGCTCCTGTCCCTGGGAACCCCCATGCTTTTGATGGGAGACGAGATTCGCCGGACCCAGCGGGGAAACAACAATGCCTATTGCCAGGACAATGAAATTTCCTGGATGAACTGGAATTTCGTGCGCCAACATGCCGATATTTTTCGTTTTGTCAGTACCCTCATCCGCTTTCGCCGGTCACACGCCACTTTTTTGCGTCCGGAATTCCTGACCGGCAAGGGCAGGGAGTCGCATACCGTTCCCGACATTACCTGGTTTAATGAGGACGCGAAGGAAGCTGACTGGAACCGGATGGACCATTTTCTTGCCTATCGGCTTATGGGTACGGAAGCCCATGTTCGTGCTGACTGCGATACAAACGATTTTTATCTTATGTTCAACTCTTCTGTGCATGACGTGACCGCAACCCTGTGCGAGCCACCGGTCGGAAAACGCTGGGTTCGGGTCATCGACACCTCGCGTTCCTCTCCCGCCGATTTTCTTGAAGCAGGGCAGGAAGAAGAACTGGAAAACCATTTGAAATACGTAGTTATATCCCGCAGCGCGGTTGTACTTATGTCCGTAGCGAACGAGCAGAACTAAAAAAAGGAGCATCATGATGAAGCTTGACAAGGTGGCTTTCAAGGAATCGATCAAAACGCGGTTAAAGCGAAATTACGGTAAACATCTGGAGGAAGCGACTCCTCATGATATATATGACGCAGTGTCGTCTGCGGTCATGGAACATGTGCAAAACAACTGGATGGCAACCAGAAAGGAATACGAGGACGGAAAAATCCGGCAGGTGTACTATCTTTCCGCCGAGTTTCTCATGGGCCGGGCGCTCAGCAACAATCTGATCAACTTCGGCATCATGCACGATGTTCGTGAAGTCCTTGACGAGCTTGATTTTGATTACCGGACAATCGAAGAGCAGGAACCGGACGCCGGTCTGGGAAACGGCGGTCTTGGCCGTCTTGCCGCCTGTTTTCTGGATTCGCTTGCAACCCTTGATTATCCGGGGCACGGATATGGAATCCGCTATCAATACGGTATGTTTGAACAGCATATCGAAAACGGCTTTCAGGTCGAGTACCCCGATAACTGGCTGAAACACCGGGATCCCTGGGAAGTCAAGCGTTCCGATCTTGCGGTCAAGGTGTTATTCGGCGGGAATCCCGTCGCGGAGCGTGATCCGGGCGGCCATGTCCGCTTTCGCCTGCAGGGTGCGGAGGAAATTACCGCAACCCCCTATGATACGCCGATTGTCGGGTACGGAACAAAGACCGTAAACCGTTTGCGTCTGTGGGAGGCAAGTTCCGAAAACGGTTTTGACCTGCAGCTGTTCAACGACATGCATTATAACCGTGCGGTTGAACGGCAGAACAATGCGGAAAATATATCCCGTGTCCTGTATCCGAATGATTCCGGCCCTTCCGGCAAGGCGCTCCGGCTCAAACAGCAGTATTTTTTCTCTTCCGCAAGCCTTCAGGATATTGTTATCAAGTTCAAGCGCGACCATGGCGGAAATTTTGCGGAATTCCCCCGGTATAATGTCATTCAGCTCAATGATACGCATCCGGTTGTGGCGATACCCGAACTGATGCGGCTTTTAATCGATGAAAATTCCCTCGGTTGGGATGAAGCCTGGGATATTGTTACCCGAACCTTTGCCTATACCAATCACACCATCCTGTCCGAGGCGCTGGAAAAATGGCCCATAGAAATTTTTCAGGGTCTCTTGCCCCGGGTCTACCAGATTGTCGAGGAGATCAACCGGCGGTTCATGGATACCTTGCGTGAACAGTTTCCCAATGACTGGCAGCGTCAAAACCGCATGGCGATAATCGGTGACGGAAAAATTCATATGGCCTGGCTGGCCATTGTCGGCTGTTTTTCGGTAAACGGCGTTGCCGCATTGCATACGGAACTATTGAAAACGGTCGAACTTGCCGACTGGCATGAACTGTTTCCGCATAAATTCAATAACAAGACCAACGGGGTTACCCAGCGCCGCTGGCTGTTAAGCGCGAATCCCCGTTTGGCGGACTTCATCACTTCAAAAATAGGTCATGGTTGGGAAAAAGACCTGTCCCTTTTGAAGGGGCTTGAAAAATTTGCCGAGGACCCCGCAGTCCTGGACAAATTCATGGATATCAAGCATGAAAACAAGATAGCGCTTGCAAAATACCTGAAGGACACCCAGAACATCTTCATAGACCCGGATTCCATTTTCGACGTACAGATCAAGCGTCTGCACGAGTACAAACGGCAGCTTTTGAATGTTCTGCACATTATGTACCTGTATAACCGCATTATCGAAGACCCTTCGTTTTCTATCCATCCGCATACCTTCATTTTCGGGGCCAAGGCCGCTTCCGGCTACCGCAGGGCAAAGACTATCATCAAGCTGATAAATACCGTTGCCGACCGGGTTAATAATGATCACCGGGTGCGCGGACTGCTCCGGGTGGTTTTTGTGGAAAATTACCGGGTATCCCTTGCCGAGAAGATTTTCCCCGCTGCAGACGTTTCGGAGCAAATCTCAACCGCCGGCCTTGAGGCGTCCGGCACCGGCAATATGAAATTCATGTTGAACGGCGCGCTGACCCTGGGCACCATGGACGGTGCGAATATTGAAATTGTCGAGGAAGCCGGCCGGGAGAATACCTTCATATTCGGCTTGACGACTGCCGAAATACAGAAAATCGAAATGGAGCACCGGTATAATCCCCGTGAGTACCTCCTGGAAAATACCCGCCTTGCCGCCACATTGAATCAGCTGATTGACGGCACTTTTGGCAGCGGAACCGAAGCCTTGTTCAGGGAGCTCTATGACTCTCTCATTTATGGTGTTGACGGACAGCGTCCCGACGTGTTTTATGTGCTTGCCGATTTTGATTCTTATGTGAAAGCTCATGAAAGCTTACAGCTTGCCTATCGGGATCGCAGACTCTGGGCAAAGAAGGCGCTCCTCAATGTGGCCCGCTCGGGCAAGTTCAGTTCTGACCGGACAATCGAGGATTATGTCCGGGATATATGGAAACTTGAACGCATTGTGGTAGACTGAATCGAACGGACTGTCTGTACGCAGTACGAAGGAGAAAGTATATGGTACGAAAAGTGGTGCTATCAATTTTGTTGATTTGTCTTGTTTCGCTCGGCTTCGCTCAAGCACCCAAAAAGGTGCTTTCCGCGGGTGATATCGATGCCTTCATCAAAAATTTCAATGCCATGGAAGCCGATCTCGAAGCTCTCGGGGACAAATATGACGACTATTTCGGGTTTCAGGAAGCGGATGATCCTGATTATGATTTTGTCGCGAATTTCAATAAAATCAGGACAATCAAGATTCCGGCAGAAGTAGAAGCGATATACCGGAAACATGGTCTGGGTAATAACGGGCTCGAAAAAACCATGGTTATTACCATCGGGGTCAGCGCTGTGCTTGGCGAACAAATGATGGCTGCCTATGCTGACATGCCCGAGGCCGCTGTTTATATGGATACCATGAAGGTACAGTTCGATATGATGCGTTCCATTATTCACCCGGACGATCTTGCCCTGGTCAGCAAGCGTGCGGTCGAGATAGCCGCTGTGCTCGGGATGGAGTATGAATGAGCGCATCGGTCAGTATCTTGACTTTATTGTCGAGATTGACCGGTTAAAGGCGATCCTCAGACAGTCTCGTCTCTTCGACGGTTCGCGGTACGAAAACGACGCCGAGCATTCCTGGACCATCAGCGTGATGGCCTTGTTGTTTCGCGACTTCTCGGACCGCCCGGTCGATATCTCCCGGGTCATCTATATGTTGCTCATTCATGATATCGTCGAGGTGGACGCAGGCGACACGTTCCTCTATGCCGAGAATCGCGGCGAGGCCGAAGAGAAAGAGCGCCTTGCCGCACAGCGTATTTTCGGCATGCTCGACGCCGGGATGCGCGACTGGTTTATTGCGCTCTGGGAGGAATTCGAGGCTCGTGAAACTGCGGAAGCACGTTTTGCCGCGGTCTTTGACCGGCTTGAGCCCCTCTATCAGAACTTTGTGACACAGGGGTATACCTGGAAAAAACACGGGGTAAAAAAGGCCCAGGTTGTTGCCATGAACTCGCATCTTGCAGACGGTTCGCGCGAAATCGGTGAATTCGTGAATTACATAATAGAAGAATCCGTGCGCCGGGGCTATTTGGCTGAATAGTCCGGCCGCAAGACGGAACGTGTCAGCGAGTGGGGATTCGTTCCGCCAGGATCGCTTCCATAATATCCGGCCTGTCGGTAATAATGCCGTCCACTCCCAGATCAATCAAATAGCGCAAGTCCTCTTCCTCGTTCACTGTCCAGAAGCACAGGGCAATGCGGTGCCGGCGCGCCGTTCGCACAATTCTGTTCTGCGCGAATGCGGTATGCCAGACTCCTGTTTCGTCATTCTGTCGGAACATATTCCGGCGAATGAAGGACGGAAAGGCGATAACCCGGCGCGCGTCCGAGTCGGAAAGTGCAATATTGTGCGGAATCATGAGTCCGGAAAAAGAGGGTTTCCAGAAGGAATCCAGACGGAGCGAAGAAAGGATGCCGACCAGCAGCGCGTCCATTTCGACGGCGTTTGTCAGAATGCGTGTATATTCAGGCGCTTTCAGTCGTTCCCTCAGGTGTTTCATGACGGTTTGGTCGAAGGTGGAGAGCATGACCCGCTCTTCCATGGCAAAGTCGCCAATATCGCGGAGCAGGGTGTCAACCGCGCGCAGTGCATGGGCTTCCGTTCCTGCAGAGTACCGGTCCTTCAGTTCAAGAATGTACAGGGCATCGGGATAGAGTGCGAACAGTTCGCGAAGGGTCGCCGGGACAAGCAATTCGGCCGGCACCTGTGCTGCGTTGAATGGTTTGCCGTCAATACCGATAAACTTTGACGTAAAATTGAACGCCCTGAGCTCCATCGCGTCGAGATCCCTGACGAGCCGGTCACCGCCGTCGGATGTCCGGTCAATGCTGAGGTCATGATGGGAAACGAGAACTCCATCGCGGGTCAGACACAGGTCTATTTCAAAGGTTTTCCAGCCCCTGCGGAAAATTTCGGAAAAACTGTAGAGCGTATTTTCCGGATACAGAATTTTCGCCCCTCCGTGGGGAATAATGAGCGGGGCTTCGTTCTTTTGTCGCAGAAAGGGATTCGGTCCGGGAGCGGGCAAGGCGACAGGCAGCATGTCGAGAAGGGCGATCAACGCTACCACAATGACTGTCAAACACAGAAGACGGACAAGGATTTTATTCTGTTTCGGCCCGGATGTTTTGGCCATATTGGAGATAATGAACCTTCCTTGGTGATCCGTCAAGGGATAATCATAAAAAAATCCGGAAAGGTTCTGCCGGTTTTCTTGACGCCTGTGCACGCAGCCCGTATCCTGCTTTGTATGGAGGCTTCTTGAGATGGAACAGCTTTTTTCCGGATTCCTTTCGACAAGCGTTTCCGATCTGGTAATGATCGGTATCGGCATTGTACTGATTGTGCTGGCAATTCAAAAAGGCTATGAACCGATGCTGCTCTTGCCTATCGGTTTTGGCGCCATTCTGGTCAATTTACCGTTTGGTGTTGTCTGGGAGCATGAGGGCATCCCGGGTTTTTTGCGGATTCTGTTCGAAGCGGGCATTTCCACCGAACTTTTCCCCGTACTGATCTTCATTGCCGTCGGAGCCATGTGCGATTTTGGCCCCATGTTCCGCATGCCGGTCATGATGTTCTTTGGCGCGGCCGCCCAGTTCGGTATTTTCCTGACCGTCATTGCAGCTGTCGCTTTGGGAAAACTCTTCCCGGAACTGGGCTTTGACCTGCCAACTGCCGCCACGATAGGCATCATCGGTGCCGCCGACGGGCCGACCTCCATATACGTCGCGGGCAAATTCGCCCAGAAATTGATCGGCCCCATATCGGTCGCCGCCTATTCCTACATGTCGCTCGTGCCCCTCATTCAGCCTCCCGTTATCCGCCTGTTGACGACCAAAAAAGAACGCACCATCAAAATGAGGGTCGCCGAACGGGAGGCCCCTCGTGCGCTGCGTGTCAGTTTCCCGGTCATAGTTACCATTGTCGCGGGCTTCGTCGCGCCTATCAGTGTTCCGCTCATCGGAAGCCTCATGTTCGGCAACCTCATCCGCGAATGCGGCGTTCTCGAGAAACTGTCCGTTGCCGCACAAAACGAGCTTGCGAATCTGGTAACCCTGCTGTTGGGCATTACCATCGGTGCCTCGATGCGGGCCGCCGCTTTTTTGCAGTGGCAAACCCTTGTCATCCTTGCCCTT
Organism: Spirochaetales bacterium Spiro_09; assembly: GCA_001604385.1. Taxonomy (GTDB): domain Bacteria; phylum Spirochaetota; class Spirochaetia; order Treponematales; family Treponemataceae; genus Teretinema. Next base: position 11,364 of record LVBK01000004.1, on the reverse strand, counting down.
GGCCTGGTGGCCTTCGTCTTCGATACCGCCGGCGGCGTCCTCTTTGCCAAATTCATCAATCTTTTCCGGAGCGCTGATGATAAAATCAATCCGATGGTCGGTGCCGCAGGAATTTCGGCCTTTCCCATGAGCGCGCGGGTCATACAAAAAATGGCAACCGCAGAAGACGGTCAAACCTTTGTCATCATGCAGGCGGTAAGCGCGAATGTGTCGGGCCAGCTCGGCTCGGTTATGGCAGGCGGCATCGTGCTGGCTATCGTTCCGGTGTTAATGGGGTGGATACAATGAATGAAGTGCTTCAACGCGTCATCGCGGGTGACGATCTTGGCAAGGCCCTGTTTCTGATGGGCTGCGGGCTTGCCTTTGTGTTCGGTGTGCAGATTCTGTTTTATCTGATTATCCGGTTTGTTACCGCCCTGTCACTGCGATCGGGGGATGCCGGGAAGAAAAACTGAGGCAGAAAGGGCGACGGGGTGCGGAACGCCGGTAAGGGCGTTCCGCGGGACGACTGGCGGAGCCGCCGCCCACAAGGCTCTTGCAGGCGCGGCCTCGGGTCTCGCGTGGTCTTCGGTCAGTTTTGCGGAATAAGCGCGGACAGAAGCGCCGGCCTCCAGGCACCTGCCTGATAGTCATAGGCGCCGAATCCTGCACAGTATTCCCAGTATGCCCAGCTCATTTTCCGTCGCTCGGCTTCCCGTGCGATGAAGGCAGTCCAGGCTTTCTGGTCATCGGGATTCGCATATTTTGTGTACACGCCGAATTCTCCCATGAAAATTTCAAACCCCCTGCCTGACTTCGCGTTCCAGGACACAACCTGATCAAGGAGGTCCGTCAGGGGCTTTTGCTCGGCCTTTGTTCCCAGCCAGCGGGTTCCGATCCAGGCCGAGGCCCCGTCAGACCACTCGGCGCCCTGATGCGTAAAGTGGAAGGGTTCATAGTAGTGTATGGTGACAATGGTGTTTTCGCTGGTACAGGCGGCAGGCAGCTCAAGCCGCTGCAGTCCGGGAACTCCGCCCCAGTTAGCCGTGCCGACCATGATTTTCCGGCCGGTTTGCGTAGCCGCGGCATCCGTCCAGATAACCGTGCACAGTTCCGCGATGATGGCGTTCCAGTCATCGTAGCCAACGGTTCCGTTCGGCTCGTTCAAAAGTTCGAATACCAAACGATCGGCAGGATAGTCGGCAATCGGGAAGGCGTCGGAAAGCTGGGCCCATATGCCCTTGAGCCGCTCGCGGTGGCCTGCAAGCTTGTCACGTCCGTCTTTCATCATTTCTTCATAGTGATGGGTATTCAGGACGACCACCAAATTTTCTTCCAGCGCAAGGTCAACCACTTCCTTGACGCGGCTCAAAAATGCGCTGTCGATAGTCCAGGGCGCCGTGTGCGCCGCATGATCCGACCATCGTGCGGGAATGCGCACGCTCTTGAAGCCAGTCGCATACATGCGGGAGAAGTCGTCCCGACTCGCGATAACGCCGCCGTTCCATCCACCCTCTCCAAAGGCGTGTTGCGTGGTTTTTGGCGCTTCGAAAAAGTTTCCCAGATTCATTCCTCTGCCTAACATGCTGTCCTCGGGAGTGTAATTGAACAGGTTCGTGTAATACCCGTCATCAAGCTCTGTTGTCGGGGGCTCGGTTGCGCAGGAGACCAGGATTGTGGCAAGGGCGATGTACAGGATCAGGACCATTATAATGGCCAGGGGGTGTCGTTTCATATTCAGTTCTCCTCCGAATTTTGCAGCCGTGTGAAGGTTTCTACAAGCGGCTTGAATGCCTGTGCTGGATCGGCGTAGCCGACATTATTACGGAAAATGCCGAAGGCGCTTTCCCGCCAGGTGTGATAATTATAGGTGATATTGCGCGATACCAGGATATCGAGCATTTCTTCTATCCATTGCAAACCGCCTCGTCCTTCCTCGAAGGCATCCGCGGCGAGGCCAAATTCTCCCAGATACAGGGGAAGATTGCGTTTCTGCGCGTGTTCGACATAGGAATCGACCAGATCTTCCAGATAGGCCCGGTTCCACACGCGGACGGCTTCTCCGGTATAAAAATCGAGCCGCAGGCGAACCGTTGCGTCTTTCGCGATGTTCCGCCCCTTTAGCCGGGCACTGAAGCGGTATGTCTTTCCCTTTTCCAGGAAGATACCTCCCTGCCTCCAGGTGATATTGGCGTCCCCGGTCGTTCCGCTTACCGAAAGGCGGTTGCCGGTGACTGCATCCGGGCGCGAAAGTGAAAAGGCGCCGCTTTTGTCGTTCGACCAGAAATCCCAGCCGTTTTCAGTATTCCCGGGCGTTTCTTTTACGGTGGTGAAGGTTTCGCCGTTGTCCGCGGATTCCTCCACGACAATCCGGTCGATCCATACCGAGCCCCGAGTGCCGATTGAATGGGCTTGCAGTACCGGATAGGCAACGAGCCATTCATCCCTGTCCGGACGTACCAGTGTTCCGCCGGCTTCCCGCCAGTCAAAGGTACCGTTCTCCATGTTCTGTCCCGCTTCGGCAAAGGAGGCCCAGCGGCCGCCCCGCAAGTCAAGACGGTTCTCGTCCGGCCAGGACGCATTGAGCCCATTGTACGAGGTCCAAGATGTGTTCTGATGGGTAAAGGGCATGGGATCGTAAAAATGGAATTCGAGGGCCAACTGGCCTGCCGGGTCGGTAATGTTTTGCGGAAATTCAAGGTTCGAGCGAATCTCGTCAGTGTGACCGTTTTTTAGCCAGATAGCCCGCTCGGCAAAGATGATGTGGTGGCTGTCAACTTCGCGGATTGCGTCAATGATGCGCTGTAACAGGGCTTCCCATTCGTTCATGCCGTGAACGGGAACCGGCTCGTTCACCGGCCCGTAGCCGATTATTACCGGTTCTGCGCGATACCGGAAGGCTATTTCTTTCCAGAGGGCGACCAGACGGTCCTGATTTGCCCGATTCGTCCACAGCGCGTCTCCGTTTCCGTTTGATTGGAAACCGCCCTGCGGGTAGTGCATGTTCAGAATCAAGCGGATACCCTCCGCCCGTGCCGCCTCGATATTCCGGTCAATCCAGTCAAACCCCGACTGCTTGTAGCGGTAGGGCCGGTTGTCGGACTCAAACAGGGCATAGTTGATGTAAAACCTGACAGAATTGAAGCCCATCTCCTTGAGGACCTTGTAGTCGCTCATGCGGTGATGCTGAAAATCGGCAGCTGACTGCGGGTTGCTCCAGACCGCGTTGCCGAAGGCAACCCCGCGGCCCACCCAGGGGCTTCCATCCGGTGCGCGAAAACGCGTCCCGTCGGTTTGGACAAAGAACGATGTGTCGACTGGAGGTAAGGCTGAATAGTCCGGAACTGCCGGAGGTTCAGATGCACAGGACGCAAGGGCAAAAAGTGCCGCGCCAAGGGCGGCGTATAGAGTTCGTTTCATCCTCCAGATTATAAAGGAGGATGTGGTATTTCGCCAGTTCTTTTTGTTGTTTTTGGAAACAATTTACACTGCGGTGGCTCCTTTGGTGACACCGCTATAAACTCAGCGATTATCCGAGTGGATGTAATGCGCCTCGGTGAGTCCGGTGTAAATCTGGCGCGGCCGGCCGATGCGGAAGGGTTTTGTATCGTGCATTTCCTTCCACTGGGCTATCCATCCCGGCATGCGCCCCATGGCGAACAGGACGGTGAACATGTTCTTCGGAAAGCCCATTTCCCGGTAGAGGATACCGCTATAAAAGTCGACATTGGGGTAGAGGTTCCTCTCGACAAAGTAGTCGTCCTTGAGGGCCGCTTCCTCAAGTTCCATCGCAATGTGCATGAGCGGGTCATCAATTTTTCGCTTTGACAGGAAGGACGAGGCCGCTTCCTTGAGAAGCTTTGCCCGCGGGTCGTAATTTTTGTATACGCGATGGCCGAAGCCGGCCAGACGGAAGGGGTTTTCCTTGCTTTTGGCCCGTTCAACCACTTCCTTTATGCTCAGTTTATCCTTGTGAATTCCTTCCAGCATCTCGATGACGTCCTGGTTTGCCCCGCCGTGCAGTGGGCCCCAGAGCGCGCAAATACCCGCACAGACCGATGAATACAGATTGACCTTGGAACTGCCTACCAGTCGTACGGTCGAGGTACTGCAATTCTGCTCGTGATCGGCATGAATGACCAGGATCATGTTGAGAATTCGCTCCATTTCGGGGTCAATCTCGTAGGGTTTGACCGGGCTGTCGAACATCATGTTCAGGAAGTTGCCGCAATAACGGAGGTCGGGCCGCGGATACACAAAGGGTTCCCCGATCGACTTTTTATAGGCATAGGCGGCCATCGTCCGTATTTTGGAAATGAGCCGGGCTGCCATGACGGTAAAGACTGACGAGTCGTCGCTGTCAACAAAGTATTCCGGATAGAAGATGGCAAGAGCGTTGACCATCATGCTCAGAATGGCCATGGGATGGGCTTTGCGCGGTATGCGTTCAAAGTAATGAATCATATCTTCGTGAAGCATGGAGTGTTCGTTCAAAAGGCTTGAAAACTCTTTTTTTTACGTCGTGTTTGGGCAATTCGCCGTATATAAGAAGGTAGGCCGTGTCTATAAACGAGGATTGTGCGGCCAGTTCCTGAATATCTATTCCCCGATATTTCAGGATGCCCTTTTCGCCGTCAATAAACGTAATGGCGCTCTGGCAACTGCCCGTATTCTGATATCCGTCGTCCATGGTTATATAGCCGGTATCCTTGCGGAGGCTGGTAATATCGATGGCCTTCTCGCCCATCGTACCCTCAATTACCGGCAGTTTCAGCGTTTTTCCTTCTATCTTCAGTTCTACTTCTTTCATGTGTACTCCTTGGTCGGTCTGTTGCCTCGGCGGATTGTCCAGTATTTCCGAGTATGATGCGGGGAATTGGTGATTGTCAACCGGGGTTGTCGGTTAAGGGGGGGGTATGCACCCTTTTTGTATTATGCTATTATCACGGATGTAATCAGTTTTCCCCCGCCAATCGGGTTTCGATACGGCATTGCGGGGGAGCCGTTTCCGGCAGTGCGATTTTCGCACCGGGGAAACAGTACACGGCACTCCCTCCGTAACCGCAGGCCCTTGCCTGCCTCTTCGCCCGCAGAGTCCCGAACATTCTTGTTGCACACTACTCATTCTGTAAGAGGCTCTTCTTGATGCAATCATCACAAAGCCCAGCCCGTGCCGACAGGCGCGGAGCTCGTTCGTCATCCGCGGGTGTATCCGCAATAACCGGTTCTTCCAGCCGCGCGCCGGCAAGCCGCTCCTTCCGCAGCAATAATAACGAAGCCGGCGAAAACCGCCGCTTCGGTCGGCCTGCACCTCGCGGGGGCAGGGTATCACTTCCCTCGGACGCCAGACGTTCCGACGGACGCGAAGTAATTTCCGGCAGGAATGGACGGGTCAAGCAGTTTATCGATCCGAAACGGTTTGTCCAGGAAGCGACCATAGCCGAAAAAGCCGAATATATTCCCCAGCACGATTTTTCCGATTTTGCGGTGCATCCGCGCATCCTGGAAAATATCCGGGCAAAGGGATATGAAAAACCGTCACCCATTCAGGATAAAACTATTCCCCTCGTGCTTGAAGGCCGCGATGTTGTCGGTATCGCCAACACGGGTACCGGAAAGACAGCCGCCTTTTCTCTTCCCATGATCAACGATCTGATCCGGAATATGGAACATCGCTGTCTGATAATGGCTCCAACCCGCGAACTTGCACAGCAAATTCAGGAAGAAATTCTCGCTTTCAGCAAGAATACCGGTATTCGCACTGCCTTGTTGATCGGTGGCGCATCCATGAATATCCAGGTGCGCGACCTGAAGCGCAGTCCGCGCATTATCATTGGAACTCCCGGCCGCATTAAAGATCACTTGCAGCAAAAAACCCTCAGTTTGTCGACCATCTCGTTCGCTGTTCTTGACGAATTCGACCGTATGCTGGACATGGGCTTTATCCGGGATATCACCTCCATCTTTGCCCTGATGCCGAAACAGCGCCAGACCCTGTTTTTCAGCGCGACCGTTGACGACAAGATTGAGAGTCAGATCCGGAATTTCGCCCGCGATCCGGTTACTGTATCGGTCAAGGAAGGCGTAACCGCTGACAGCGTCAAGCAGGATGTCGTGTTCTTCCGTCAGAAGGAAGAGAAGATAGACTTGCTTCACGATCTGTTGATATCCGACGGACGGGGAAAGACGATCATTTTTGATGATACCAAGCGACTGGTTGAAAAACTTGGCCGTGAACTGGTTGCACGCGGCTTCCGGGTTGACCAGATTCACGGGAACAAAAGCCAGGCACAGCGAAGCCGGGCTATCAAGCGGCTCAAAACGAACGAAATCGACATTCTGGTCGCGACCGATGTCGCTGCCCGTGGTATCGACGTGTCCGATATTTCCCATGTCATCAATTATTCGCAGCCCAGCACCTATGACGATTATGTTCACCGAATCGGCAGAACCGGACGGGCAGGCAAAACAGGCCGCGCGTTTACGTTTGTGCAAAAGTAAAAGTGGGTCCAGCGAGCTTGTGTTTTGCTCGCACCCCGTTTATAATTGGGCAAAGCAATCTGCTAACCGGCCGCGCACCCTGCATGCAAGGTGCCGGCTTGCGAAAGTGACGAACGCTCGGTTCGTACGCCGTATCAAAATCAATCCGGAGGATCAATCATGAAATCAGTAAAAGGTACCGAAACAGAAAAAAATCTGCTTGCGGCTTTTATGGGAGAATCCCAGGCCCGCAATCGTTACACATTCTGGGCGAGCAAGGCCAAGGAAGAAGGCTACATTCAAATTCAGCAGATCTTCCTGGAGACAGCAGACCAGGAAAAAGAGCACGCAAAGCGTCTGTTCAAATTCCTTGAAGGCGGCGCGTTGACCATTCCCGCTTCAGGCGATGCCGGCATTATCGCCAGCACAAGGGAAAACCTGTTGCAGGCAGCCCATGGCGAAAATCATGAATGGCAGCACATGTATCCCGATTACGCAAAGATTGCCCGTACCGAGGGCTTTGATACCATTGCCATAGTGATGGAAAATATCGCGGTTGCGGAAAAGCAGCATGCCAAGCGCTTTGAGGCCATGGCAAAGCATATTGAAGACGGTGATATGTGGGTTCAGGAGTCACCGACTACCTGGCGATGCATTAATTGCGGATTTATCTACGTGGGCAAGGAAGCTCCCAAAATGTGCCCCGCCTGCGCTCATCCCCAGTCCTATTTTGAACGGCTGGGAGAAAACTGGTAAGCGAAAGGGTCTGTACCGGAGGCGAACGGCTTCCTGTACAGACTCTATTTTTATTTTAAACGCTTTTTATCAGTCTTATACCAGCAGAACGCCCCATTCTATGGCCTTTTTCATAATATCCGCATTCTTTTCAAGGGACAATTTCTCCATAATATGATCCCGGTGCACGTTGACCGTTTTGGGGCTTATTATCAATCGCTCGGCAATTTCCCGGCAGGAAAGTCCATCCGCAAGCAGCATGAAAATTTGCTGTTCGCGGCTCGATAGAACTTCAAAACCGGAATCTCCGCCGGTTGTGCCGTCTTCAAACAGTTTCAGTACCGTCTCTGTCGCCCAGAACATTCTGTTGTGCGGTGCATTAATTGCTGCGAAAAGGAGGTCAAGCGGCTCGTCCTTCAAAAAGTAGCCCCGTGCTCCGTTTTTTCGCGCTTTTTGCGCATAATAACCCGACTTGTGCATGGAGAGCATAAAGGCCGGCGTTTCTATTGGCAACGGTTCAAGACATTCAAACCCGCTGCGATTTCCGATCTTGATGTCCAGAATGCAGGCATGAAGCGGTATGGTTCTTATTGTCTGCAGCGCCTGCTCAACGCTCTGCGCGGCAAGCAGTGTGTGTTTGTCCCCGATATGATGCTGTATGCCGTCAAAAATCAGGTGATGGTCATCTGCTATTAATATGGTTCCCATGGCGAATCGGTACCTCCATTTCCATCGTAAACCCTTTGCCCTCTCCGGTTTTCTGCGTGATAAGCCGCGCGTGCAAAAAACCCGAGCGAAGCGCGATGCTTCGGGTGCCAAAACCGTCTTCTGTCCGCACGTTTTTGCCCCGCCCGTTATCGCTGTATCTGATACGGAGAACCGGGGGAACGTACGCGACGATAACCGAGACCTCGGTTGCCTGTGAATGTTTGCGGCAATTGGTGAGCAACTCCTGCAAAATGCGGTATATATGCAATTGCGTCCGGGCGTCTGGATGTATACCGGAGAGTCCTGGAAGTTTCCAGTTGAGCCGGGCGCTGCACAGGGGCCTGAAATCCTCGAACAGCTGTACGAGCTTTTCTTCGAAACTCATGTTTTGCTGTCCCGGCCCGGCCAGTCCCTGATACAGGCCGCGAAGATCGGTTATCGATTCAGTCAGAAACCGATACAGGTGCCGTGAGTGAGGCGATTCTGCCAAGCCGGTCCAGCTCTGGGCTATGTACCCAAGCTTTTGGGCAACGGTATCATGCAGTTCACAGGCTATTTTAGCGCGCTCCTCTTCCAGAAGATCCGCGCTTTTTTCCGATACGGCTTTATCCGAGCGTTCCTGCATATACCGGGTGTAAATGCTGTATTCGGAATAGCTTATAAAAATAACCCCGATAAGCATAAAGCAGACCAATAAATAGAACAATGTCGATAAAGAGTCATACAGGTTGTTGTCAAAGGTGGTTATCAGGTTTCCGAGAACCTCAATATCGTGCATAAAGCAGCTTGCTGTGTATGAATCGGGCGTAGTGTGTTCCGCATAGAAAAAAATGACCGGGACTGTCGTGCGGTAATTCCGGATCACCGGGAATTGCACAATGTTCTGAATACTTGAAAGTGCTTCGGCTGCCTGGTAATGCTCGTTGTCACAGGTCAGTTTATACAGGAAATCCGATTTCAAACCCTCAAGAGCATCATGTACCTGGGCGATTCTCATGCGACTTGCATTTTGAATGGAAATAAAGAAAATCATGCCGCTCATGATGACAACCAGAACACTGATGAACGAGATGCCCGCTGTCGGTATGTGTTCTTTGCCGGAGGGTAAACGGGTCATCCCTTCAGTTTCCGGTACAGGGGAAAAAGGATCAGGATCGCGATTCCTTTATCGACAATGTTAATGAATACACGGGCAAGAAAGGCAGAGGTGAGTACCGATTGTCCCGATATAACGATTGCCCTGACGATATTGTCTACCTGGGAGTCGGTCACCCCCGAAAAAAGAGTGGTCACGATGATCGACCCCAAAAAAGCATTTGCGAGAGCGAGCACGATCAACAGCCAGAAGGCTCCGGTAGCATGTCTCAGAAAGCCTCTCCGTACCGCGAACCAGGTTATCAGCGCGGAAGTCATGTTAACGATTGCGAACGGCAGTTTTACCCCGTCGAAGCCGGAAACCGCTTCATGGACCAGGTTTGTCAAAAACCCGGTGATGATGCCCGGAATTAAGCCGAACCATGCCGCGGTCAGTATGGTAAAGGTCGAATCCAGGAAAACCGGGAGCGACAAATGCTGTGCGACAAGCGCCAGTATCAGATTTGACGCAACGGAGACCTGTATGATTCCAAAGAGGAGCATAAAGCGTTTGACTGACATAGAAGTCATAATACACTGCGTTCCGGTTTTTATCCATTACGTTATTTTTTCGATAAAAATAGGACTTTTTCCTATAGTAATTGAATTGAAGTCGGGATACCATGCTCTTGAATTAAGGATCTTGCAGGTAAAAAAAAGGGGACAGGCCGGAAACCGGAAGGTTAACGGCCTGTTTTTTTTGTGCTGAGGTTTTGGATGGTCTTGAGGAAGATGCTCCTTTCATGTAGTATAGTTTCCGGCTGTGTGCCATCACGAGCCAATTTTTTTTGATCCATTAGCTCAGTTGGATAGAGCGGTTGCCTCCTAAGCAACAGGTCGGACGTTCGAATCGTCTATGGATCATTTCTGGTTCAGAAAGCTGTTTTTTTAAGCGGGTAATAAACGGTCAGATGAAAAACCTGGCCGTTTTTTATATAAAAAGCGATTCTTTTTGCCTTCCATACTTTTTTTTTCTGGTTTTTCTGCTATCTTTTTGGATATGATCAGTACTGATCTTGTTGTATGCGGTGCCGGGCCTGCCGGCCTTATGGGTGCCCTTCTGTGCGGAGAATACGGAATACGGGTGACGCTGGTTGATTCAAATCTGAAGCCGGGCCGTAAGTTGCTTGTGTCGGGTTCAGGTAAGTGTAACGTAAGCAATACAGCATCTCTTGACCGTTTTTGTGCAAGTTATGGACAAAAGAGCCGCTTTGTAAAATCCTGTCTTTCTGCCTTTGGCCCCGACAGCCTCCGTGACTTCTTTGAACGGCGCGGGTTGCCTCTTGTTGAAGCCCATGACGGAAAACTGTTCCCTGAAACCATGTGTGCCTCGGATGTCCTGGATGTGCTCTATGGTTCATGCATGACGACCAGGGTTGGCAAGGGCTTCTCCCGTTCGGTTGAATCGATAGAAGTAGCCGGTGAGGGAAACTCACGTCATTTTGTGTGTACAACATCCCGGGAGGTATATCACTGTTCCTGTGTCCTGATGGCCACCGGAGGATGCTCCTGGCCGACAACCGGCTCTGATGGCAGTGGTATATCCCTTGCTGCCAGCCTTGGTCATACTATTGTTACCCCCCGTCCCGCCCTCGCTCCGGTGTACCCGCGCTCGTATGACGCGGCTTCCTGTTCCGGCCTCGCCTGTGAACAGTGCGAAGTGTCGCTGTGGCGGAATGGCAGGAAAATACTGAAACGCTGTGGCGATGTGCTTTTTACCCACCGTGGTTTGTCGGGTCCCGGGATTCTTGATATATCGCGGTATATAGACCGGGGAGACCGGATAACGCTCAACCTGGTTTCCCTTCCGGACGAATCTGCCGCGGATACCCGTTTGCGTGACGCCTGTGCCGCCTCGCCGAAAAAGAATGTTAAAAATATCGTGACATCGCTTGGCGTGGCGGAATCCCTTGCAGTGATTGTTCTGGCCCGATCGGGTTGCGCCCCGGACTGTGCCGCTTCCGACTTGCCAAAAAATGTACGCAAGCAACTGGCAAAGAACCTGGTTTCACTGGAATTCGAGGTGGATCATACCGGAGGCTTTTCAGAGGCAATGGCAACAGCCGGCGGCATACATACTGACGAGGTTATTCCCTCGACCATGGAATCGCGTCTCGTGAAGGGCCTGTTCTTTGCCGGCGAGGTTCTTGATGTAGACGGGGATACCGGCGGCTATAATATTCATTTTGCGCTTGCTTCGGCCCGGGCCGCCGCGCAGGAAATTTTCCGCCGGATTCATGGAGAAATATGAGTTTTCTTCAATTTTTCATACTGATTATTGGCTAAATCAGTATATAATTTTTAACATGAAATCACGTTATCTTGCGC
>LVBK01000074.1 GCA_001604385.1 Spirochaetales bacterium Spiro_09 | reverse complement strand
AAGAGACAGGCTTTATCAGTAAAAAAATGTGATTTTTCAATCGCGTGTATGTGGAAAGTATAAATATCCTGTCCTGTTCGATTCAGGATTTTGTTCGTGAAATTATAACAGAACGGAGTATTAGTCCCGCTCCCCCAAGCAGTATAAGTAATCCACAGAGCCGGATCAACATGACCCCTGCTTTGTGGGGTACAAATAAAAGAACCAGGGCAATGAGGACAGAGACCGCAACTTCATACAGATAGGGTTTAATACTCAATCCAATGTTTTTCATAACCATAACACCATAGAGTGATATTGCACTGGATATTAAAAGATATCCACCAAGAATGTAGCTCATTATCAACCACAACGTACCGGCTACAGCGAGCGGAAGAACAACCGCCAGAAGGCCGATTCCCAGACTCAGTAAGGCCCGTATGGTATACAGCTTATTATACACAGCCGTGTCTACCAGAAACCTGCTGGTCGTCAAAATATATACACCGTTGACGATTGCGACAACTCCAAGACTTACCACGACGGCTTTAATAAAATCTTGTGGTACAAAAAGCATTATCAACCCAACCACAGCACATACAATACCAAGAAAAAAATTTTGGCGCATTATCAACTCCTATACAAACATATAAGGTATTCACTACGAATCTAGTTTTCGTGTTCCACGGACTCCCGGGGGGTGTCATTGTGGACTTTAGTGTGTTTACCTTAAAAAAACGAGGCTGCCGGTATCTGTAGGCAGCCTCTTCATAATAACACAAGTACGGTTGTTACACACCGCCATTTACTAGCATATGCGATTCCAAGGTTTATTAGAGCTGCACACGGGTACCAAGATTGATTGCCCAATTTTCGCTCATGAAATTGTACATGACCGTACTGTCAATTTTCAACACCAGGAGGTTGAAAGAAAGTCCTCCATACACACGCGCTCCGAATGGATTGGCCGAAACGGTTTTATTGAGTGGACCGACCGTGTAGGATGATTCGGCAAAGGCCATTGTTGCGCCGAGACCTGCATAGGGAGTGATCAGAAAAAGACCTTTCGAGACTTGTGCACTCACGTCAATCACACTTGCCTTGAAAGACACTGCAAGGTCTTCTGACGTTTCCCATTCACCCATATCAATGCCGGTTATCTGACTTGAGGTTACTGAAGTTCCGACGCTTCCGCCTAGATAGGTGTACCCCAGACCTACAGACACTGCAGGAAGAACAATGTTCCCCTTGATTATCGGATAGCGTGCGTCAATACCGAATAGAATGTAATCAAAGGTAAGATCGTTCATGGTGGTTTCCGGTATTACCATCATCCGGATACCTGCATCGAACGGGAATACGATTCCTCCAATACGAGCCTCAATTCCGGCAGTCGGCATAACAAGATCCTCAGAATCTACGGGAAATTCTAGATCAAGAGCGTTGAACACATCATATAGGCCCTTGGCCGGGAAGCGGGAGAGACCTGCACTGGCACCGACTCCAAAATGTGGCGGTACTCCTAAAAGCTGTCCGATATAAGCATCCGACCATTTTCCACCCGTCACCGCATTATCGGGTGTGGCAGCATTGAGCTCCTCCAAAAATGAATCCAGGTTACTGGTAAAATCGTCAACATTGTACTGAGCGTTAGCAGAAGCAAGTAGAACACACGCAAAAAAAACAGTTAGTGTCTTTTTCATAAAAGAACCTCCGGGTATTACTATACTGCCTTATGTGTCAGACTTCAAGTTTTGAGTAATATCCTGGCTTGATTAATGTGCAAATGCTTTTTCCTTTCATGGCCTCTTGACTTTTTTTTTTATCCTGTATATAAATCTTTCATCAGGCCGTTGTAGCTCAGTTGGTAGAGCAATGGACTGAAAATCCATGTGTCGACAGT
>LVBK01000038.1 GCA_001604385.1 Spirochaetales bacterium Spiro_09 | reverse complement strand
CCCATAACCAGTTAAAGATACGGTGATATGCCGTACATGTCAAATTCTGCTGCCAAAAAGCCGATGCTGACACTTCATCTGAAACAAGATTATATTTGAAGACTCCCGGATTCCGGTATATACTTCTTGATACGGAGGAAGGCATTTTTCATGGATGGAATAGTTCGCCACAAAAAAGCCTTCTCGACAATCGCGCAACGCCAACGGGTTTTCGCGAATATAATCGATTGCATTCGCACCCATGATACATTCCTGCTGCTAGGCCATGAACTTCCCGATGAAGACTGCATAGCATCCCTGGTATCCATGGCCCTGCTTCTTATAAAATGCGGAAAAAAGCCCTGTCTTTTTTTACGGGACACCATACCCGAACAGCTGTCCTACCTGCTCAATATTTGCACCTACAACCAGATTCCCTGCATACAGGACGAATACTGGGAAGGAAAACCCCCGGATGCCATTTTTGTCCTTGATACACCGAAACCGGAGATGATAGCGGCGATTCCAGACATACACGCTTTCATCGCGGATCCCTCGATTCCTGTTGCAGAAATTGACCATCATTTGTCGGCAGACGCTGCCTATACCGGTGACAGCGAGCTGTGCATGGTAACAAGGGCGACCAGTACCTGCGAACTGATTGCACTGTTGGTAACCAAGATATCAACCAGACCGGAACTATGCCAGGAATTCGGCATTACTGACCTATTCTCCCGGAATTTGGTACTGGCAATGCTGACCGGAATAATCGGCGACACACAATTCGGTTTGACAATACGAAGCCGGCGCGATCGCGGGTTCTATACGTTCTATACCAACCGGTTCGGAACCATTTTACGGGAATCGCATTATAAAAACAGCGGCAACTACGCATCCATGCAGGATATTTTCAAAACCCTCGAATCGCTTTCGTCCGAAGAAAAGGAACTGTATCAAAAATTACTGCAATATGCCCGGTATTCGGGAAACACCGGCTACATAGTGCTCGACCAGAAAACATCCCGACAGATTCTGTCAACGATCGAATACAGTTTCTTCGTAAAGGTTATCAAATCCCTGACCGACTTTTTGTCAGAAAAATCAGGTGTTTTCGGCATGACCGCGTATTATGAACAGGGCGAAGGTGCCCCGCTTGTGCAATTCCGCATTCGGACATCCCGGGATGTAGGCACTGTTGATTTACGGACAATTCTTGCAGACTTCAATATTACCGATGGCGGAGGACACCCGGGAGCCATCGGTTTTCGAATATCCGCGGACGACATTCCCGACCTGTCAGGCTATGTAACCGCCCTGCTTGACAAAATAAAAAGCCTGCAGAAAAATGCCAGGCATGAAGCCTGAACTGCCCGCACATGTACGATACCAAGCTATCATTGCCAAGCTCGAGGCCGGGCAGAATTCGGGGACTCCCCTTCCGCGACTGCTGTTGCATTCCTGCTGCGCACCGTGCAGCACGTCCGTCATAGAACGTCTGTCCCCCCATTTTTTGATAACCGTATACTATTACAATCCGAATATTGACGAACAGGACGAATACGCCAAACGTGCGAAAGAACAGCAAACACTGCTAGAACGGATGACCCTGCCGAATGCGGTCAACTTTGTTGCCGGTGAATACCGCAGCGAGATATTTCATTCGGCGGTAGCGGGACACGAGTCAGACAGGGAGGGCGGAACACGCTGCGGTATTTGCTTCGCGCTGAGGCTCGACGAAACCGCCAAAAAGGCGAAAGAGCTGTCCATCCCCTGGTTTTGTACCACCCTCAGCGTCAGTCCCCTCAAGGACACACGGAAGATCAATGCCCTCGGAGAAGCTGCCGCCGGCAAATACGGCGTATCCTGGCTCTACTCTGATTTCAAGAAAGGGGACGGCTTCAAGCGATCCGTTGAACTGAGCGCCATTTTTTCCCTGTACCGGCAAGCCTGGTGCGGCTGTTCGTTTTCTCGCAGGGATAGCGTGGACCGCACGTAATCCTCCCTGCCGTCTATGTGCAATTCGGCGTGATTATGGTATACTCACCCCATGCAGGATTTTGTCCACCTTCACGTTCACACAGATTTTTCGCTCCTTGACGGGGCTTCTTCATACAAGAAAATGATTGCGCGGGCAAAGGAGCTTGGCCAGAAAGCCCTTGCCATGACCGATCACGGAAATATGTTCGGCGTTCTGAGGTTTTACCGGGAATGCATGGAACAGGGCATAAAGCCCCTCATCGGCTGTGAGTTCTACGTCGCTCCCGGTCACCGCAGCGAGCGGGGCAGCTCCGAAAACAATACAAAATATTACCATCTGGTACTTATTGCCCAAAATGAAACCGGATACCGGAATCTTATGTGTCTTTCGTCCCGGTCATTTACCGAAGGCATGTATTATAAGCCCCGGATTGACGAGGAGCTTATCCGCCAGTATTCAGCAGGAATTATCTGTCTTTCCGCCTGCATTGCCGGTCAACTGCCTTCGCTCCTGCTGGACGGGAAATATGCCGAGGCCGAACGATTCGTCAGAACGTATCGCGACATTTTTGGCGACGACCGGTTTTATATCGAGCTTCAGGATCACGGAATCCGGGAACAGCGGGAAGCGGCACCAAAACTCATTGCCATGGCCCGCCGGCTCGGAGTGCCCATGGTTGTCACAAACGACGCGCACTATGCCTCGAAACAGGATTTTATCGCCCAGGACATACTGCTGTGCATTGGCACCAAAAAAACCCGAAACGATCCAGGCCGCATGCGATTTGAAGGTTCAGAGTTTTATCTGAAAACAGCCGACGAAATGGAAAAACTCTTTCCGGATTTTCCGGAAATGCTGGCCAATACGGTTCGCATCGCGGACATGTGCGACCTGAAAATACCCCAACCCGGCCCTCTCTTGCCAATATATGAAATTCCCGCCGAATTCAGCGATAAAAACGAATATATCCGGCACCTGGTCTTTGAGGGGCTGAAACACCGATATCCAGAAATTACCCCCGAGATTCGCGAGCGTGCCGAATTCGAACTGGGCATCATCATTAAAATGGACTTTGTCGGGTACTTCCTCATCGTCTGGGACTTTATCGACTGGGCAAAGCGCCATGACATACCGGTCGGGCCGGGCCGCGGTTCGGGTGCCGGGTCAATTGTCGCCTATGCCCTGCGTATCACCGATATAGATCCACTCCGCTATAAACTGCTTTTTGAGCGCTTTTTGAATCCCGAACGAATCTCCATGCCGGACTTCGACGTTGACTTTTGCTTCGAACGAAGGCAGGAGGTTATCGAATACGTGCGCCAAAAGTACGGAGATGACCGGGTCGGCCAAATTATTACCTTCGGAACGCTCAAACCGAAGGCGGCAATCAAGGACGTTGCCCGCGTTCTCGATATTCCTCTTCCCGAAGTTAACATGATTACAAAGCTGATTCCCGACCATCCGAAGGCGCACATGAAAGATGCCTTCGAGGTAAACGATAACATACAGGGATCAGGACAGCTTGCCCCCCTCAAAGATGACGTACGGTACAAGGAATTGTTTGAAATTGCCACCGCGCTCGAAGGAGCGAACAGGAACACCAGCCTGCATGCAGCCGGCATTGTTATCGGCAAAACAGTGCTGACCGACTATGTACCACTGTACAAGGACTCCAAGACCGGAAAGGTCGCGACACAGTTTACCATGGACCTCATCGAGGATTGCGGGCTGGTAAAGATGGACTTTCTGGGACTGAAAACCCTTACCCTTATTACCCATACCGAAGAACTGATCCACAAACGGGGTGGAGATCTTTCAACCTTTTCTGTTGCAACCGTTCCCGACACTGATGAAACGACCTTCCGCATGTTGGGAGAGGGTAAAAGCGCCGCGATTTTCCAGTTTGAAAGCCAGGGAATGCAAAACATTCTCAAACGGGCAAAACCCGACAAAATGGAAGACCTTATCGCCTTGAACGCATTGTACCGTCCGGGACCGATGGCGTACATCGACCAATTTATTGAATCGAAATTCGACCCCTCGAAGATTGAATATCCCGATCCCTGTCTGAAGGACATTCTTGAAGAAACTTACGGCGTTATTGTATACCAGGAACAGGTTATGCAGGTTGCG
Source organism: Spirochaetales bacterium Spiro_09 (assembly GCA_001604385.1). GTDB lineage: Bacteria > Spirochaetota > Spirochaetia > Treponematales > Treponemataceae > Teretinema. The sequence continues at coordinate 26,322 of LVBK01000038.1, read as the reverse complement.
CAACGCATTGCCGGTTACTCTCTTGGACAAGCCGATATGCTTCGCCGCGCCATGGGAAAGAAAAAGAAAGAGGTAATGGAAAAAGAGAAAATTACCTTTATCGATGGTGCAGTAAAAAATGGATTCAAGGCGGAAGATGCTGACCGCATTTTCGAGATTCTGATACCCTTTGCCGGCTACGGCTTCAACAAAAGCCATGCAGCCGCCTATTCGGTCGTTGCATACCAAACCGCCTATCTGAAGGCAAACTTCCCGGCAGAATTTATCGCCGCGAACTTGACGAACGAAATAAGCTCGACGGACAAACTTCCGGAATACATTGCGGAAGGAAGAAAGATGGGCATTCCCATTGACCCTCCTGACGTCAACCGGTCAGAAGCATACTTTACGGTCGTTGACGGTCATATAGTATACGGATTATTGGGAATCAAGGGATTGGGGGAACAGGCCGCTGAAAATATTGTCCAGGAACGGGAAATCAACGGACCCTACATATCTTTTATGGAATTTCTGGATCGCATAGACCTACGGACCGTCAATAAAAAAGCACTGGAAGTACTGATTCAAACAGGTTCTTTCGATGGTTTGGGTCAGTATCGTTCAGTGTTGATTGCCAACCTTGAACGCGCGGTGGAATATGCAACTCACAAGAAGGACGCAACCCGTTTTGGACAGGTAAGCCTTTTTGAGGACTCGGGCGTTACGGAGTTCGCGGAATTTATTTTTGACGAGATGAACGACTGGCCGCAACAGGAAAAACTTCGCATCGAGAAAGAACTGATCGGGTTTTATATCTCCGGACATCCCCTTGACGCATATCGCAAAGCCTTCGAACGGGCATCCACCTTCAACATCAAATATCCCGAACGGGCCCAAAAAGACAAGATCTACACCCTTGTCGGCATGATCAGAACTATACGGCCATACCAGACAAAGAAGGGAAGCTGGATGGCGTTTGGAACCTTCGAAGATTTCAACGGCACGATCGATCTGACCTTTTTCCCGGGAACATGGGAACGAGTACGCGATCAGGCAGTACCCGATTCGGTATGGGGCATGGTCGGAAAAATTGACTTGTCCCGCGACACACCGGGTTTCCTGGTAGATTCCCTGGTGAACCCGGACGAGCTCCAGGCAAAGGCCATCCGCGAAGTCCATATCAAGCTGGATCCCGCGCTTGGAGCAGAGGCCCGGTATCATCCCCTCCGTGATTTTTTGTTTGAATCTTCTGGTACATGCTCAGTATATTTTCACATGGACACTGCAGTCAGACAGTACATCGTAAAAGCGGCAAACCAGATACAGGTATCCGCTTCGGAAGATGTAATGGACCAATTGCAAACCCTTCCCGGGGTATTACAGGTCTGGAAGGAATAGGGAAAGAGGACAAAAGCCCGTATTTTCCTGATACCACGCAAAAAAGGAATATTCCGATGATTCAATCATTTTTCAGCACGCTCGGTTCTCTGGTTTCAATTTACTCATTTATTTGTCTCATACGGATACTCATGTCCTGGATACCCGATCTGGAATATAGCCAGGCGGGCCGATTCATAGCAGGACTCTGCGATCCCTGGCTCAATTGGTTCCGCCGCTTCAAATTTACGCGAATCGGTATGGTAGATTTTTCTCCCGTGCTCGCTCTCGGTGTTCTTTCCGTTGCGTCGATGGCATTTTCTACCTTTGCGATGACCGGACAGATATCCATAGCGGTCATTCTTTCAGGACTGCTACAGGTTGTCTGGTCTTTTTTCAGTTTTTTCCTGAACATACTCATTTTATTTCTGATTATTCGGTTGATCTATGATCTGGTGAGCAGGTATTCCTATTCTCCTTTCTGGACCATGCTTGACAGATTCCTGAATCCCCCGATTGCCAAAATCACCGCGTTTTTCCACTCGGGAAAACCGCTTTCGTACCGCATGTCCCTGATCGTAACACTGGTTACCGTCATAGTCCTGCGCGTTGCATTGACAATCGGCATCAATGCCCTTGCCGCCCTCATTCGGGCAATTCCTTTCTGATGTTCTTACGGGAGATTCAGATTCCCGTCTCGCATTTACGCGGCGTGGGGCCGACATCTCTCAACCAATTGAAACGGCTCGGAATAGAAACAGTCGGAGACCTTTTGTCCTGGTGGCCACGGGATTGGGATGACCGCACCTCACGCCAGAGTCTTGCAGAATTTGAGCGCACGAAATCCCTGCACAGCGAAGCGACGGTTATGTCGCATGACTGGTTCGGCTTCGGCAGAATGCGTACACTGAAAATTACTATTCAGGACGATGAGGGAACTATGGCCGAACTGATTTGTTTCAACCGGCCATTTCTGGAAAAACAGTATCCCGTCGGTTCCCGGGTTGTCGTTCATGGTAATTTTCACTGGAAATATGGATCAATTCAGTCATCATCCTTCGACATTGAACTGGAACAACACGCACGTGCAGAACTTGTACCGATATATTCCCTGACCGCAGGGCTTACCAATACGCAATTACGAAAAATTATCAGCAGAGCCAGCTCGGAATACGGACGGGGCATCGATTCCGAGCTTCCCCAGAGAATCCGGGAAACCTGCTTGCTTCCCTCAAAGCAGGAAATCGTAAAAATGATGCATGCGCCTGCTTCTCTTGAAGAAGCGCAAACTGCGACACGGGCTCTCATCTTTGAAGAATTCTTTGTGTTTGAATACGCCCTCGGCAAGCGGGCTATGGAAAGACGGGGTAAACTGCCTGAACTAATCCAGCCCGAAAGCGTGAAGATCGAAGAGCCGGCGTCCATACAGCTTTCGGCTCTCCAGAAACGCATTATCGAACGGCTTCCCTTTACCCTGACGGACGATCAACTCCGGGTAGTTTCGCAGATCAACCATGATCTTGACAGCGTGTCTCCCATGGCACGCCTTCTCCAGGGCGATGTGGGCTCCGGTAAAACCCTTGTTGCCTTCCTTGCAGCAGCGGCAATAGCAGAACGAAACGGCCAGAGTGCACTCCTTGCCCCGACGGAATTACTTGCCCGCCAACATGCCGAAAATGCAGCCAGAATACTGGAGCCGGTCGGTATTCGAATTGCGTTCTTGACCGGAAACATAAAGGCCACCGGCAGAAGCCGCCTCCTGTCAGAACTTGCGGAGGGGCATATTGATATCGTAATCGGCACCCATGCTCTTTTTTCTCGAGGCGTGACGTATCGCAATTTATCGCTTGTACTCATTGACGAACAACATCGCTTCGGAGTCATGCAACGCGCTGCCATCATTGAGAAGGGTCGCGAAGGAAGCCCTGAACATCAGGATCCGCATCTTCTGATGATGAGCGCGACCCCGATACCCCGCACACTCGCACTGTCGGTCTTTGGAGATCTTGATGTTTCGGTTATACGCACCATGCCGCTCGGCAGAAAACCGGTTATAACGCATCTGGCACGCCATGGTAACGAGAAAAAAGTATATGATTTTGTCAGGCATGAACTGGCCCAACAGAGGCAAGCCTATTTTGTGTATCCCTTGATCGAGGATCAGGACGGGGGAAGTCTCAAATCGGCAGAAATGATGAAAGAGAAACTTGAAAAGGAAATCTTTCCCGGCATCACAAGCGAGCTTATCCATTCCCGCATTCCGGAGGACGAACAACGAGCCATCATGCACCGGTTTAGGGAGGGTTCGACGCGGATACTGGTCGCGACGAGCGTGGTTGAAGTAGGGGTCGACGTTCCCAATGCGACGTGCATGGTCATAGAGCATGCGGAACGATTCGGTCTGTCCGCCCTTCATCAGCTCAGGGGCCGAGTTGGCAGAGGACCCCACCAGTCCTGGTGTTTTCTTGTGTATTCGGGAAACCTGACGGAATACGGAAAAAACAGGCTAAAAGTACTGCATGAAACCACAGACGGCTTTGTTATAGCCGAAGAAGATTTACGCCTCCGTGGTCCCGGTGATGTCGGCGGAATTCAACAGTCAGGGTACATCGCATTTACCCTTGCCGATCCCGTTCGGGATGCAGACATTCTTGAACAGGCACGGACGGCTGCCTTCTCCCTGATACTCGAAGAAAACCAAAGCCTGTGATACTATTGAGCACATGAGACGACACCTGTGTACCCCCTGCGCAATCATATGTGCCTGTATGATTATATGCGCCCAGCCACTCTTTTCACGCGATGCCGTTCCGGACTTTTCCGGATGGAAACAAACCTCTACCCGCTACTTCCGTTTTATTTATGAAGAAGCCTATTCTGCCGAAGTCCGGGCACTTACCGCCAAGGCCGACACATACTGGAATTTGATCGGACAGCGATACAGCAGGGCCCCCGATAAAACCGATGTCATCATCAGCGGTCGAACCGTTCTTCCGGGAGCCTTTGCAGAAGGCATACACCGGTATATTCATATTTCGATTACGCCTCCTCTCGATCCCGATTTTTCCTATCGTGAACACTGGCTCGATCTTCTCTTCATCCATGAAATGATTCATCTGGCCCATTTTAACATGCCGTCAAATACGCAACCCCTCTCGAAGGTTTTCGGCCCGCTGATGCATGTGTTCCCCATTACCGGACTGCCCGGCTGGGCGGTGGAAGGGACGGCAACCGTGCTTGAAACCGAACTGACATCAGGAGGACGGGGAAGAAGTCCTCTTTTTGAAATGTCCTACAAGGCGCTTGCGCTCGAGAACAGTTTTATCGGCTTTGAGGACATCGGCACGGAGAAGGAACCTCCGCACGGACAAATATACGTGATGGGATATCTCATCATGAAAAGCATTGTTGACCGCTATGGTCTCGAGTCCCTGGCCGCCATCGAGGCAAAAAGATCAGAAGGACTTGATTATGCATCGGCAGTCAGGGAAACTACCGGTCAGGGGCCGGATGAAATATACCGGGATGCTAAAATTGCATTGACCAGAAAATATGCCCCGGAACGCATGATACCGGAAGGATCAATCATCAGCTCCCGGACCACAGGAACGAGCTACCGACAATTCTTCTTTACCGGAGACAGCACGATAACGGCTTTGCGGGAACAAGCGGGAGAGCCCTCTGCGGCGATAAGCTGGAACATCGAAAACGGTAAGGAAGACATACTGTTCGAGGGACATTTCTCCGACAACAGGGCCCTGGCCGTCAATGCTTCAAAGATTTACGCAAGCCTCGTTACACGAATACACCATCGTTCGCCCGGAACCAGACATCAAGCCGACATCTACCGCTTTACTCCTGACCAGGGACTCGTTGCCCTGACCCGTGGCGCCGATCTGGTACAACCCGCCCTCAGCACTGACGGTTCCCGTCTGGTCGCGACGGAATTGCGCGGCAGTACCAGCAGACTGGTTGAAATAGACCAATCGACAGGATCACTCCGGGTACTTCTTGAAAAGAACGGTCTTTCATTTCTTCAGCCCTCCCTTTCTCCCGACGGGAACTCGATTGTGTTTCTTGTGTTTGACGGCAAACGTTCAGCTATAGCCACTGCGCCAATGCCCAAATATGACTTTGCCTATCCGATCCCCGAAACGAATATTCAGCCAATTTATAATGCACAGGGTCCGGTTATGGATGTTGTGTACCCCCGGTGGTCATCTACCGGAACTATCATATTCGCTTCAAATGAGCGGGGTCGACTTGAATTATGGGAATATGCCAGCGGCACGGCGCGTCCGGTCCTTTCCGATCCGGTTGGTGTCCTTGAAGCTGAGAAGCGGCCACAGGGCATAGTATACCGGACAGTAGCGGGCAGCGGGCAGGTATTAAAAATTAAACCCCTGGAAGAATGGGGCAAGGTTCCCGCCTCTATGGGTCCATCGGCACCAGGGACCATTCTCGGCGCCGCCAGCCAGAGAGATTATCCGCTCTTTACCCCTTTTACTGCCGCTGTTGAGAATGACTTCAAACGCCCAGTGTTCACGCCCGGTATTCCGATCACAGACTCAACCGGGGAATCGGCATTTTTAAACGCTCCGCGCTTCACCTTCTGGATGCCGCTTTTTGATCTCCTGGTCGCACCGAATGACTCAATGACCGCAGGCATCGGGGCAATGGCGGTATTTACCGGGTATCCGCTGCAACACGGCAGCAGACAGAATATGGTTGCCGCGGGGGCGATTGCCTATCCCGCGGATGGACAGTGTGCCGGCTTTTTGATAGCAGATGTACCCCTCGGGTCCTACCGTTTTATCGGAGCGGGAATACAAAGCTATGGGAAAGAACCCTACGATCCGGTAATGAAGGAAACAGGCTCGATACGCCTGTCACTGGCAAAAACCCTCTCCTCCCGCCATTTTTTCCGGAACATAAGCGAAACTGCTATTGTTACGGGAGTCGATGCATGGACAACCCGCTCGTCGGCGGAAAGGTTTTCGCTTAATTCGGACCTTGAGCGATCGCAGGCTATTTCATTATCAGCCGGAGTGGAACACCTCAATGAACGCCATTCCCACAAGGGTGTCAGCACAATCCTGGAAATTGACGGACGGCTGCGGTTTATTTCCTTTCCTGCACTATCTTCAAAAACTTTTGCAGCCCCTGAACTGATTATTGGCTTCTCCTCCGGTACCGCCCGGGTAATGACTCAATTGATTATTAAAAGCCGTTGGTATGACTTTCCGGAGAACGCACCCGAGCCGGTAACGCTCGTCAGAACAGCCGGATGGTATGATAGCGGCGAACGCCCGGGCCAAAGCATTATCAGGGGAGCAGTATTCTTTCCGTCAGAGGTTCCGGTCAGACTCTATGTGGAGAAAACGATCAGCTACGGAGCTCTTTCGGAAATTGAGACCGATCCCTGGTGGTACTCAGGGATAGAACTGGAGGCACGGAACAGACGCTCCGTTCTTGCAGGAGGACTGGTTACCCGTGCGCGTGCCAACGAGCGTTGGGACGTGCTACAGGATACCCGGTTCTACCTTTCTCTCAAATTTGATTCAATCGAGGCATTTATTCCCTGATTTACTTCTCCGCCTCGCTACGCAAACCGACAGCCGCTCCTATAAAATCCCGGAACAAGGGATGCGGGCGGTTCGGCCGTGAAGCGAATTCCGGATGAAACTGAACGCCCACAAACCAGGGATGATCCTTGAGTTCAATAATTTCCACCAGATCACGTTCAGGATTTCTTCCGGAAAGCTGCATCGAAGAACCCTCAAAACGATCGCGGAATACATTGTTAAATTCATACCGATGCCTATGTCGCTCCTGAATTTCATGCACCTTGTATGCGCTTTCGGCCAGTGTTCCCTCAGATATCGTACAGCGGTATAAACCAAGACGCAAGGTACCGCCCAGCTGAACTCCTTTCTGGTCAGGCATCAAGTCAATAACCGGGTGTTCTGTGGTAGTGCTGAATTCTGTTGAATGCGCATCGCTCATGCCAAGAACCGAACGCGCAAATTCGATAACGGCAATTTGCAATCCCAAACAAATACCGAAATACGGAATACCCCGTTCACGCGCATATCCGGCCGCCAGCAACATCCCCTCTGTCCCCCGGTTTCCGAAACCGCCAGGCACGATTATTCCATGGACAGAGGACAAATACTTCTGTGCATCTTCAGCGGTGCATACTAGTTCAGAATCGATCCATTGAATGTCTATTCTCTTTTTGTGATAAATCCCTGCAGCTATCAAGGCTTCCTGGACGCTCAAGTATGCGTCATGCAACTCCACATATTTTCCGACCAGTGCGATCTTGACTACTGAATCCAGTGAATACAGGGTTTCAACCATTTCCTTCCAGGAAGAAAGATCACTTCGCTCATCGGGTATTTCAAGCTGTTCGCACAGAAGATGGGCAATACCCTCTTTCTCAAGCATGAGGGGAACTTCATAAATCGATTTTGCAGTCCTGTTTTCGATGACCGCATTCGAAGCGACATTACAAAATAGTGCAAGTTTTTCCCGGATACTTTTTGTCAACGAGCGTTCGGTTCGACAGAGAATTATGTCCGGTTGTATTCCAAACCCCAATAGCTCCTTGACGCTGTGCTGCATGGGCTTCGTCTTGATCTCGCCACATTCCTTCAAATAGGGTAATAATCCCAAATGAACAAAGACACAGCGGGATCGGCCAACCTGCTGGCGGATTTGTCTGATAGCCTCAATAAACGGCAAGGATTCAATATCGCCGACGGTACCACCAATTTCCGTAATCACCACATCCGCGCCCGTTTGGACCCCGCCGGCAATTATACGGTTTTTAATTTCATCGGTCACATGGGGAATCGCCTGTACGGTATTTCCTCCATAACCACCATCACGTTCCCGCTCAAGAATGGACAAATAAACCTTGCCGGCCGTGGTGTTGTTCTGTTTCCTAAGTGCTACATCGGTGAAACGCTCATAGTGTCCAAGATCAAGGTCGGTTTCTCCGCCATCCTCGGTTACAAAGACTTCTCCATGTTGATACGGATTCATTGTTCCCGGGTCGATATTCAGATACGGATCGAATTTCTGGTTGACCACCTTTACCCCACGATTTTTCAATAGCATACCTATTGATGCGGCGGCGATCCCTTTTCCCAAAGAAGATACAACTCCCCCGGTAATAAATATAAATTTCGTTTTCATGCTCTCTCCCATATAAAAAAAAGCCCGGTCTGGTGACCGGGCCCGATTTACTTGTCAGCTCGCGTCATCGCGGTAAGGAAATAGTGTGGAGAACTATCAGCGAAGTTCTTCACCGGTATTCCATTCGGGATACGCACTGTTGCCGTGTTCAATGAGATCAAGGCCGATTATTTCTTCCTCGGCAGGCACACGCAACCCGACGGTTTTCTTTATTACGAAAAAGAGAATGCCTGTTGTCACGACAGTCCAGACTCCGTATGCAAGAACACCAATTCCCTGGACGCCGAGTAGTGACAGTCCGCCTCCATAGAACAAGCCAGCGTCGACATTGAAAAGACCAACCGCAAGCGTTCCCCAAATACCGTTAAGCAGGTGAACCGATGTCGCACCAACAGGATCATCAATATGCAGGACCTTATCGATAAACTCGATGCCGAACACCAGAAGGATAGCCGCAACAACACCGATAATGATAGCTCCATAATAAGATACCCCGTCACAACCCGCAGTTACGGCAACCAGACCGGCCAGAGCGCCGTTAAGGGTCATGGACACATCAGGCTTTTTATACCGGAACCAGGTAACGAACATGGTGACCACCGCAGCAGCAGCGGCAGCAAGGTTTGTCGTCATGGCGATATATCCGATATCGACTACACCAGTCTCGGCGCTAAAGACGGACACGGTGGAACCTGCGTTAAAGCCGAACCATCCTATCCACAGCAGGAACACACCGGCTGCGCCCAACGGCAGGTTGTGACCGGGAATGGCGTTTGCCTTTCCGTCAGGACCGTATTTTCCGATACGCGGTCCGATTATCGATGCACCAACAAGAGCTGCCCAACCTCCGACCGAGTGAACTACCGTAGAACCAGCGAAATCCTTGAATCCGAGCGCGGATAACCAGCCGCCGCCCCAGGCCCAATGGCCGCTGATGGGATAAATGACCAGGCTGATTACAAGACTATAGATGACATACGCCCGGAACTGTGTACGCTCGGCCATCGCGCCGGATACTATAGTCGCGGCAGTAGCAGCAAACACAGTCTGGAAGAAAATAAAGGTCGGGGTGCTGATCATTTCAGGCTTGAGAAAACCTGAAAGACCCAGCATGCCCCCGGCTGTAGCGCCAAACATCAATCCAAAGCCGACAAGATAGTAAGCCAGTGACCCGATTGCGTAATCCATCAGGTTTTTCATGACAATGTTTGAGGCGTTTTTCGCACGCGTAAAGCCGCATTCAACGAGCGTAAAACCTAGCTGCATTGCGAATACAAGTACCGCTGCAACAAGAACCCATAACATGTTTATCGATTCAAGCAATAACTCAAGATCCATATATTCTCCTTCTGACACTCACAACAAATGGGGACTGATACAGAGGTACCTCATATACCTTCCGCACCAGTCCCCATTGACGGTGTAAGCATCATGTCTGTCAGAGCGCTGTATCGCCGCTCTCCCCTGTCCGTATCCGTACAACCTCGTCAATGGTAGAAATAAAAATCTTGCCATCACCATGATTGCCGCTGGCCACCTGAGCGCACAATTGTTCGACAATTGCGTCTTTTTTGGAATCTGCTACCACTGTCTCGACTTTGAGTTTCGGGAGCAGATTGACGGTGTATTCGGTTCCACGATAGATATGGGTAATACCTTTCTGGTTTCCGAATCCCATGATGTTTGTCACCATCATGCCGGATGCGCCGGAATCATTGAGAATGTTTTTTACAACCTCAAGCTTCTCCGGCCGGATAATAATCTCCAGCTTCTTCATTGTCACCTCCAAAGAGTTATAGAATTAGTGTATTGTCCAAAACCATTCGGGCAGCGTCCACAATCTTCAAGCCGCGGTCCATGCTGGATTTTTGAAGGAACCGGTGAGCCTGGGATTCGGTCATCTCGTATCGATCCATCAGGCTTTGCTTAGCCCGTATTATCATTAACTTCTCTTCCGCAGAACGCTCCTCCGATCTGCCTTTCACCGCTTTTTGGGCAACCGCTTCAAAGGCCGCCTTCTTTTCGGCATGTTCAACGGCATTGACCAGTTCCGTCGCGGAAAGCGGGTATGGAACGCAGTACAATTGCGATCTGTCTACCAGGTCAAGCTGATGCGGCAACAATATGGTAACCATTGCAAGCCGCCCGTTTAAATGCAGTTTCAGATCGGCCGCGGTCATATCCGTAAATTGAAATCCGTTCACCACCACCATGCTGGAGCAAAAATCGGAAATTCGGGTTACGTCGCCACCCGTTTTACAGACATATTCGATAGTGTATCCCGACCGCCGTAAAACAGAAGACGTCCATTCAATGAGTAGCGGGTTGGAAAAAGCAATGATTACACTCTTCATTTCAATAACGGGTAAGATACGATTCCAGTTCCCAGGCAGTTACCCTGACCCTGAAATCATCCCACTCCTTCTCCTTTGCCTCGACAAAACGCTCAAAAATATGCCCTCCAAGTACGTCGCGCACCAGGGGATCTTCTTTCATACACTCTATCGCTTCTTTCAATGTTCCCGGTAATTCCATAATACCGCATTCTTTTCTGTCCTGCTCTGACATTGAGAAAATATTTCGGTTCACCGGTTCAGGCGGTACGGTTTTCTTTTCGATTCCGTTCAGTCCGGCCGCAAGAATGACCGCAAAGGATAGATAGGGATTGCAGGTTGGATCGGGACTTCTCAGTTCAACACGTGTCGCCTTGCCCCGCGCTGCCGGAATCCTGATCAGGGGGCTGCGGTTTGCCATCGACCAGGCAATGTATACCGGGGCCTCAAAACCCGGAACAAGCCGCTTGTAGGAGTTTACCGTCGGATTTGTGATTGCCGTAATGCCACGCATGTGCTCAATGATACCCCCAATAAAATAACGGGCAGTCATGCTCAGGCCGTCACTCGAAGACTCATCATAAAAGGCATTGTCGGATCCCTTCATCAAGGACATATTGGTATGCATTCCCGAACCGTTTATGCCTGAAATCGGCTTCGCCATGAACGTGGCATGCAAACCATGTCTCTGCGCTATTGTCTTTACCGCAAGCTTGAAGGTCATAACGCGGTCTGCGGTTATCAGGGCATCGTCAAACCGGAAGTCAATCTCGTGCTGCCCGGGCGCGACTTCATGGTGAGAGGCCTCGACCTCAAAGCCCATCTGTTCCAGAGCCAACACCATCTCGCGGCGAGCATTTTCTCCCATATCCGTCGGCCCCAGATCGAAATAACCGGCGTCATCGTGGGTTTCCAGGGTCGGAGAACCCTGATCATCGGTATGAAAAAGGAAAAACTCGAGTTCCGGACCGACGTTGAAGGCGTAACCCATCTTTTTTGCCCGTTCGAGTTGATGCTGAAGAATATATCGGGGAGAACCCTCAAAGGGCGCACCATCGGGACGATGCACATCGCAAATAAACCGGGCAACCCTTCCCTGTTGCGGTCTCCAGGGGAGCAGATTGATCGAATCAATATCCGGGAACAGGTACATGTCGGATTCTTCAATACGGACAAAACCCTCAATGGAAGAACCGTCAATCATGCACCGGTTGTCGAGACATTTGTCGAGCTGGCTTGGCGTTATCGCGACATTCTTCAACTGTCCGAACAAATCGGTAAATTGCAACCGGATAAACTGGACATCTTCTTCCTGTACCAGTTTAACAATGTCTTCACGCGACAATATGCTCATGGATACCTCCTCGTACTGGCATAAAAAAGGCGTTCCTTCACCATGAAGTGAAGGAACGCCTTTGTTCGCTTGCCTTATGATAGGCATAGTAACGGATTGAAACGCCCTCGTCAAGCATATTTATACATTAATTGCGATTATTCTGCATATTTATTACTTTCTATACCGAATTCAGCAAACAAATTATTAGCTAACGCAGCTGCGAGTGAGGGAACTATTCTCCAGGCAAGTGATTGAATGTATTCGGAAGGCACAACCATATCGGGAACAAGAACAGCTTTCATGCCGGCATCATGTGCTGCGCTAATACCCGCCGGTGAGTCTTCAAATACAATGCAGTGTACGGGGGCTATGAACGATCCTCCCGGTAAACGGGACAAGGCAAGAAGAAAAATATCCGGAGCCGGTTTTGACCGCTCCACTTCATTACCGAAGGCAAAAGCCGAGAAAAAAGGGGCAAGACCTGCCTTATCGATCATCCAGCGAGCCGATTTCTCGCTTGTCGAGGTAGCAAGGGCAATAGGTATGGAATTTGTTTTAAGAAAGGATAGAAGCTCTACAGCACCATGTTTAATTGGAGGTCCCGAAGTCTCCATTCGTGATTGAGCTTCTTTTCTGGCCAGAACATTTAGCTCGTCATACGGAAAATGGCCGCCCAGGGAATCAAGAACAATTCTCCTGGTATCGGCGTTGTTCCGGCCTACGCAGGCCATGAACAGCTGATCATCCATTATATACCCGCGTGTAGCGGCAACATCCTTCCACACAGAACAATACAATCGTTCTGTATCGAATAACAAGCCATCCATATCAAAAATTGCCGCATGAAACATGCGGCAACTTTATCATAAAGACTGGTTAATTACCATAAGAAGAGTTCAAAACGATCAGGCTACATACGCCTCAAGCTTGTTCATCCGGGAAGGATGCTGCATGCGCTTGATTGCCTTTTTTTCGATTTGCCGTATGCGCTCTTTCGTCAGTTTGAAAACCTCGCCAATTTCTTTCAGGGACATTGCCTTATGACCGTTCAAGCCAAAGCGGAAACGAATTATCTCCGCTTCTTTTTCGGTAAGGGAAGAGAGCACCTCATCAATATCGGCGCGCAAATTATTAACTATGGCCTGTTCTTCCGGCAGACTGTATCTCTCGTCTTCAATGAAATCCCCCACGCTGCTGGAATCCCGATCCGCGTATACCGGGGAATCAAGAGAGACCATTTCCCGTGCAATATTCAGGATGTCACTTACATGATCCTTGTCCATATTAAGAAGTTCGGCAATTTCACGTAACTCAGACTCCTCGCTCCTATTGTTTATCACCACTTTTCTGGCCTTTTCAATTTGAACCAATTCGTTGGCCCGATTCAGCGGTAAGCGTATCAATCGCGACTTTTCGCATACAGCCTTCAGAATAGCCTGGCGTATCCACCATACCGCATAGGATATAAAATGGTATCCTTTATCCGCATCAAAGCGATCTACTGCATTCATGAGCCCGATATTTCCTTCACTTATCAGATCCATGAGGGGCAATCCCTGATTCTGGTATTTTTTTGCAACATTTACCACAAAGCGCAGATTAGCCCTGATCAATTTCTCTTTGGCAGAAGGATCTCCACTTGCTGCCGCGATAGCTAATGTATATTCTTCTTCACGAGTTAAAAGCGGTATCTTGTTTATTTCTTTTAAATATGTCGAAAGAATATTGTCGTCAAACACCATTCTGTTTACTGTCGTATTAACCATTGTGTACCTCCGCTGGCAAGCATGTATGTTATATTACAAGCAATAATCGTGCCAACTTAATAACCAACTATTCAACCCATTGTAAGAACTATCATAAATATATATAATACAAAGACTTATATGTTCATCGAGAAGAAGAATGTGTCAGGATATACATGTCTATACTATTGATCACTGATTTTACAAGGTGTCATTATGACACATAGTTGGGTATACGAGTGAATCATGTATCAAAAGGAATCAAAAACGTTAACTATACCTTCCCCTCAATTTTTCTTGACCCGGTGAACTCTTTATTCGTATATTATGTATCGCAGGAGGATTCTCGATGAAAGTAAAGCCATTGGCAGACCGTGTTCTGGTCAAAACAGACAAAGTAGAAACAAAAACAGCGGGCGGAATTATTATCCCGGAAACAGCATCACAGGAAAAAACGCAGCTTGCTATAGTTGTTGCCATCGGTGATGACAAAGACGCTATCAAGGTTTCTGTAGGCCAGAAAGTAATGTATGACAAATACGCAGGAACACAGGTCAAGATTGATGGCGAGGAGCACCTCATAGTAAAGGCTTCCGACATCATTGCGGTTATAGAATAATTCTCAAAAAACTAACCACCGCAAGCAGGTCTGTACGGATTTTACCGGCAGACCTTTTTTTATTTGCTGTATTCCAGACGTGAAAGCGCACTGCGTGCACGTTGGTTGGAAGGATCAAGATCGAGAGCATATTCCAGAATCCGGATTGCCTGGGTGTGCATTCGTGACTCTGCAAGAATAGCCGCAGCCTCATAATGAAGGGCGGATCTCTCTCGATCAGTAGTAGCCCGGGACGCAGCAAGCGACCAGGCTTCTATCGATTCGGACTTCTTTCCGGACAGGGCCAATACACGTGCCTTATTTGCAAGCGCGCGCCACTCGTTATGTATATCACCTGCACATCGATCAAAAGCAGTAACAGCCTGCTCGGAATCACCCCGCAATGCATATGCCAGTCCATCTACAAATGGAGACTCGGGAAAGCGCTTGTCGGCATGTATCTCGAAGGCTGTGTCATATTGACCGGTGCTCAAGAAAAACCACTGCGCAAAATCATGTAAAACCTGGCTTTCCGGATACCGCTCAAGATACTCCCACAGCACACCGGTTGCATGACGTTCTCCGGATTCCGAGCGAAGCACATAGAGAATATGCTCGGCCAAAACACGAAGATCCGACTGCATTGGCTGTAGCTCTGTTAAAGCTACCGCTTTGTCGAGAACCTGCCTTCCCTCATCAGGATAGGGAAGCCTGTTCAACTCCCGCTCTTTCATGTCCAGACTATAAAAGAGAAAATTTCGTAATGTGCGACTAATACTGTCAGGGAACAGATTATCCGGACCAATATGCGCTGAGCGGACATACAGGGCTACCAGAGGATAATCTGCCGGATACAATTGCAAAGCCTGTTCGAGGGTATGTCGAAATTCCCCCGGTTGTTTTGTACTGACCGCAAGATTATACCAGGGCACCGGTGAGTTTTCGGGGAAAAATTCTATCCATTCTTTCCACAAAGTACCAGAGTCCGTTTTTTCCGATGACACCAAGGAATCGGAAACCACAGAAAAATCCTCAGGGGTATATAACTCTCGGGAATACCCTTCGTATAGCGGGAATACCCGCTCATGGAGACCAGCATCATGATACATGCGGGCACGAAACAGACGCTCACCGGGAACATTCGAGTCATACTCGCGAAAACTGTCAATAGCCCGATCAGTTTGCCCCAACCCGGCATATACAACCGCAGCATTTCGGTAGAAATCATTGTTTCCGGTCGCATCGCCCGCCCGTATCCACCAGTATGGATCTGTGGCAAGCGGACTCTGTACATCTGCTGCAAGAATATGCGCATATGCCGCAACGGAAGCAAACTCTCCCTTCGAGAGTATGGAAGTATATTCGAGTGCTTCACGACTTCGGTCCGACAAGATCAGAGTATCAACCATCATGGCCGCAAGAACTTCACTTGCCGGCATTGCCTGCAAAGCGGAACGAAGGGTGTCCAAGGCATCGTCCCATGCGTATAAGGCACGCTGACGCTTGACGATAGAAAGCCAGGAAATACTCCCCGAAGCCTTTTTTTTCAGCGAGGATAATCTGGAAAGAGCCTTTTTATGATTCCCGTTTTCTATAAGCAGGTCGATTGCGGAAAGTGATTGCATGAAGCGATGATGCACGGAATTATCTGCTTTCCGTGTATCCCTGGTACATGAAACTGAACAGAAAAGGAAACAGATGAAAACCGCGAGTACGGCGCATTGTTTCCCTTTCATTTCATTCATGCCTCGGTTTGTCCTTTATCACCTTCAATCTTGCGGCGTATGGTATCCAGTACCGCATTGACGAATCGATACGACTCGTCAGAACCGAATTCCTTCGCAATATCAACCGCCTCGTCAATGACAATCGACGGATGAATATCATGCTGAAACATCAGCGAATATGCACTCATGCGGAGAATGGCAAGATCAACACGGTTCAAACGGCTAAAATCCCAGTTATTCAAATGACCGGAAATCATATCGTCAATCTCTGCGATATGCTCTACAGCTCCTGCAATGATCAGACGGGGAAACGCAATACCGTCTTCCCCGAGCTTTTCCCGTTTGTCACTTTCTACCCAATCAAATGAAAGCAAGTCTTCCAGCGAAATATGAGAAACGTCCCAGGCGTATAAGGCCTGGAACGCAAGAATTCTCCCCTTACGTCTTCCTGCCATTACATTACCATGACAACAGCTTGTCGAGCTCGGATCCCGTTCGCATCAATTGAAAATTATCCGGAGTTCTCAATTCATTTATCACCTGTGTCATCGCCTCACTGACAGCTTTCTCCTGGGCTTGGGCCATGAGATTGTTTTTGATATATTCATACACTGTTACGGTAGTGCCTGGTTGCACAACATCGCTGATGCCAAGCACTTTTGCGCTAAATTTGTCACGTACGATAAAACATTGAAAGTCATTGGTTGTCTCGGTTACATCCGAAACGGAACCAATTTCCATGGAAAATATTTTCATGAGCGCATCCATGGTAATACCCAGCTGCTGGGAAGCAGTTGCGGTTTTGTTGACATACATGTCTCCAGCCTGAAACCCGGAATTTGGCGCCAGGGAACGTGTTTTAATTTCACGAACAGAATCCGGTTTTTCCCGAAGCTGTTTATTCAAGTCTTCCACGCGTTTACGGGCTTCCTCCACATTTCCTCCTGCGGTCTTGGGTGAAACCACCAAAAACAACTGTACGGTATCAGGCTGCACAAAATTCTGTTTGTACATCTCATAGTAATACCGTATATCCGCGTCGCTGGGACCCGCCATATTCTGTAAATCGGATTGCTTTTTTGCGAATACATACCGCTGGGCAACAAGCTGATTTTTCAGAAAAGCCTTATATTCAACCAACGTCATGCCATTCTGGGCTTTCATGAAATCATCCAGCGACAGGCCGGTTTGCTGCCGGATAATTTGGGTAAATTCCAGCTCGGTAACCTGACGACCAACCTGGCTTGAAATCATCTGCAGAAAATTCTGGTTTACTTCCGTGTCGGTTAATCGAACGCCTTCCTTTTCTGCTGCTTGCACCACAAGGCGTTCATTTATCAATGTATCAAGAACCTTTTTCCGTTCATCAAGAGTCATTACCCGGCCCAATTCTTTCTGATATGCATCTACACGGCTTTTCAGCTGCTTCAATGTAATGGGCTCGGACTTCAGCAGCCTGACATTCGCTATCGGCTGTAATTCTGACTGGGCGAACACAGCTCCAGTCAAAACCAGACCGAGAGCAACAGTAAACACAAAACGCTTCATCTTTTACCTTCTTTGATCCCTTAGGGCGTACTGTTTAAAAAAAACAGACCTGCCGCAAGATAGTTACTTCAGTTCTTTTCAAGGACAGCCCGAATACGCCGAACACCGGCAGAAGAAGACTGTTCCTTTGTTATTTTAAAGACACCCATTGCTCCGGTACGTTCAACATGCGGGCCACCGCACACTTCGCGCGAAAAGCTTCCGACGGAATACACTTTTACGGTCTGTTCATATTTCTCACCGAAGAGAGCAGTTGCGCCCGAATTCTTTGCATCATCCAGCGACATCATCTCCATGGTAACGGGAAGATCCGCGCGGATCTGATCATTCACAATCTGCTCTACCCGGGAAATTTCCTCGGCACTCATCGGCGCGGAGTGGGTAAAGTCAAAGCGCATGCGTTCTGCCGTAATATTGGAGCCCTTCTGGGCTACATGATCGCCAAGGACCATGCGTAAAGCCTGTTGTAACAGGTGTGTAGCGGTATGATAGGCCGTTGTCTGTTCCGAATGATCCGCAAGACCACCCTTGAAGGCCTGCTCACTGCCGGCACGGGACAATTCCTGATGTTTACGGAAGGCTTCATCGAATTCCTCTCGATTAACCTTCAAGCCGCCCTCTGCAGCAAGTTCCTCGGTCAATTCAATCGGAAATCCATAGGTATCGTATAATTTGAAAGCCAGTCGACCTGACATTATCTTCTGCGGATTTCTCAACAAATTTGGTAGCATCTTTTCGAACTCGGCTTCACCCTTTTTAAGAGTCTCAAGGAATTTTTCCTCTTCCTTGCGCAGCTCATCGAGGATAAAGTCTTTCTTCTCTGCCAGTTCGGGATATGCCCCCTGATATTGATCAATGATTACCTGAGCAGGAACAGCAGCAAATACACCGTCTATGCCCAATTTTTTACCATGGCGCACAGCACGACGAATTAGTCGTCGAAGAACATACCCGGCTCCCACATTCGAGGGAGTTACCCCTTTGGGATCGCCAATGATAAACGTGGCAGCCCGCACATGATCGCAAATAATACGAATTGACACATCATCGCTTTCAAGGACACCGTAGGTTTTACCGGTCAATTTTTCGACGCTCGCAATGGTCGGCTGGAAGATTCCGGTTTCATACACCGATTTCTTTCCCGAGAGCATGGCTACAGTCCGTTCAATTCCCATTCCGGTATCGACACACGTTCGTTCAAGCTTTTGATAGGTACCATCCTTCAGCTTGTTGTACTGCATGAACACATCATTCCATATTTCGATGTATTTTCCGCACCTGCACCCCGGACGACAATCCGTACCGCATAGCGGCTTGCCGGTATCAATAAACATTTCGGTATCAGGACCGCACGGACCAGTTTCGCCGGCCGGTCCCCACCAATTGTCTTCCCTTGGTAAAAAATAAATACGTTCACGGGGAATTCCAAGTCCTTGCCAGATGCTTGCAGATTCTTCATCACGGGGAATCCCCTCTTCACCGGCAAAAACCGTCACGGAAAGCTTGTCGACCGGAATATTCAAGTATGCAGGACTGGTCAAAAATTCAAAACTGAAGGTAATAGCGTCTTTTTTAAAGTAATCACCCAGTGACCAGTTTCCCAACATCTCGAAGCAGGTAAGATGACTTGCATCTCCAACCGCGTCGATATCTCCGGTTCGGATACATTTCTGATAATTGGTAAGCCGCTTTCCGGCAGGATGCGGCTCTCCCATCAAATAGGGAACAAGGGGATGCATACCCGCGGTGGTAAACAGCACGGTCGGATCATTTTCAGGAATCAACGACCTGCCAGATATCTCGGCATGTCCTTTGGACTTGAAAAAAGCAATGTACTTGGATCGAAGTTCATTAGCGGTCATAGTTTATCCATAGTAGATAATGATATTGAATTTGTCAACGACAAGTAAGACAGAGGCAGACGGTGCAAGGCTTGGCGTCGCCGCGGACAAGCTTCGACCCTGTCAGTATGTATATTCAGGCATGTCCGCGGCCGTGCAAAGCGCGGAGCCGCCGCGTATGAACGGGCCACGGTTACAAGAAAAAGGCAGCCCGATAATCAGCCGGGCTGCCCTTGTACACAGAATGAAAGAAAAGGGCTTCTTACTTCTTTTTGGCCGGTCCCGGTTTTTTCGCGGGAGCAGCGGCCTTCTTCGCGGGAGCAGCAGCCTTCTTCGCAGGGGTGGCAACCTTCTTCTCAGGAGCAGCAGCCTTCTTCGCAGGGGTGGCAACCTTCTTCTCAGGAGCAGCAGCCTTCTTCGCAGGGGTGGCAACCTTCTTCTCAGGAGCAGCAGCCTTTTTCGCAGGGGCGGCAGCTTTCTTCGCGGGAGCAGCAGCCTTCTTCGCAGGGGCGGCAGCTTTCTTCGCGGGAGCAGCGGCCTTCTTCGCGGGAGCAGCGGCCTTCTTCGCAGGGGCGGCAGCTTTCTTCGCGGGAGCAGCGGCCTTCTTCGCAGGGGCGGCAGCTTTCTTTTCCTGACCGGCAGTCAAAGCCTTGAGCTGCTTGCGAACCAGTGCCTTCCCGTTTTTTTCTGCATTTTCTAGTTCTGCCTGGGCAATTGCCAAAAGGGCGATCGGTACTGAATATGAAGAACACGAAACATAATCCAGCCCGGCATCCATACAGAACCGAATATTTTCCGGACTTGCCCCATGTTCGCCGCACAGTCCCTTCACCAGATCCGGACGGGCAGCCTTTCCCCGGGCAACTGCAATCTCGATCAATTCACGAACCCGCGGATCAAGAACCGCGAATGGATTGCCGTCTATGAGATCATACATGGTATAATCCGGCATGAACGAGTTAAAATCGTCCCGCGACAATCCAAGGGTCGTCTGAGTCAGATCATTTGTGCCGAACGAGAAGAATTGGGCATATCGGGCTATTTCACCGGCACTCAGTGCGGCAGCGGGCAACTCGATCATGGTACCGATTCGATAGTCAAGCCGGTCCATTCCAACCTCGTTGCGTACTGACTCCTCAATGGCGACAATACCCTGATACGAATGACCTTCTATCTTCTTTCCGTACACAATTTGTTTTAATTCACGGAAATTCATGACAATAGGAACCATTATTTCGGGGAAAACAGCTATCTTCTCTTTTTTCAGCGTATATGCGGCTTCAAAGATCGCCCGAACCTGCATTTCATAAATTTCCGGATAGGAGATTGCGATTCTGCAACCGCGATGTCCAAGCATCGGGTTAATTTCAGCCAGGGAGTTAATGTGCTCCATCACCAGTGACTTAGACATTTTTCCGTCTTTTTTACTTCCCATATATGCCATGAAAGCATCAAGCTCGGACGGATTATGCGGCAAAAATTCATGCAGGGGGGCATCCAGAAGACGTATGGTTACCTCACGGCCTGCCATTGCCTTAAGAATCCCGTAAAAATCTTCGGTTTGCATCTTTTGCAGTTTCTTAAGCACCTTCCGGCGGTCATCCCGATTTTCAGTCAATATCATTTCCCGGAATACATGAATACGTTTTTCATTGAAGAACATGTGCTCGGTTCGGCACAAGCCAATCCCCTCCGCTCCGAATTTAAGCGCAAGTTCGGCATCACGTGGGCTGTCGGCATTGGCACGTACATGAAAGTTCTGGATAAAAGTTCTGGTCAGGCCAATAAAATCCAGCAAGCCTGAGGTTTCCGGGTTCGGTTCAATAAGCCTGGCGGCCCCGAAATATACCTGCGGTTCGCCATAATAGGGAACGTTCAGCGTAATGTAATCTCCCTCGTTGATGACCAGATCGCCAAGCGTTGCTTTTTTCCCGCGGATTACCATGTCGGGACGGACAAGAGAGACCTTGCCATATTGACGGGCAACAACGGAGGCGTGCGCAGAATAACCACCCTCATTTGACAAAACCCCGGTAGCCACTTCTATGGCCTTGACGTCACCGGCATAGGTTGCGGGCATAACAAGAACGCACCTGGTGTCCTCCCCTTTCTGCCGGGAGGCTTTTTGCGCTTCAATCAGTGAATCTGCAGTGAAATACACACGGCCCACGGAAGCGCCCGGCGCTCCGGCTATACCGCCCGGAGACTTCCTGAATTCCTTTACACTGAGCGAATCAATAACCGGGTGCAGAATTTCATTGAGTAGGCCCGGCTTGACAGTTTTAATGACGTATTCATCAGATACGACTTTACGGCTATGTAAATCAAGTAGAAATTTTACCAGTGAAATTGTACTTTTTGACTCTACCGACTTTTGCTCGATAAGCCACAACTTGCCATTTTCAATCGTAAACCTGATCTGGCGAATTTCCTTGCTTTGATCCTCAAGCATCCAGGCAATCTGTTGCAATTTTTTCAGATGCGATGCATCAATTTGATTAATGTCCTTTCCGGTCGCATTAATATCATCGAATTTTTCTTCATAGAATTTTCCAAGCAGTTTCTTGTCACCACTTACAATATCACGGCTGAAAAAAGAACCCGAGGAAGAGCCCTTCCCGTAGTTTCCATATACCATTGGCTGTACCATAATAGCGGTATCGCCATCATTTTGATCGTCAAGGGTCAAAAGTCGGCTTATTGCTTTTATGGCCAATTCAATCTGCTCATCGGAGCTATCAAAAAATCCTGCAGGTAAAAGAGGAGCATAGGTCTCCATAATTTCAACGCCACTTTTTTTGATCTTCTCCTCATCAAGCAACTTGCAGATTTCCGTAAGCGCCTTGTCGAATCCCTCTTCCTCAGCCTTTTTTTCTTCAAAAACAGTAATTTGTCGATAAATCGAGATAATGCCCCGCAACAAAAACAATACTTCGTGAGCGGCGAAATTTTTACCGACCCCTTCTTCGAACCCGCTGATGGTTGTTTTTGTCAAACCAAAGTTATGGAGAGTCGGGTAATTCGTAATTGCGAGGTTTGGCGAAATAACGAGCTTGACCAGCATGGGATGTGCTGCATCGCCCCAATCTTTACCGACTATTGCACTACATTTTTTCAGATAATTCTTCAAAGTAAGAGCAACAGGAATATTCTCAAGGGATGCCGCAACGGTTGCATCAATAATAAAGCCGGGAACAATCGGTAACTGCAGTTCCGCAAATTCATTGGCCTGACGGCCACGAATTCCAAGCAGACTCCGGTCAACTTTCCTGGCAACTGTATCATTTTGACTAAAAAAATGGATTGCATTATGTATATTCATAATTAACTCCTAGAAAAGATTCATGACGGTATCGGGAGACCCGCGAAGAAAGGCTTCAAACTGGGGGCTGGCACCCTGCCGGAAATAGCGGGACAACTTTGCCAGATCCTGAATATCTTCTCCTGCAACACAAAACTGTATACAGCTTCCATGTTTCACCTTGCCCCATTTGAACAGCGTATTGATATCCACAATGCGTTCACCGTCATAATAGATAAACACCTGGAGATTGGGGTATCTTGCATTATAACTTCTGATAATACGTTTCCACGCCTCAACATTGCCATTATGAAAAAGTTCATTCGACACAACAACCGATATCAAAGATGACATTTTCGATCTGCCTGGAGCAATCTGCGGTGCGGGAGGAGGAATCGGAGCTGCAGCTGCGGGAGCAGAACTGACCGCAGGGGTAGGACTGGCAGAAAGTGCAGTGGCCTTCTTTTTTGCACCACCCTTTTTTGCTTTCCTGGGGTTTTTTGGTTCACGGGTCTTTGGAGGAGCCTTCCATACATACGGGCCGTTTGCAAGAGACGCAATACTTTTTGTTTTCTTTCCTTCGACAAGATCTGCCAAAGAGGTCGCTGCCTGCATACAAAGTTCTTTTCGAGACGATGATGATGCGGGATCGCCGGCATATATTACACAAAGTTCATTTTTTCTGAATCCGGAGATAACCGGTATACTGTCAGGATTTTTTGGGTTAATAACAATAAAACCCAAATCGGGATGATGATAACCTACAACCAGGTCAACAGCATTCCAGGAGGCTACTTCCTTTACTACTGCGTCGATATTTTGCGCAATACCGTCAATATTACGGGTAACCACCACATAGTTGTATTTATCGACCAGAACCATGTTTATGGAAGCAAGTACGGCATCTTCCTCCATTTCCTTAGAAGACAACAAGGAATTAACCTCATCGGCAATATTCCGTTTCGGGTTGCACGATCCCAAAATATCCAGGGTTTTATTTATATGACGAACTGAAGCATTGAAACCGTCCCTGGTGGCCAAGCGGGTGTAGAGACCTGATTTGTCAACCATTTACTTCCTCCTGTTTCCGTATAGTATAGCCCAATTAAGGTAATATGAACAAAAAAAATCCCCTGAAATCATCGTATCGAGTGACTTCAGGGGATATTATTTCTATAATGGCAAAGTGATTACACTTCCTTCAAACCTTTTCTTCCCTTGGTAGCGGCAGGTCTGCCACGTCCACGAGAACCCCGACCGGAATCAACGACCCCGGCTTTTGCCTTTTTTGCAGGGGCAGTTGCCTTGCCTCTGCGTGAAGGAGCACTTTCAACGGCTTCGGCTGCCGGAGCGCTGATGGCAGCGGACGCAGGAGCAGAATCATCGTTCAGCATATCAAGGTACGCTGCACGACCGGCAGGAGCGCCAGCCTTGGGATCTTCTTCATCCCCGCCAAAGGTCTGTGCAATATCTGCACGGACAGTTGACCTGCGGCGGCTGAATGAAGCGAAAGCTGCATCCTGGAAGCCCTTGGATACGCCGTGAAGGAACTCGTTCAGTACGTTGGCCATACCGTCCAGAGTTGCTTTCTTGCGTTTGATAGAGGTGATATCAATATCAAGCAACAATCCGGGCTGCAGGTGGAACGGGTTGATTATATAATCAAACTTGATGAATTCCCTCTCGAGGAAGGCAAGACGCTCTTCCATGACACGGCGTTCGATCGGATACTGATAATCATACATATTCTTGAGCTTGTCTCGCATCAGAATAAGTTTCTTGCGAAGCTTGTCCTTTTCGAAAAGGAAGGTACGATTCATACGCTCAACATCAGTTTCCGCAGGCTTTACGAAGGAAATTTCATCCCATACCTTTGCAATGTTTTCGTATACGGGATCGCCTGATTTTTCCTTGATATTTTTCTGGATCTTGCGCTTGTAGATCTTGGCCAGATCATTAAAGTCGGTAACACGAGTCAGGAACTTTGAATCCTCATATCGGGTTTCCAGAACATCCCACAAATGCTCGACCTCAGTCTCGAAGGAACGGATCATGACCTCATAGGCCTTGCGCTCCTCATTAAGCTGGGCATTATCATAATAGCGAAGACGTATCTGATACCGTTCATCGGGAAGGATTGCCTGATTGGTGTCATCATATTCGCGCAAAATCAGCTCACGGGCATTCTTGAGGTTTTCGATGTACTGATATCCCATCTTCGAGGTATCAAGAATGGAAGTAAGAGAGTTAATTGCGGTATTGAAACCACGATTGCGAATATTCTCCAGATCGATAATCTTCTTGAGATTTTCCCGAATATTCAGCTGATCAAAGGTCGCGGGATCAATTTCGGCGCGAAGATTGTTGATGCGATCCATCAAGTCCTTGGCCATAATATCATACCGTCGGCTCTTGGGATTGTCGGTATCATCATCGGTCAGGTCTTTGACCTTCTTCATTTTCGCGAAAATGATTTCACCGTCTGAGAGTTCTTCAAGCCCCTGATCAATCCGGTCATCCTTTACCTTTTCGATGTAGTGATCGATCTCGTCCATGTAATGCTTGGAGATCAAATCCTTGATCAGATATTCAACGGTAGCCTGGTACTGGAAAACCGGGCTAATCAGTTCAGAATCAAGAATATTCACTGAAAGCTTTACATCGGTTACAGTCTTGGGTTTGTAGATATTGTCCTTGAAAGCACATTTGACGATGGAATATGCGTTCTCACCACGAACAAAGGCGCCAACATCAGTTTTCTGGCGAAGAAGGGAGTTTGTCAGGGTTTCAAGATCATTTACACCGCGCTGAATATGGCCCTGCAAATGTCCATACATGTTGACCATGGATTTTTCGATTTCACCGGTATTAAACTTGTCCGCACCACCGACTTCATCGAGCAGCGTGGCTATCTCTTTCGGTGTATACCGGTTCAAAACCTTCATTTCTTCACGATCGATAAAACCGCGAACCTTCTTGGTCATTTCATCTTCAGCCGTTACCATGTAGCGGTTGAACATATTCTGGTAGTTCTGATTAAAATAGTTATACAGCTTTTCCTTCAGACCGCCCATGACATCAAGTCTTTCAAGGACTTCCTTGGGGAGTCTGGACGTCATATGATGAAGAACCTTATTGGTTTCTTCCTCAAGAAGCTGATTTACTTCCTTCTGTTGGTCACGATAATCCTGGGCCAACGAGTTGCGTGAACCGACCGCACTCGGTTTTTCAGGATGAAAGACGTTCGGGCTTCGGGGCAGATCTATGCTTGCCATATGTATATCTCCTTAATTCACTACGATTAGTTTTATTATAACCATCCTAAAAGTAATGT
>LVBK01000037.1 GCA_001604385.1 Spirochaetales bacterium Spiro_09 | reverse complement strand
GCAATATATACTGTATCATTCGTATATTTATAGACCAACCGATGTTCATTGGTAATTCTTCTTGACCAGTAACCAGCTAAATTATGTTTCAGGGGTTCAGGTTTTCCAATACCTTTAAAAGGATCACGACAAACGTCGCGTATTAAATCTCCAATTCTTTTATAAACCTTGCTGTCGATTGCAGCCCATTCATTATAATCTTGAAATGCTATTGGATCGAAACTTATAACCATTACACTAACTCGTCAGGTGAAATGCTCACAAGATTGGTATGTGCCTCGATATTTTGTATGGACTTCTCAAGATGTAACCTATTAGCGGAAGAACTCATAAGATAGGCTGTTTCATCCATAACTTCTTCAATTGTTATTTCAATTTCCTTGTGAGGATATGAATTTTTCAGAAGAGTAATAAAATCTGGTGTTAGTTCATCAGAGCGGAGACGATATATACTGTTCATTACATAATCCTCCTCATACCATTAAGATACATGATGATTGAAAAAAAAGCTAGTTGATGAATTTATTTTCTATTAACACGTACACAGATTTTCATTGATAAAAACAAACCGCCCCTTCACCATCCGTTCTTCGAGCGGCTGTGAGGATGGCCCCTACGCGAAGCGCCACGCGTTCTGCCTCAAACTAATTGTCCAATAAAACGTCCGCATCCCCAAATCACCGGTCTTGCGTTTCCTCTTTTTGGGTAGCTAGATGATTTCGATTGCGCTCCCGCCCCCGCAACATTTTTCTTCGAACGGCTGTGAGGATTATGCCTTATACATACCCACGCTTTTTATGGGTTATTTTGACGCTTTTTTGGTCCATTCATGCTTTCTCTTTCCGGGTACTTTTAGTTTACGCTAAACAAACTGGCGCGGTAGTCCGCTTGAACCACTTTTTTATTGCTTGAGAAAATCCCAACGCTGCTTCAACCTGACATTGCTACCGCAATGCAGGTTAAGCTGATGGTTGGGATTATTTATATATCCGATGAGAAATTTCCTGTTTTATCCGGTTTATACAGTTGTGCCCCTACAAGTCGAACTTGTTTGATCGGGGTGACCATGCGATTCTGAGAATCGTCAGGCTTATTTGAAGAACTGTTTTAGTAGTTGCAAATAGGTAACTACAGTATTATAATTACAGTGTAAACTTTGAATGAGATGAAAAAAAGAACAGAATCAATAAAAGAAAACATCACCTGGGGTTTGAAGATGCATTATACGTCTTTGCTGATCCGTTTGCGGTGACCCGGTGTGATAACAATGAAATGGAGAATCGACAGCAAATCCTTGGACAGATCAATGGCATACTAATGGTTTTGCTCGTCTTTACAATCCGGAAAGGCGAGCCTGACGAAATAATACGGATAATATCCGCTCGAAAAGCAACACAAGCGGAAAGGAGGTTGTATGAAGAAGCTGGCTGGAATTAAAGCGATGGATAGCGCGACAAAAAAAAGGATACAAGTTCTCGCGAATATGAGCGATTCTGAAATTGATACCAGTGAAATACCTGAATGGACAAAAGATGATTTCGCGTGTGCCGTACCTTTTTATAGCCTCTATAAACCAAGAAAAGAGCAAATAACAGCGCGAATTGATGCCGATGTACTCGCCTGGTTAAAAAGCTTTGGAAAAGGATACCAAACGCTTATGAACGATCTATTACGGAAAGAAATGTTGGAATCACAGGATAAACCGAAAGAAGGTATAGTATCGACAAAAGGTTAAGTGCCTGATTCTGAGGCTTTGAGATACATATCAATATCTTTGAGAAGAATCCTCTGCTGATTCGGTGGAAGGTTCTCTAAATCATAGGTCAGACGTTTCCGGTTTTTGATTTGACCAGCCGAGCTCGACGGTATGCGCCCGCCCCTGCAACATCCCTCTTCGAACGGCTGTGAGGATGGCCCGATCGCCATTCGTCCCGCGCTCTGCCTCAGTCTTATAAACTGTAACACTTCCAATGTCTTGGCTCGTTGGGGATATTATGCCATACTATGTCCGGGAGAACGAATAATGATAACAAATTGTAAGGGGGCTGTTTTCTAACTTTTTCAGGAGGTTAGAAAATGTCACGTTCAAGAAAAAAGGTTCCGGGTTTTAGCGATTCGGAAGGCAAGAAAAGAATCAAGGTAGTATATCTTCGGATAATGAACCGGAGGATTCGTCGCCTTGATGTATCCGCAGAGGATAATTGGATTCCCAATGGAAATCTGTACCGGCGTTTTATCAATAGATGGGATTTTCGGGATTACAATTTCCGTTTTTTCAGTGAAAGGGAACTCGAAGATTCCTGGTACGAAAAAGACGAATGGTATCTCGTTCGAAGAAAATGAACGGATGGCTTATCTCGCTGTGCTGATTCCTCGAGGTAATGGTTTTGGCATTGTGCCAAAACCGCTACACAGAACGCGCGTTTTGCTCAGTTGCCTTTCATGGCTACTGTCCGGTCGTCGCGAGCACATTCGTGCTAACTCCTCCCCACATACCATTTGTCAAAGAAAATATCAGGTTGAAGCAGGGGCTAGTTGTCTTTTTTCTTACATAATTCAAAATATTCTTGTGGTGTAAAAATCAGTGGTTTCTTCATTTTAATATTCTCAAAATCTTTATCTCCAGTTATTAGTACATCAGAATCCGAGAGTATTGCTGATACTAATATTGGGAGATCATTAATATCCCTCATGT
>LVBK01000036.1 GCA_001604385.1 Spirochaetales bacterium Spiro_09 | reverse complement strand
TAGTACGTATATTTTAATTTTGAGGTGAGTACATGAGACTTGTAAGAGTGCTATCATTATTGTTGTTAACTGTTGTGTTTACTGTGGTATTTACGGCTTGTGATGCATCGGGCAGTTCGGATCCTGGACCCTCTGATAATACTGTCTGGATTGAAGTGACTAATTTGTCACAAATTCCCGGAACCTGGCGAAATACAGTAAATGGATCCGATCCTGATTCCGGTCTGACCGTCTCAATTGTGACAACGATGGTCGTATCAGGAAGCAGTGCAACAATGACTATTGTTCAGGATGCCGATTCTCTTATCACAATATATCGAATGATTCTTGAGGCTTTTGGTCAATCCAAGACCGATGAACAGATTATTGAAGTAATAGTTGAAGAAGGTGGATATGAGTACGATGATAGTTCTGATACCTTTGTTCAGGAAATGCAGTTTACACAGGAACAGGCTGCCGCAATGACCGAGGATGGTATATTGGGTTACCTTAGCGAGGATGGAAAATACTTAAAGACTATCGAAACTGAGTATGAAGATGAGGAATATAATCCTGAAACCGGAGAATGGGATCCTGTTGGTGATCCAATAATCACCGAAGTAATTTACACAAAAATCAGTTAACCGGTTTCATCCGTATAATCTATAGAATGAAAATCTTAAGCCGTTCCGCTTCTTTGCCGGAACGGCTTTTTTATGTATACTGAATCACATGAAGGCGTTTTTGGAGTTGCTCTATCTTTTTCGCGTGTTTTTCGGTATCGGGCTGATGACCTTCGGTGGCGGCCTTACCATGCTCCCCATACTTGAGCGTGAGCTGATACGAAAGCGTCACTGGATGACCGACGAGCAAATGGTTGACTGGTTTGCCATTGGTCAGTGTACCCCGGGCATTATCGCGGTGAACGTCGCAACGTTTATCGGATATTACCGCAGAGGCATAATCGGGGCCGTGTGCGCGACTGCGGGCATTGTTACCCCGTCGGTTATCATCATTACGCTGTTGGCGGGCCTTATTGAGTCAGCCTCCGATATTGCCTGGGTTAACCGGGCCATGACCGGGATCAATGTCGGGGTCGCAGCCCTGCTGGTGAATGCTGCATGGAATTTCGCGCGAAAAACGCTGATTGACCGGCTTACAATCGGTATTGCCCTTCTTTCTTTTGTTGCCATGGCTTTTTTTGACGCTCCGGCGGTGCTTATTATTTTCTGTGCGGGGACCACTGGCGTAATCACGCGAAAAGTGCAAAGGAACCGTTCATGACCCTTGCCTCGCTTTTTTTCTTGTTCATGTATATAGGTACGTTTACCATTGGCGGAGGCCTTGTTGCAATCTCCCTGATGCAACAGGCCCTGGTCAACCGAGGGATTATCAGCGCGGAGCGTTTTTACAACATGGTTGCAATCTCGGAGTCCACTCCCGGTCCGATAGGTATCAATATGGCAACCTATGTCGGCTATGAAACCGCCGGTGTATGGGGCGGAATTATCACGACAGTCGGAACGGTTTTGCCGTCTCTGGTAGTCATAATCCTCATTGCCCGTTATTTTACCCGGTTTCAGGAAAAACCGCTGGTCCAGGCAGCTTTTTACGGTTTACGAGCCGGTTCAACAGGCCTGATTGCGGTCGCTGCCTGGCAAGTATTGAATGTGTCGGTGTTTGCTTTCAAAGCGTTCAGCGAAAGCGGAAGGTGGCAGGATGTGGCTTCCTGGCCCGCATTGGGTCTGTTTGCCGTGCTGTTGGCGGTCAATCGTCGTTTTGATATTCATCCGTTGTGGATTATCCTTTCAGGGGCGGTATTCGGTTTTTTTGTCTTGTAGGCGTTCAGAATCAAAAAACGACTGCTATCAATATTGTTGAAATACCCTGTTTATCGTCATTCTGCAGATAATGAAGCATGTTTCAACAATATTGATAGCAGTAAACACATAACAGAATGATAACAGAAAAATAACTGCCAATTAACTGGAAATATTGAACAGCCGGTATTATCATTAAGTATGTTACGTAAGGAAGGGCGCGTTCAATGAACAGGCCGCGAAGCGGTTTTCGGATCCCCCCGAACTCTTCCTTACCCGGCGTTGCTGCTTGTAAGGACCGTGACATGGCTTTGTGCGCATGTCGCGCAGTCCGCTCTGCTGCCGTAACCGGTATACGGGAAGGATCCCGGGACCTTCAGGTCTCGTGGATGCCACTCCCGTTTTTTTTTGCCCGGCCCTGAATTACGAAACAGAGTTCTCCTCTATTTGGTCGTTCATACGCGCTGCTGCGCGCGTCAAGCGAGCCGGTCATCGACCGGCGGTCAAGGGGCAATGCACGTTCTGCATCAATTCTCACACGTATTTTTTCAAGTCTCCGCCGCTGATGCCGGCATGCAATTCTACATAGGGTTTGACCGGACTCATGTTCAATTTGGGCAGGAGAATTTCCTCTATCTGGAAAAAGCCGACATCCGAGGACATTTCAACGGCAATTTTCACCGGTTTGGTCTCTCCGCGGTATATACCGACCTTTTCGATTGAATTGGCCGAGTATTTATGGATGTCGCCGGCGCGCGGCTCGGTGTTGAGCACAAGCGGTATGCGAGCCCGGCCCTTTTCCATATCGCAGCCGTCCGCGATGAGGATGACCCCTGCTTCGAGGGAATGAATGCGGCGCGAGGCCATGTGTCCGATAATGCCTTCAAGGGCAAGGGATCGGATAATCATGCGTTTGTCCTCCCTGTCGGGAAACACTTCCCGCAATATCCGGTCAATGACGGGCAGGGCAAGTGTCATGCTGAACAGTTCATGATCCTGACGGCCCATGGACATACCGAGGTCATGTAAAAAAGCTGCCAGTATTACCGCGCTCAGGCTGTCATCGAAGGTGCCGGCATTTTCCTGTTCGAGACTGGTTTTTATCTCCGATTCATGCAGGAGATTCATGATTCTGACCGCATTGCGGGTTGCCATTCGCATGTGTACGGGGCCATGATCGTTGTATCCAAGACGTACCAGTGACACGGTATTTGCGTATTCCTGCAAGTGCTGTACCTCTGTGTCCTGGATCAGGATTTCCAGAACCGTGCGCGCATGCGAGGTTTCGGGGGTATCCTCTAGTATTTTCTTTTCCAGACTTATTTCTTTCGGTGACTTCATACCCCAATGATACTGATGTTGCGCTCGCAGTGCAATTACGGTATTCTACATATGAGCGGGGGTTTTCATCATGGCTAATTACCGGCATCCCGAAAGTGCGAACGATTTCTTTTTTCCCCTTGATAATAGCGCTGTTTTTATGGCTGCCACGACGGTCACCCGTTCCCCGTACGTCTTTCGCCTCTCGTGCGAACTGGATGAACCGGTGTATGTTCCTGCCCTTGAACAGGCTGTCTCTCTTGTTGCCGCGCGTTTCCCCTTCGTAAAAACCCGCCTGCGCTCGGGCGTTTTTTGGTTTTATCTGGATCCTGTTGACGGGCCTCCCGCCATTTTACCCGATACCGGGTATCCCTGCGCATCTCCGGGAAGGGCGAGCTGGAAAACGAATCTGGTGAGAGTCTTTGTGCGTGGTTCGGTGATATCCTGTGAATTTCATCATATTTTGACCGACGGGACCGGCGGTATAGAGTTTATTCGTTCCCTGATAGCTGAATATTTGACCCTTCGCGGCGTTACGTGCGCCGACTGGCAGGATATTCGCCGGCCGGATGAGGTGGTGGATCCTGCAGAGCTCGAGGATGCCTATGACGGCCTCTTTCGCTCGGACGTTCCCAATCCCGATCCCTTGCCCAATGCCTTTCATGAAGCGGGCGGACGGTTTGACGGAGATGAATACCGGGTTACGAGCGCGAGTTTTTCCGTAGCCAAAACCCTTGAGGTATGCCGCGCCCGCGGAGCGACCATTACCGCTTTTTTTACCGCGGTCTATCTGGACAGTTTGCAAACCCTGGCCGGCCGAAGCGGACAGGGGCCCTTCAAACCGATTTGCGTGCAAATACCGGTGAATATGCGAAAAATACACCCGTCGAAGACCATGCGCAATTTTTTTCTTTTTATTCCGGTCAGCATAGACCGTCGTCTGGGGGAGTATTCCTTTGACGAAATTCTGCAGCGCGTTCAGTACAGTCTCAAGACCGGCCTTGATATGCGCGAAATGCAACGGCAAATTCACCGCAATGTACGGGGCGAGCGGTTTCTGTTTTCGCGCGTGGTTCCCCTTGCAATAAAAAACGCCTACCTGCGCCATGTCGGGGAAAAGGTAGCGGACGCTCAATTTTCCGGCAATCTTTCGAATACGCAGACAGTGACTATGCCGGCCGAATTTGCCGAACATATCAAGCGTTTTGACATGATTCCGCCGCGCAGGGATACCATCGGTGCCAGTGTCGGGATGATCAGTTTCAAGGACGTCCTGTCGGTTATTTTTGCCAGCCGGGTGCGGGTTAACGATCTTGAGCGGATTTTTTTATCGAAGTGTGCTTCCTTCGGGCTTGAAGCCCGTGTGGTGTCCAATATGCCGGCAGTCAAGTAATTGATTCTTCGGGACACAATGAGGCTTTCCGTTTCACAGGAGTATGTAAATGAAAAGATGTATGGAATGCGATGTTTATCTTTCTGATGAGGCCGAGCGCTGTTCTTTGTGCGGTTCAAGGGCTGTGGACATGAATGAGCCGACCTCTTCCGTGTTGCCCGATCCTCCATCTCATATTACTAATGCTACTATCCGCGATGGTGAGAGTGGTCTCGAAGCTGCCATCGGACAGCTCTTGCCCGCCGAGCGCAGAAGAATGACCGCCGAGCTCCTTTCGGTGACAATCGGCAGCATTTTTATTGTCACTACCGGGCTTGATTTTCTGTTCAGCACCGCCCTGACCTGGTCACGATATACCGGCATTACGCTCTGTTATATCTGGATGCTCTCCGCCTTTCCGCTTCTTGCCTGGAACAAACGGCTTCTGGTGGCTCTTGTTCTTTCCGGCGCGACGATTGTCACGGTGTTCTTATGGGCCTTGTTCACCGGTCACCTTTCCTGGTTTTTTACCCTGGGTTTACCGATCAGCGCCAGTTTGATTGCCTGTGTAATCGGTCCGTATTTCCTTATTTCGGTGCAACACCGGAAAGGTCTTAACGCGGTCGGTGTCGTTCTTGCCTTCTCGGTTCTTTTTTGCATTGCCATTGATGCTGCGGTACATGTCCATCTGGAGCAGAGAATCTCTCTTTCCTGGTCGATTGTGGTGTGCATTTCCGCAATTCCGGTTGCCGCTCTTCTTTTTTATCTGCATTACCGCGTGACCAATCGCGCTTCCCTGAGAAAACTCTTCCGTCTCTAGCGCTCATCCAGATTGGAGTAATTGCACATATTTTTTTGTTTTTTCCCTCTTGCCGCGCTATACTGTTTTATCAGATGAATGAAAGTGGAGGATACATGAGTATCAGAACTGTATTGGTCGTCGACGATTCACGAATAATGCGGAATATTGTCAAGAATACCTTTTCATCCCTCAATATTCCCTGTGAATTTGTGGAAGCTGGTAATGGAAAGGAAGCGCTTGTACAGCTTGAACAGCATCAGGTTCATTTGGTGTTGCTTGACTGGAACATGCCTGAATTGTCCGGGCTCGATTTTCTTAAACGTGTTAGATCAATGGCCCAGTACAAGGATATGCCCATCATTATGGTAACGAGCGAGGCGGCGCGATACAACGTAATCGAAGCCCTGAAAAACGGTGCTACCGACTACATAATCAAACCGGTCAATGAAAAAAGTTTTCGGGACAAGCTGTCCAAGCTCAGTATATAGGAGTACATGATGGAAAAGTATATACAGCCCTTTATCAACGTATGCGAGAGTGTCTTTCGCGATTTTATCGGTACCGAACTTGAAGCTGAGCATCCTCATTTCATAGATAAAAACGATCCCCATGATTGGGATGTGTCTGCGGTCATCGGCCTGACCGGTGAAGCCCGCGGCGCGGTGGTCATTTCTATGAAAAAGGAACTTGCCCTGAAGTTGACCGGTATACTTACCGGAAGTGAACACATCGATCTCGATGATGAGGTAGTGGACGCAATCGGCGAAATTATCAACATAATTGCCGGAAACGCGAAACGCGGACTGGAAGAAACGTTCCGCCTGGTAATTTCTCTTCCCACCATTATCCGGGGAACGGATCATACAATCATGTGGCCAAATGACCAGGCACGGATCATGTGCATTCCATTTACTATTTTCGAGACCTATACCTTTTGCCTGTCCGTAGCTATCGAAGCGTCAAGCGGGGTGTAAGATGGCAGAACAACGCAATTTATTCTTTAACGTGATGACCAGCGGGAAACAACTGGATATAGCTGATGAATCCAATCGCGACAGTGTCGTTCGCTATATAATGCTCAATTCCATGATATTCCTTGGCTGTACGCTCCTGGTCGTTTTCGGCCTTGAGAGCCTGGAGCGGGGCGCTCTTGTTCAGGGAGTCTTCGACCTATTTATGGCGTTTATGACCGTTGTGGCCTTTATCCTGCTCCGTACTTCAGCGCCATATATGCTGTCTGCCTTTTTAACCGTATTGCCCTATCTGGGCTTGTGCGCCTTTCTCGCCATTTCCGCGGGTGAACAGGCCTCGGGCATATTGTGGATGTATTCCTTTCCGCTTTTGTCGATCTTTCTTTTGGGAAAAAAACCGGGAATCGTGACATCGGGAATACTGTTGGCATTGGTGTCTGCAGGCCTTTTTGTGCCCGGTCTTTCTCCCTTTGAATTCGCGTCCGCATTTTCTTTCCGGATTATCGGCGTGTATATTCTGGTTACGGTGTGTACCGTTGTGTACGAAGAGACAAAGCTCACAAAAGACCGGTGGGTTGCCAAGCTCACCCGGGCGCTGAAAGCCGAACGGGATGAAATCGCCGCCATGAAGGACAATCTGAAAGTCGGTTTGTTCATGATGGACCGCGATTTTGTCATTCAGCCCCAGTACTCGCCGGTCTTCGAGAAAATAATGGGAGAGCAGTCCCTGCAGGGACGCCGGTTTCTGGATCTTTTATCGAATTCCATTGCCCAACGGGAACAGGAAACCCTGGTAGATTATTTTACCATGATTATTAACCGCTCGTTTGACGCGCAAATGCTTGAGGATATCAATCCCCTCCATCAGTTTTCGTATATCAGTCTTGGCACGGGGGAAGAGAAAATTCTTCGTTGCACCTTCGCTCCGGTCGAACGCGAGCCGGGAACCGTGTTTATTCTTGGAACCATACAGGATTCTACCGTTGAAGTCGCGTTGCAAAAGCAGCTGAACGAGGAAGAGGGCCGGCGCAGTGAGGAAATGCATGCCCTGTTCGAGGTTATTCATGTGGATCCCCGTGTCTTGAATGACTTTATCGAGGATGCTGAATATGAATTTGACCGCATCAATGCCATTTTGAAAGACAAATCACGAACTTCTGCCGACGTTATCGTGGAAATGTACCAGGGCGTGCACGCAATCAAGTCGAATGCGGTGATTCTTGGCCTGACCAGTTTTGGTACCAAACTGCATGCTCTTGAGGACGAGCTTCGTGACTTGCGCTCCCGTGAGGATGTTACCTTCCAGGATATTCTTCATATTACGGTCGAGCTTGATAAATTGATGAAGGTAAAAGACGGCTTCAAGGACCTGATTGACCGGATCAGATCGTTCAACCGGGGCGATAACCGCTTGCAGGATGAACAGGTGTTGGTTACTACCCTGCAAAAGGTTGTGGATAAGGCTTCCAAGGATCTGGGTAAGGAGGCATCGCTGGTTATTCGATCAATCGACAGTCGGGTGTTTGAGCATGGTCCGCGCAGAATGATCAAGGAAGTGCTGACGCAATTGGTCAGAAACTCCATGTATCATGGCATTGAAGATCGTGACAGTCGGCTTGCCGTTGGCAAGGATGGTCATGGGCAGATAGCGCTCTCCATTGAAATGAAAGACAATCAAATTATCATTCAATTGACCGATGACGGCAAGGGTCTTGATTTTGCCGCGATCAGGGACAAGGCGGTCTCGTTGGGTATGATTCCTCCAGAGACAGAGGTGAGCGACAGGAACACGCTTTTACAGCTTTTGTTTGCCCCCGGGTTCAGTACAGCACAAACGGCCAATATGCATGCAGGTCGTGGAATCGGCCTAAATCTTGTACGCGAGCGGGTCAAGGAATGGAAGGGAAGTATCAAATTGCAGTCCGAGGATGGCAGGGGAACTGCCTTCAGGATTATTGTACCGCTGGAAGCCCAGGCTATGCAGGGTGCTGTGAGCGCCTGAGCAGGGTCTTCCTTCCTGAAATCCATACCAGCTAATAAGGCTCCGGTTCGTACCGGGGCCTTATTATTTCGGTAACCGGTGTACGTCTATTCCGATTCCTGCTCCAGCTGTTCTTCTTTGCGCATGGCTGCCTTATACGAGCCCATCATGATGGAAACCGCTTCGAGACCCGGTATCTGTTCACAGAAAATTTTTGTGATCACTGCCATGGGCACCGCCAGTATCATGCCGACAAAGCCCCACAGCCATCCCCATCCAACCAGGGAGACTAGGATGACGAAGGGAGAAAGACCCAAATTGTCTCCCTGTACCTTGGGTTCGATGATGTTTCCGATAATGAAATTAGCACCGAGAACCACCATGCCCGAGGCGATTACCGGTCCCGGATCGGGATAGAACTGCACGAGGGAAAAGATAAATACGCCAAGTCCTGCCACTATAGACCCGATTGTCGGAATGAAATTCAAGATGAAGGAAAGGACGCCCCACACAACGGGAAAATCAAGTCCGATGACATGAAGTCCGAAACCGACCAGGAGTCCTGTAGCAAGGGATATAAAGAACTTGATGCTGAGGTAGCGGGTCGTTTGATGAACAATGCTGTTAATTATATTTGTCAAACCGCCCGGAAATGTCCGTGCGAAGGCTACTTCAGCCCGGTGCTTGAAGTGTCCGATCTCCAGAAGCAGGAAGATAATGAAGAGGGTTACCATCATGGAATCCTTGAGGAATACCACAAAGGATTCTGAGAACTGGAATGCCGCAATTTGAACCCTGCTCCGGATGTTTAACTGGTTCCACAGATTGTCAAACAGGGTCAAATGCTCGTCATACGGAAGATCAAAGGTTTCCGCAATCATGCGGTAAATTTCCTCGAAACGGACTTCATATTTCGGATAGAGTGTGGCGATTGTCTTGATGCTGTTGAACAATAACAAGCCAACCATGTACACGGCAAACCCGATACCAAGAACCACCGCGATTGCGGCAAGAATTCGGGGTATTTTCAGCTTGCCCAGCAAGATGATCAGGGGTTCAAGGACAAAGGTAAGCAATACCGCTATGACAAAGGGCAGAACGACACTTGAGGTAAGTTTCAGCGCACCGAAAACAAGAATAAGGGTTATGAGCCCAAGCATCACAAGACTGGCTCTGCGGTACTGCACATTTTTCTTTATATGATCGGTCATGTAGCCTCTCCTGGACGGGCACACAGGAATGCCTCTCCTTCTCTACTGTATCAGTAAAGACTGACGGAGGACAATAATGTCATGCGCTGCTAGAAGATTTTTCCAGGATACCTGGTACCACCAGTGTGTTCCCCGTCCGTTCTTCTTGACCTGCGGGGAATGTACCAGTATTGTATTATTACAACGAAAAAACTAGGAGATATGATGCGGATATCAACCAGAGGAAGGTATTCACTTGAAGCGCTACTTTTTCTCTCTCTCTTACCGGAAGGAGACTATGCGAGTACCCGTGTCATTGCGTCTGAAACCGGCATCTCGGATGGGTATCTCGAGCAATTGTTTATTCCGCTAAAAAAGGCAGGCATCATCCAGGGTATCAGAGGGCCACGCGGCGGGTATATGCCCGGTCGAAAGCCGTCCGATATTACTGTAGGCGACATTCTCCGTTCGGTTGAGGGCACCCTTGAGCCGCTGCCCTGTCTTGGATCGGAGGAATGTCAGTCCGAAAAAGAGTGTAAAAGCAGAAGAACCTGGAAAGAGCTGTACGACGTTATTTCTGACTGTATTGACTCGATCAGTCTGGAAGATTTACGTGTTGCATACTGTCAGCAGGAAGGATTGGAGTTCAGTATATGAAAATATCTACACGTGGCCGCTATGGTGTAAGATTGCTGATAGATCTTGCCGAACACCTTGATGAATCCCATGTGTCGCTGGCAAGTATAGCGGAGCGTCAAAAAATCTCTGCACGCTACCTTGAGCAGGTAGCGGTAATTTTGCGGCGCGCCGGTTATATTCGCTCGGTAAAGGGCGCCTCCGGAGGATACACGCTGATAAAGCTTCCCTCGGAGATACTGGTTGGAGATGTTCTTCGTGTTCTGGAAGGAGATATTCTGATAGTCGATGATGTACGTCCCGGCGAAACGGAAAATGCCTTGCAGCGTTGTATTCGTTCCGTTGTATATAACAGACTTAACATTGCCATATCCAGTCTGGTTGACCATATTACGTTGTGTTCAATGGTCGGGACAAGCGATGAAGATGCGGGATATATGTATTTCATATAAGTTCTAATCAGTGTAGTTTTTATTTCCTAGTAATAACGTAATATTTATAAAAATTGTATTGACAAAACCTGTGCATGTTTATATATAATACATATAAGTTTACTAGGTTATGAACCTGGTGTCAAA
>LVBK01000035.1 GCA_001604385.1 Spirochaetales bacterium Spiro_09 | reverse complement strand
GCAATTCTCCATGGCTTTCAAAAAGCTTAAGAGAAACCGCGTTAGCGGTTTCTCCAGGCTTTCTCCTATTAACTTTATGAGCCTTGAAAAAGGCTCATAAATAAAAAAGCGGGAGAATTGCCTCGGCAATTCTCCATGGCTTTCAAAAAGCTTGTGTACTGCTATCAATATTGTTGAAACCCCGTAGTTCTTGCGAACGCGGCGGCTCCGCGCATGGCCAATCCGCTGATCAACCCGTCCTCTGCCTCATCCTTTTTTTTACTATCAACAATATTGATAGCAGTATCTATTTTGTTACGTGATATTCCTTCCATATAAAAACGAAAGGTTCCGGAGCCACTGAGCCTGTGTGCTGTCATAGTGGCTGTCGCTCATTCTCCATGTCCAGTTTTTTCCCGTTGTAGACGGCATGTTCATTCTTCCCTCGTTTCCAATACCGAAGACATCCTGGAGCGGAATAACGGCGAGATTCGAAACCGACATGAGGGCCGATCGGATCAATTCAATGCGCATTTCGTCAATAGTCAGATTTCTGCCAAAATAGTGGCGGATCATTGAGAGCTGTTCCGGTAGTGCTGTATGAAGCCATCCCTGCAGCGTGTCGTTGTCATGGGTTCCGGTGTAGACAACACTGTTTTGGGTATGCATGTGAGGTAAAAAGGAATTGACCAATTTTCCGCTTTTCCCTTCGGCGGGGTCAAAAGCGAATTGCAGAACTTTCATTCCGGGTAAGGCAAAGGTGTCGCGAAGCTCACCAACCGCTTCAGTTATAATACCCAGGTCTTCTGCAATGATGGGTACATCCCCCATGGCAGAGCGAATCGCGGTGAAAAAATCGTGTCCCGGGCCTTTTTTCCAGCTTCCCTTTACTGCGGTTTTTTCGCCTGCAGGTATTGCCCAGTAAGATTCAAAACCCCGAAAATGATCAATTCTTATATAGTCTACGAGGGCTAAGGTTGAACGAATTCTTTTAATCCACCAGGAATAGCCGTCCTTGGCCATTTCTTTCCAGTTATACAGGGGATTTCCCCATAATTGTCCGGTTGTACTGAAATAATCAGGTGGTACACCGGCGACAAACTGAGGGGAACCGTCACGATTCAGCTGGAATAGTCGCTGGTTTGCCCAGACATCGGCGGAATCGGCTGCCACGAATATGGGTATGTCCCCAATTATCGAGATTCCCTTGGCATGTGCTGCTTGACGCAGGGCTTTCCATTGACGAAAGAAGAAATACTGAATAGCGCAGATACTTTCTATTTCATCGTTATGTTCGTTCTGCCACTCCTGCAAGGCATTTGGCTCAGCCGAGGCAAGATTCTTCGGCCACCAGTTGTACCATAATTTTCCGTGCTGTTTTTCATCAGCGGCTTTTTGGTCAAAATGGTTTTTTATGCTCATAAAGATTGCAAAACTATGTATCCAGTGCTCGTTAGCTGAAAGAAACCGTTTGTATTCCGTATCTTTTTTCCCGCTCAGGAATTTCTGCGCTGCTTTTTTTAGAATGGGCATTTTCCACCACAGTACAGATCCGTAATCGACGGGTCCATCCATTGATATATAGTCCGGCGGTAATATATCCTCGTCGCTCAGTAACCCTTCATTTTGTAATATCGATAGATCCACCAGAAGCGGATTTCCGGCGAAAGTGGAAAAAGATGAATAGGGAGAGTCTCCATATCCGGTAGGACCAAGGGGTAATATTTGCCATAGAGTCTGTCCCGCTTGTGCAAGCCAGTCAAGAAAGCGATAAGCAGGCTCGCCCAGAGTCCCGATTCCTGGTGAGCCGGGGAAAGAAGTGGGGTGCAATAATATGCCGCTTTTACGGGATTCCAGCATGTTGTCTCCTTAAGTCACGTTTTCTGTGTTACCTATGATGATACTGTATTGCTTCAAGAAGCGCTATATTGACG
This sequence comes from Spirochaetales bacterium Spiro_09, assembly GCA_001604385.1. Lineage (GTDB taxonomy): Bacteria > Spirochaetota > Spirochaetia > Treponematales > Treponemataceae > Teretinema. The sequence continues at coordinate 2,798 of LVBK01000035.1, read as the reverse complement.
TATTCGGGAAGAAATCTACAATAAACGGGCTTTGCATGCCCTGTATTCCCCTGACATAAAAAAAACCGTCCGCTGTGTGCGGACGGTTCTCAAGCAAGAAAAAGTTGCGCTCTTACTTGTCGGCAAGAAGCAGAGTTTTTACGTCAAGCTTGAGATCTGTGGCGTATTCACCCTTGGCATGTTCTTTGAGGATTTTGATGTTGATGCAATCTGCCTTGGATTCAAGATAGAGAACAACATCGATATCGTTTGCGAACATCGTCAAGGTCGAAGGAATGCCCTTTTCTACCGCGTCTACATTTGCCGTAAACCAGATACTCAGGCCTGCTTCCTTGGCGAAAGCTTTCATTTTCTTTATCGCATCGGCATCAGCCTTTGAAAAATCATAGCCGTCGATAATGACCGCTTCGCTTTTTGTTCCGCCCTCGGAAAGAGCTCGCAGGGTTTTAATAAGCTGATCGGTTTTAACTGCATCCTGATTAAAGTTCAGAATGATTCTTTTGCTGATGAGGTCTTCTTTTACTTCTGAAGCCTTGTCAAGGTTTTTCTTCTTGGCCAGTTCGTTGAAGATGTCCTCGTACCAGGTCATGACGTGAGAAGTCTGCTGATTGAAAGAAACGTGCACGACATGATTTCCCTGGAGAAGTTGGTCAATTCCAAGCTGAACCAGTATGGAGGTCTTACCAAGTCCTTTTTTGGAGACGATAACGCCGATTTCTCCTGTTTTTACACCGCCACCCAGCGCTTTTTCAAAGTTCCGGACGGGGCTTCGTTCTATAAGATCCTGCTTTACCATAGATGCCTCCTTACTTCTGTTCTGCTTTGCGCTTGGCTTCGTATTCTTTGATAAGGTTGTCAGCTACGCTCTGCGGAACCTTTCCATATTTGGAGAATTCCATAGAGTATTCTGCTTTACCCTGCGTTGAAGAACGAAGAATGGTCGAGAATCCGAACATTTCACTGAGCGGAACTTCAGCGTCGACACGGGTAAAGTTGTCATCTTCGGTCGATGAGAGGATTATACCACGGCGCTGGTTTATAAGTCCAAAGATATTTCCCTGGAATTCTTCCGGTCCTTCTACAGACACCTTCATGATCGGTTCGAGAATCGCGGGTTTCGCCTTCAAATAAGCATCGCGGAATCCACCGATAGCTGCAAGCTGGAAGGCAATATCCGAAGAGTCAACCGGGTGTGACTGACCATCGTTGATGGTTGCACGAACACCGACAATGGGGAATCCGATGAGAGCGCCTTTCTTGAGAGACTCCTTGAAGCCCTTGTCGCATGAAGGAATGTACTCATTGGGAATGGCACCTCCCTTGATAGCGTCGATGAACTCGTAGTCCTTTTCTTCGATCGGTTCGATGAATCCTGCAACGCGTCCGTACTGACCGGAACCACCGGTTTGCTTCTTGTGGGTGTAGTTGAAATCCGCGCGCTGTGTAATTGCCTCGCGATAGGCTACCTGGGGCTGGCCCGTTTCAACTTCGCAGTTATATTCGCGCTTCATGCGCTCGATATAGACTTCAAGGTGAAGTTCGCCCATTCCCTGGATGATGGTCTGATTTGATTCAGGATCGACAAAGCAATGGAATGTGGGGTCTTCCTTGGTAAACCGGTTGAGGGCCTTTGCCATCTGATCAGCGGATTTTTTGTCTTTCGGGGTGATCGACAGGTCGATAACCGGATTGGGAACGTACATGGAGCTCATTGCGTAGTTGAGCCCGCCGCCGCAGAAGGTGTCTCCCGATGCGCATTCAATACCAAAAAGCGCAACGATATCGCCGGGGACGCCCTCGGTAATATCTTCCATTTGCGCAGAGTTCATTCGGACGAGGCGTCCGACCTTGAACTTCTTGCGTGCGCGTGTGTTGTACAGTTCATCGCCTTTTTTGATCGATCCCTGATAGATGCGGACGTAGGTCAGCTGTCCATACTTTCCGTCCTCAAGCTTGAAACCGAGCGCGACGGTCGGAGCGGATTCGCTGCAGGAAAGGGTGACCGGCTCTTCATTCTTGTCCAGGTCAAGTGCAATGTTCTTGACTTCGGTCGGATTGGGAAGATAGCGGGTAACGCCGTCAAGCATGGTCTGGATACCCTTGTTCTTGTAAGCTGAGCCAAGAAACACCGGAACCAGTTGCTCGGCAAGGGTTCCCTTGCGGATAGCAGCGTGAATCATTTCTTCGGTTTCTGTGCCTTCAAGGTATGCTTCGGCAAGCTCGTCGGAGAACATGGACGCTGCGTCCATCAGTTCGTCCCGGTATTTTTTTGCATCCGAGGCAAGGTGCGCGGGAATTTCCGCAATGCGTATTTCGGTACCGCTGTCACCTTCAAAATATACGGCTTTCATGGTAACGAGGTCGACAACGCCTTCAAGCTTGTCCTCAAGACCGATGGGAAGCTGCATCATGTATGCATTCAAACCCAATTTCTCGCGGAGCTGCATGCGTACCTTGAGGGGGTTTGCGCCGGTACGGTCGCATTTGTTGACAAACGCGATGCGCGGAACGTGATACCGCTTGAGCTGGCGGTCGACAGTTATTGACTGGGACTGGACCCCTCCAACCGAACACAGAACCAGGATCGCTCCGTCAAGAACGCGGAGGGATCGTTCTACTTCGATGGTGAAGTCAACGTGTCCGGGGGTATCAATAACATTGATGGTGTAATCCTTCCACTGCACTTGTGTGGCGGCAGACTGAATCGTGATTCCGCGCTCTCTTTCAAGCTCCATATTGTCCATAACAGCACCGACGCCGTCTTTACCGCGGACTTCATGGATCGCATGGATCTTGTT
>LVBK01000034.1 GCA_001604385.1 Spirochaetales bacterium Spiro_09 | reverse complement strand
ATAGCGCACATAGTGCTCACCGCTACGGACAATAGAAACCGAGTCAGCGGAAACGGAGACCAACAACCCTTTCTCTATCACATTGCCATTCGCGTCATACACGTAGCTCATTCTCCCATCAGACTTGACTAGATCACTTCCGGGATAGAACGTATACGCGAAAGATTCAAAGCCCGCCGCCATAATGACGCGATTGGTGCGGTTGCCCTTGGCGTTGAGGGAATAGAACTCGTTCCGGCTCGAGGTGATGCCGTAGAGCTCCACGGGATTTGCTCGATCAAGAACGAAACGGCCAGCGCCGGACAGCGGGCTACCGGAGCGGTAGCAGTTGAAAAGAATGAGGCAGAGCGCGGGACGATTGGCGAGCGGGCTATCCTCACAGCCGTTCGAAGAGGAATGTTGCAGGGGAGTCCATGCAATCGAGATCGTCTAGTTTCCAAAAGAGAGGAAACGCCTGACCGATGATTTTAAGAAAGATATCACCGATGATCGCTAAAAAAAATCCCAACCACTAACTTAATCTGCGCCGTCTCTGACGTCGTCAGGTTGAATCAGCGTTAGGATTTTCCTTAGCAATAAAAAAAGTGGTTCAACTGGACATGCGCCTTTCAGGCGCTAGCCAGTTAACCTGAACTTTTATTGACGATTTTTTTGATAATTGCGAACATGATTCAATATCATCAAAAAGACACTTACATACGAGCCTTCACAAGGATAAAATTCAAACATGTATCATTGTATTTTTCTCCAGGATATATTTCCATAATTTCAATGTTTATTTCTTTTGTATTAAATTTAAGAAAAATTTCTTCCGGTTTCGCAGTATCACTCAATACAT
>LVBK01000033.1 GCA_001604385.1 Spirochaetales bacterium Spiro_09 | reverse complement strand
TTGAAAAAGCTACCAGAGAAACTGAACTTATGCAGGAAATTGTTACACATTTTGAGGATGCTGCTGTTAAAAAAGGTGAAAGCATAAACATGGTATCGGGAATTATCGGAAAATTTATTGTATAAATTTTTTACACTGCATATGATGTTTCATCATGATAGAAACCTTTTCTTCACGTTCTGAACTTCTGTTGGGCCCGGAATCTACGGCTCTCCTTGCAGCCTCACGGGTTGCAGTGTTTGGTCTTGGCGGAGTTGGCTCCTGGGCGGTTGAAGCCTTGGCCCGTTCAGCAATCGGCTCTTTTTTACTTGTCGATAATGATACTGTTGCACCAAGCAACTGTAATAGACAGCTTGTCGCGACGCACAGTACGGTGGGTCGCCTGAAAGTTGCTGTCATGAAGGAGCGGGTGCTTGATATTAATCCTGCCGCATCTGTGGACACCGCTCCTGTTTTTATCGGTCAGGATACAATCGATATTATTGATTTTTCAGCGTTTGACTATGTTCTGGATTGTATTGATACAGTGAGCGCCAAGTTGCTTATTGCCGAGCGGTGCCAGGATGCTGGTACGCCTCTGTTAAGCTGTATGGGAACCGGCAATCGTATTCACGCTGATGGATTTATTATAACGGATATAGGAAAGACAAAAACTTGTCCACTCGCGCGTGTTATGCGCAGGGAGCTAAAAAAACGGGGTATACAGCATCTTCAGGTGTTGTACTCCCCTGACGAATGCTTCAGAACCCGTTCCGTTTTAATCGATAATGAGCGTCCTGTGCCCGGGAGCGTCTCTTTTGTTCCACCAGTAGCAGGTCTCTTGCTCGCAGGAGAGCTTGTCCGGCAATTGCTTCAAAAATCTCGAACTGAAAAGCAGGATTGATGCACTGATTAATGAACCTGAGACAAAAAAGGCCCTTCGACAGGATCGAAGGGCCTTTTCGTTAGCGTAGCGGATCAGGCTTAGAACTCTCTTTTAGCGAGATATTCATATTCCTTCCACTGGCGTTTTGCTTTTTCTTCAGCTTTTTTGAGCAGCATTTCCGCGCGAGCAGGATCTGCGACCTTGAGACTCTTGAATCGAACTTCTTTGTACATGAAGTCGGCAATTCTGTAGTCGGGTTCTTTACTGTCAAGCTGGAAGGGATTCTTTCCCTGATCTGCGAGCCGGGGGTCATAGCGATACAGGGGCCACAAACCGCAGGTAACTGCTTCCTTCTGGTTTGTCATGCCGTATTCCATGTTGATACCATGGTTGATACAGTGGCTGTATGCAATGATGATCGACGGACCGTCATAGCTTTCTGCCTCGCGGAAGGCTTTAATTACCTGAGCCATGTTTGCACCCATTGAAATGCGCGCAACATATACATAGCCGTAGCTCATCGCGATAAGACCGAGATCCTTCTTGGATGTCGCCTTTCCTGAAGCCGCAAACTTTGCAACTGCGCCGAAGGGTGTGGCCTTTGACATTTGTCCACCGGTATTTGAGTATACTTCGGTATCCAGCACAAGAATATTAACATTTCTGCCAGATGCAATAACATGATCAAGGCCACCGAAGCCGATGTCGTATGCCCAGCCGTCTCCACCGATAATCCACACGGATCTCTTGACGAAGTGATCGGTCAGCGAAGCAAGCTCTTTGGCATCCGCGTCAGTGCTGGCAGCCAATTCCTTTTTCAGAACTTCTATGGATGCTCTCTGCGCTTCGATAGCACTATCATCTTCCTGTGAGTTCTCCAGGATCTTGGCAAGAGTGTCTTTGGCGATACCTTTACCCTGTACTTTTGCTGCAACTTCCCGGGCATACACCGCCAGTTTGTCGCTGGTAAGGCGCATACCATATCCGAATTCCGCCGCATCTTCGAAGAGCGAGTTTGACCAAGAAGGTCCTTTCCCTGCAGCATTTTTTGAATACGGTGTGGTGGGGAGGTTTCCTCCGTAAATGGAAGAACAGCCTGTAGCATTGGCGATGACCGCGCGGTCTCCGAAAAGCTGAGACATCAACTTGATATACGGTGTCTCTCCGCAACCTGCGCAGGCTCCGGAGAACTCGAAGAGAGGCCGTTTCATCGCGATAAATTTTGCATTTCCCAGGTTAAGCTTGGAAGAATCCGGATCGGGAAGGTCTTTGAAGAAATTCCAGTTTGCAGATTCCTCGACGCGATGTTCAGCAAAGTTTTTCATGTTGATGGCTTTGACGGCAGGATCTTCCTTGCTCTTTGCCGGACACTGCTGTACACACAAGCCGCAGCCGGTACAATCTTCCGCAGAAGCCTGAATGGTGAATTTCCATCCCTCGAATTCCTTGGTTTTGTAATCTGCGCTCTTGAAGGCTGCGGGCGCTTTTGCCAGATGCTTGGGGTCGTATGCTTTTGCGCGGATGACTGCATGGGGGCAGACCACAGTACACTGACCACACTGGATACAAAGATCGGCGTTCCAGATGGGCATGCGTTCGGCAATCGCACGTTTTTCGTATTGTGTGGTTGCCGAGGGGAATGTTCCGTCTTCAGGAAGCTGGCTAACCTTTAAGGTGTCTCCCTTGTTGACAGAAATGGTTCCCAGGACGTTTTGCACAAACTCGGGTGCGTCGCTCGTCATTGCGGGCAGCATTTTCAGCTTGCTGGCGGTGGTTTTGGGATATTCGACTTTCTCAACACCTGCCAAGGCCATATCGATTGTATCGATATTTTTCTTGACTACATCAGCGCCTTTTTTGCCGTAAGTCTTTTCGATTGCTTTTTTGATGAGGGAGACTGCTTCGTCTTCAGGGAGGATGCCCGAAATTTTGAAGAAGGCTGTCTGCATGACAACGTTGATTCGTTCACCCATTCCGGCTTTTTCTGCGATTGCAACGGCATCAATGACGTAAAATTTAAGCTCTTTCGAAACGATCTGCTTTTGAACTTCAACAGGAAGATGATCCCACACCTGATCCTTGTTATAGGGGCTTGTCAGCAGGAAGGTTGCGCCTTTCTTAGCGTTGGCAAGCATGTCGTATTTTTCAAGGAAGGTAAATTTATGGCAGGCAATAAAATCTGCCTGGGTAACGAGATACGGCTTGCGAATCTGGTTTTTACCGAAGCGGAGATGGCTTGTGGTGATTGATCCGGATTTCTTCGAGTCATACACAAAGTATGCCTGTGCCTTATTGTCAGTGGCCTCACCGATGATCTTGATCGAGTTCTTGTTTGCACCGACAGTTCCATCAGAGCCAAGTCCATAGAACATAGCCTGGTGCATATCCTTGTCATCCAGCTGGAAGGATTCATCGTAGGAAAGGCTGGTATGGGTCACATCATCTTCAATACCGATGGTAAAATTCGGCTTTTTAGCGCCGGAAAGATTGTCGTAGACACCCTTGACCATTGCAGGAGTAAATTCCTTTGAGCCGAGACCGTAGCGTCCGCCAATGACAGTCGGATAGTTCTTGAACTGGCATTTTCCTGCTGACTGCATCTCGCCAATAGCGGTGCGTACATCTTCATACAGGGGTTCACCCAGTGATCCGGGTTCTTTTGTTCGATCAAGAACCGCAATAGCTTTGACAGTTGCAGGAAGTGTCTTTACAAAGTCTTCTGCGCTGAAGGGGCGATAGAGACGAACCTTGAGGAGTCCGACCTTTTCACCTTTCAGGTTCAGGTATTCAACTGTTTCTTCGATAGTATCGCAACCGGAGCCCATGCAAATAATTACACGTTCTGCATCGGCAGCACCAACGTATTCATAGAGTTTGTACTGTCGTCCGGTGATTTTTGCATACTTGTCCATGGCTTTTTGCACAATGCCGGGAACAGCGGTGTAATATTTGTTGACAGCCTCACGTCCCTGGAAGTAAACGTCGGGGTTTTGTGCTGTTCCACGAATAGAGGGATTCTCCGGTGTCAGGCCACGGGCACGGTGGGCGCGAACAAGTTCGTCGTCAACCATCTTTTGCATTACTTCATATGATACTTCTTCAATCTTCTGTACTTCATGAGATGTGCGGAATCCGTCAAAGAAGTGCAGGAACGGAACACGTGCCTCAAGGGTTGCAGCGTGAGAAATTACGGCAAGATCCATTACTTCCTGCACATTGTTGGAAGCAAGCATCGCCCAGCCGGTTTGGCGGCAGGCCATAACGTCCTGGTGGTCGCCGAATATTGAAAGTGCACTTGCTGCAACAGCACGGGCTGCGATATGAAATACCGTGCTGGTCAGTTCACCAGCGATCTTGTACATGTTCGGAATCATTAACAAGAGCCCTTGAGACGCGGTAAAAGTTGTTGAAAGTGCACCGGTCGTCAACGCTCCATGAACCGCACCTGCGGCGCCACCTTCGGACTGAAGCTCAACTACCTCGGGAACGGTTCCCCAAATGTTCTTTTTTCCTTTTGCCGAGTATTCGTCAGCAACCTCGCCCATGGGGCTCGAGGGGGTAATCGGATAAATAGCGATTACTTCGCTCAAAGCATGTGCGACATGACCGGCAGCAGTATTTCCGTCGATCATTACGAGATTTTTCTCAGACATATTTCCGTCCTTTGTAAAAAGATTGAAGTGAGAGGTTTATTATAAGTAAAAAAATACTTATACACCGAATAAAATAACCTTCTATCGGTATTTATGCAAGTAGACGTACCCTTGAGCCTCTCCACACTGATACAGAGCGCTACTTGCCCGGACAATAATTCTTTATGCTATACTTGAAAAATGGATACTTCTATGCAAGCGACTAGCACTTCTTTGATGGTTTTTGACCGGGTTTCGTTTTCCTGGCCCGAGTCTGTTTCTCCTGTTTTCGAGCATTTTACTGCGGAAATTCCCGGGGGATTTCTAAGTCTCGTCGGACCTAACGGTTCGGGGAAGACAACGTTCATGTTGTTGGGGAGTGGCCGGATTACACCACAGCAAGGAAGAATTGAACTTTTGGGACACAATACCAGGATTCTTTCCGGACAATGGGCGAACGAAAGCGGAACCCCCGGGCCTGGCCTGACTGAACAGATTGAGAATATGCGAAATCGGCTGTGCTCTTTTATATATCAGAACATGGAATTTGATGAAGATAACGGTATGAATCGGGTTTTTGAAATGCTGGAATTTGTTTTTAACTCGGGTGGTTACTCCGGAAATGATACTACTTTTTATAAGGATGTTTTATCGGTGTTTGAGCTTGGGCATCTTGGAGAGCGCAGGTTAAACGCGCTTTCAAAAGGTGAATTACAGCGTGTGTTGCTTGCCTTCTCGGCTTTATATGGTTCGCGGGCAATTATGATGGATGAACCTCTTTTTGCGATGGAATTGAAACAAAAAGAGAAAGCTCTTGATTTTTTTGGTGACATTTATCGCTCCAGGGGTGTTTCAATAATTGTATCACTGCATGAGCTGTCGCTCACCCGGAAATATGCTGAAACTGTCCTGCTTTTTTATCCCGATCGCAGAATTGATATGGGAAGCTGCGAGGAAGTCTTGACCAGGGAAGCTTTGGAAGTAGCTTATGGGGTTCCCGAAGCCATGCTATATGATACAGAGCGTTTGACCCGTTCAGCATTGCTCGAAGAAGCTGCGTTGAAAAATGCTGAATAATGCATGGAATGCTGCAAGTGTGTAGTGTTGCCAGTATGCGTTTCAAATGCATATAAATTGGTTTTCAGTGTGTGAGTGTGTTACACTCTCAAATGCACAGTAATTCTCAGGAGGAATTAAGATGTTGAGAAAATTAGCAACTGTAATGACAATTCTTGCGGTTTCAACCGCCGTTCTGGTGTCCTGCGGATCTTCACCCAAGGCAGACCCCGAGGCTCCCGTTGTCAAGCCCGTAATCGGAAAAGAAGGCTTCCCGATGCCGGAGTGGGTTAACAAGCCCCCGAAGAAAGCGGAAACATACTATGCGGTTGGTTACTCAAACAAGTCAACAAAACAGCTTTCCATTACGTTTGCCGAACAGGATGCACGCGACCAGATATCCCGCTGGGTTGGTACAAATGTCCAGAATGCATTGACTAGCTATGTCAGTGAATCAGGCGAGGGGGCCAATATTCAGGTTCTGAGCTTTGCAGAGAGTATCTCAAAGCAGGTGTCAGACCAGACTGTTGTCGGTGTAGAACGCGATGATTTGTGGGTTGATCAGGATGGCGGAGTGTATGTTCTGTGTTCATTCCCCAAAGAAAACGTCGGAAAATCTTTTGAAGACATAACGGGGAATTTTGTCCGCAATGAAGCCGCAGCTTTCGCAGAATTCAAGGCCAAAGAAGCCTTGTCATTCCTTGAGAAGGAAACTGCAAAAGAGTAATAAGACGGAGGTATGAGCAATGGTTTGCAGATTTCGGTGGCTGTTGTTTTCATGCCTCTTTTTTGCCGCCGCTTGCAATTCCTTAATGGCAAGTGGCGGGCAAGATTCTTCATTGCTGAATAAAAAAAATGCTAAATCTGCAAGTGTATACTATGTACGGGCAAAAGACCGAACCGACAGTCTGTTCAAGGCAGCTGGCCAACTTTCTCTGAGACATTCAGTTCTGGTGACCTGTACGGAACAGGATGGACGGCTACAGGTTGTTCTTGACTATAATCAAAACATTCCCGATTCAATGCTCTCCCGAATGGTTATTATGGATGTCAAACAACAGGACTGGGGGCTTGAAACACTGGTTTCTATTTCTGGTGATTCCGGGTTTCCTGATATTTCCATACCGGCTAATGACCGGAAAAACAGGAGTGGTCTTCCGGCATGGATTTCCAGTCCTCCTGTCGGCAAATCTTTCATTGCAGCAACAGGCTCAATGAGTCATTCTCCATCCCCTGTCTCGGGTTTTGATTACTCGGATATGAATGCTATTGGCAATCTGTGCAAATTGCTGGCAAAACCTGTCAGGAATGGTCGCTCAACTGTATGGAAGATACGCTTGAGCGGAGCTTTTATCGCACGCCGGTGGTATGATGCCGGTACGGAAACTTATTATAGTCTTGCAGTGGTGCCACAGTAAATCTTTCAGGAGATAATTCGTGAGAAATATATTGCCCGAGTTGCGTCAATTACGTGGTTTAACACAACTGGAGCTTGGTGAGTGGGTTGGGGTGAGCAGGCAGACAATTATTTCTCTTGAACGGGGTCGATATAATCCTTCCTTATCACTGGCGTTTCGATTATGTAAATTTTTTGATAAAACAATAGAAGATGTTTTCTTTTATGATGATGAAATACATTGACCAAGGGGAGATGTCATGACAAAGCGACTGTATAAAATTGAGCAGGGACGCAAGATATTCGGTGTTTGCGGCGGTGTCGCGGAATACCTCAATCTTGATGTGGCCCTGGTGCGGATTGTATGGGGTGTATTCGGTCTTTTTTATGGTATTGGCATCATTTTGTATTTGGTATGCGCCTTCGTTCTTCCAAATAAAAGTGATGTTGGGGACTTCTGATGATGCTACTTACTTGCATGCAACCCGGAATTCGGTGACAATGGTTTCATGGAAAATACAACCGAATTTCCATTCTATTCATTTTTATCACCACAGGATAAAAAGATTGTTACGGAGAATTTTCGCACTGAGCAGATTCCTGCTGGTTCGGTCATTTTTGACTCTACAAGCTGCAAGGGCGTTCTCCTGGTCTTGTCCGGAATAATTCGTGTGTATATTCTGTCGGAAAGTGGTCGAGAAATTACCTTGTACCGGCTTTTTGAGAATGATTTATGTACGCTTTCCGTTTCCTGTATTATGGGTAAAATGCCCATGCAAGCAATGATCAAGGCAGATACAGACTGTTCGATTGCCACCCTGTCCAACGATATTTTTTCCGGTTTACACCAGAAATATCCGGGAATACAGCAACTACTCTTTGAGACCATGAATACGCGACTTGCAGATGTTATGTGGGTTGTTGAGCAAGTAGCATTTCGGGGCATGGATCAACGAATTGGAGAATTTCTGCTTTCACGGCCGAGTACCATTATCTATTTAACTCATGAGGAAATTGCTGCTGAACTAGGTACGGCCCGCGAGGTGGTGAGCAGAATGCTCAAATATTTCGAAAAAAACGGATATGTCGAGCTTTCCCGGGGGAAAATGAAAATAATTGATCCTGATGGCTTGAGAACAATCATTTCGGGAGGAAGCTGACCTTTATAGTATCCTTAGCGTGTCGCAAGGGGTACGAACGGTATGACCGCCTGTGCGTCATCATCGGTAAAACGGATTCCTGCTCCGATAAAAAAGTCGGTATTATTTCCGAGAACATCCGAGATACCCCCGTCAATATACAGCCAGTGCCAGGGTTTGTCCGATGCCGGATTGAAGAAGGGATACAGGCGAATGCGGCCCTGTAGATTCGGATAGTCCTGCCGGGTAAAACGGAAAACCTCTCCTGAAAGGGATATCCATTTATTTGGGGTAAAGTTAAGACCGGCTCCAGCGCTTCCGTCCATTAAACCGCCTCTAAGTGTAAAAAGACCGACATGACGGGCAATTTCCGCATTCAATTCCGCATCGTTGGTTACGCCAACCTGGTACCAGCCCTTATTGCTCCGTGGCGTCAGCCGCAGTGCCGCTCCTCCCTGTGTTATGCCGCCCTGAATGTAATGGTGTGCTGCAGAATCTACTTGTACGGTAAATCCGGTGGCCTTATAGACCATATCACCGGCGTCGGTAACTACTTTGTCTGCATTGTCTGCAAGGCGTGTAATGCTGTCCAGGGTTTGTTGTAATTTCCGTGATGCTATTTCAGCTTGCGCTGCTGTTTCTGCCAAATGAGCATACAGTTTTTCATCCTGTAGAGCCATGCCGACCGAGCCCTGACCGTTTCGGATATCGGAAGTGATAATCCGCAAGTTTTCGAGGGCGATATGTATATCGGTCGCCGATTTGGCGATGTCCTGTTCACGGGTTTCGAGAAGCGCATTAACCCGCTCTGTAATCTGAGCGGTGGATTCCAGGATTCGTGAAAGCCGGTCAAGTTCCGCATCGGAACGATTATCCAGTTTGAGGGCAATTGCATTGAATGTTTCAAGAGATGTTTGTAAAAGGTGTAATTGGTTTTCCTGTAATTCGCGCAAGATAAGAATTATTTCTGTACTCATTTCTTGTGCGCTTCCCATGAGGGCAGACATGTCCCGTGCGGTGGATCCCGGAAGAATTCTGCCTCCTTCCGGTAATACGGGTTCATCGGGAGAACCGGGAGACAGGGACAGGATTGATGTTCCCAGAATTGATGAGGCTTTTCGCTCCAGAATAGCGTCGCGTCTAATTTCAATGTCTTTCAGGAAAGCGATGGTAATGCGGGCATTTCCGTCTGAAAGACTTATTTCCCTAATTTTTCCGACAGGAACACCGGCAAGGTACACTTTCGAATTTGTACTAAGACCGGTTGCGTCCTCCATAATGAGTTCATAGGCCTTGGTATTAAAAGAATTGAAGCCATCTGTTGAAAATACAATATATCCGGCTCCTGCTGTTCCCAGGGTTATGAAAAAAATCCCGACTTTTATATATCGTGCTATATTCATACTTCCAGCTTGTTAAATGCTATTCTTATGAAGTCGCGTACCATTTCATGTTCAGATGCCGCGATATCCTGTGGTGTTCCTTCTGCAACTATTTTCCCTTTGTCAAGAAATGCTATACGATCCGACATTTTAAAAGCTGCCGGAATATCATGTGTTATAAGCATACAGGTAATACCCAGTTCTTTATGCACCCGGATTACCAGATTGTGTATGGTCTCTGAAAGTACCGGATCAAGACCGGTGGTTGGTTCATCGAAAAAAAGAACTTCCGGTTGCATCACCAGTGCCCGGGCAACTCCGATCCGCTTTTTCATGCCACCGGAAAGCTCGTCGATTCTTTTTTTTTCTATGCCGGGCAACTCGATCCATTCAAGCATTCGGGAGACTTTTTGTGTTATCACTTTCTTGTCCGTTATTCCCAATACTTCCCGTAACGGGAATGCAATATTTTCCCCCACATCCATAGAGTCAAAGAGTGCAGAATATTGAAATGCATAGCCGAAACGTTTTCTTGTTGCGATTAGTTCTGCATGTTTCATGGTTGTTAGTTCGCTGTCATGTAGCCAGACTTTTCCTGCATCCGGCTTGATCATACCAAGGATTGTTTTTAAAAGTACGCTTTTTCCTGTTCCGGACTGTCCGACAAGGGTGTAAATACACTTGTCCGGAATTGATAAATCGATTCCGTCCAGTATTATCTGGCTCCCGAATCTTTTTTGCAATCGTTCTGTACGGATTATTGGAAGGCCGGTGTGATCTATCATGAAAGGATAATCATAATCAGAGTTGCCAGAATATAGTCAGCAACCAGTATCGATACTGATGAAACAACAACCGCTCTTGTTGCTCCATTTCCAACACCCTTCGCACCTGCCTTTGTATTCATGCCGAAATAGCAGCATATGGTGGAGACCATAAAGCCCATAATGGAGGCTTTTATCAATCCGATATGTACATCCAGGGGACTCAGGACATCAAACATATAATCCAGATAACTTGCAGAATCAATGCCGTATAATTTGGTAGATACGACATATGCTCCGATCACACCGACAATATTTGCGAGCATGGTCAGGGCAGGAAAAATACAAATTGAAGCAATGACACGGGGAACTACCAGGTAGTGAACTGGACTTACAGACATCGATTCAAGTGCGTCTATCTGCTCGGTTACGCGCATGGTTCCTATTTCTGCCGCCATGGCGGAACCGTTTTTTGCTATTAACATGAGTGTTGTTATGATAGGTGCAAATTCACGGGCAAGAGCCACTGCTACGGCTGCGCCCGTTCCAATTTCGGCCTGGAACGGCTGTAAAAGAGATACCATTTGAAGGGCAAAAATCATACCTATTGCGCATCCGGACAGGAATATAACGGTTATAGAGTTCACTCCCAGGTGTTCCATTTCGGAAATAATCCTTCCCGGACGATATGGACGTTCAATAATTGAACGAAGTGTTTCCCCAACAAAGGTGAAGTATTTCCCTGTTTCCGCAAGATGTTCAGTTATATATCCTAGCATAGGATAAATTGTAGCACATTGACGGTTTTCCTACCTGCAGGTATGGCTCTGGCGCAGAGAACTGCCGCATTACAGCCTCCTTTATTTACTTTTTTGACGAGAATTTAACGTTTTCCGGCTATTGTCTCATAGGGCCATCGGTTGATCCCGCCAAGATCATAAACCGAGGTATAACCGAGCTCCATCAAACGTAGGACTGCATTTTTACTCCTGTTTCCCGATCGGCAATACACTATTATTGTTTGATTTTTGTCCTTAATTTCATTTCCAATGCGTTGAACCAGTTCATAATCAGGAATTAGTATGTCTCCGGGAATTCTTCTGCTTAGGTTTTCCTCCGGGGTTCTAACATCAAGAATAATTGCTTCCTTTTTCTGCAACATAGTTCGTGCCATCTCGGCGTTGATTGTTTTATAGGCACCGTTGCTTCGTGAATTTTGCCCATAAAAAGCTGTTATGATAAAAAGTGTGAGTAAAACAATCTGTGCCAGTTTTTTTCGTACCATGGTATACCTCCAGAACCTTACAATTGCCACCCCGTTGTATTGGCCAGATCAGGGCGGTCAAGGTTTGTTAATAAATTGTACAGAGTAAGGGGCAATTCGATAGTGACAATGTCACAAAAAAACCCGCCAGAGTGGCGGGTTTTCATTTACATGAGAGCCTCAAGATCAATTTCTGCTGCAATGCAGGGTGTCCCGATTGTCCAGTTTTCCAGAACCTGTGGATGAAGTTCTCCGAAAATTCCGGCGATTTTACCCTTGACCAGGATATGCGCCTGACGGCCTGGAATAAAACGCGGATCCTGTGACTCTGATACGATATATGCATGGTCCAGATAATATAGAAGGCTGGCGATTTGACTTGCCGCTTCATTGAAGTTTGCATCGGATGATGCCGAGAGAAAGCCAAGATGTTGTCTGGTTCTGGTTCCGGTAACTTCCGTCTCCTCAAGATACGCGACTTTTCCTATCTCGAATATGCGGTGGGGGTAAACTGCATTTCCTGAAGGGGCTTCTGCCATTAACAAGGATGGAATAACTGAGGGCCGAACAAACTGGAAGTTTTCAGTCATCGGATTTGAAATCTCGATAATCTTGTGTTCAGCATCAGTTCCCTGGAGGTTCATTTTTTCGATATAATCCTTGCCTGATCCCAAATAATTGAAAATCATTTCCTGAAAGCCAAGCCCTACCATCAAGCTTTTTGTTTTTCTGCTGAATATGGTTATGGGGGTCAATCTACCGATAGTAAAGTCCCGGGGCTTAAGCGGGGCGAAGAATGATATTTCTTTGCCCATCATTACGTCTTCCATTATGTCAACTTCATGTAAAAAATCGTTCCGATAGGCGGGTGGTGTTACCGTAATGTGTTCCCCCGAAATTTCTACTTCGCAGCCCATGCGTTCAAGCGCATCCTGAATTTCATCCTTGCCGAGCTGGGCGCCCAGTAAGCGGTTAACTGACGCGATCGTCGTTGCGGTTGTTTTTTGAAAATAATACGGCGTGGTTATGTTGTGCCCGAAGCCGGTGTCATAGGGGTGTTCGACCTGAACCGGTAATATGTTATATCCCGCATCTGCAAAATCGCAGGCTACGATATTTGTCGCCAATAACAGGGTTGGCATATCCGTTCCGGTCATTTCGACGAGGAGGTTGGCATCTCCAACCTGAACTGCTCCAAGTGTCGCACTATTGATGATCGGCGCCATGGAAAGAACTTCTTTCTTGGAATCGATCAAAAGAGGGAATTTGGGCATATCCTTGAGTATCCAGCCGTATTCTTTCCCCTTCGGATGATCCGTGATTATTTGCCGGCAGGTCATTTTACTTTCACCGGCAAGCGGTATGAATGATGTCGTGTCGGGGTCAACGGCAGTATAATGTATGGGCCAGGTGATATCCGCTGAGCGGTACACCCCCATGGATATCGATCGGCGTTTTCTTCCATAATTCCAGCACAGCTTTTCCTGCGTCTGAATGATGTCCAACAGCATTGGCTCATCTATCGGTTTACCGGAAATGACGAAGGCTGTCATATAGGGGCGAATAGTTTTGAGATCTGGATCAACCTTGACGGTTCGGTTTCCGTGGTCCCGGGCATTTGCCTGTGAGGATAAAAAAGAATTATACGATGTATGTTGCTCACCGGTAATTTTTGCATGCTGACGCAATTGACGGGCTATGCCTGCCGTAGACCATAAATCCGGACGATTTGTATCGTTCAGTTCGATTTTAATAGTTCGCTCAGTCTCGGAAAGACTGAGGTCCGGTTTATCGTCAAGTTCGGCCTTTGCGCAGGTCAATCGTTGCTCAAGGGTTTCATAATCGTAAGTTTTCCCCAGCAAGGAGAAGAAGAGTTTTTCGTTGACTTCAATTTTTGGCATACAGGTCTCCTTAATACTTAGCCTTGCGCAGGCGAACGCCTTCAATATCCTGGCTGAACAATTCGCGCAAATCGTTCAACCCGAGGGCCATCAAGGCCATGCGGTCTATACCAATACCCCAGGCCAGCACCGGTACTTCGATGCCCATCGCACGGGTAACTTCGGGGCGGAAAATGCCTGACCCGCCCAGCTCGAACCAGCCAAGCACCGGATGCTTGATATGCACCTCGATAGATGGTTCGGTGAAGGGGAAGTACCCGGGCACGTATTTGACATCGGTCGCGCCCGCGATCTCTACCGCAAACATCTCAAGGAAGCCCAGCAGCGTTTTCAGATTGACTTCCTCACCCAAGACGATTCCTTCGGTCTGGTAAAAATCCGAAAGGTGTGTTGCGTCAACTTTATCGTAACGGAAACACCGTGCAATGCCGAAGTATTTTCCAGGAATCGATGCCTTGTGCAGTTGATGCGCCGAGAGGGCGGTTCCCTGGCTTCGCAGAATGAGCCGTCGGGTAAAATCCCGGTCGAATTTATAATTCCATCCACGACTACCGGTATCTCCACCGTTTTCGTGCGCAGCTGCCACATTAGAAAGCCAGGGTTCATCAATACTTTTTGCGTGGGTCGGGTTTTTTATGTAGTATGCGTCATGAATATCTCGTGCAGCATGGAATTGCGGCATAAACAATGCGTCAGAATTCCAGAATTCCGTCTCGACGAGCGGGCCATCAAACTCTTCAAAGCCCAGGGAGCAGAGTTTGTCTTTGACACTTTCCAGAAAGCTGACGTAGGGATTGTTTCGCCCGGGAATAATTCGAGCCGGCGGTATTGAAATGTTATAGCTCCGGAAGCTTCCTTTTTTCCATTCTCCTGACTTGAGCATTGCCGGGGTTATTGAACCGATTTCGTCGCCGGTAATGCCTGCCGCATCTAGAGCCTTTTTTACTTCCAGAATGCTTTGTTTCAGAGTATGGCTTACAGTTTCCCGTTCAATGATACGGAATGGTGAGTCTGCCGCGCCCCGTTTCTTTGCAAGTGTCCCCATAACACGTATTTCATCATCGGTAAGATTTTTCTGGTCAATGGCGCCGGAAGGGCTCTTTGCTGCGAGGCGATGCAGCGCTACTGATACTGCAAAACGTTTCGCTTTGGGCATTTCGATGAAAACAGCCTTTTTCTCGTCATTCATAGCGACGGCTTCTTCTTTTGACAGAATACCGAAGGCAGAACCGACATCCTTGTTGTCGAGCGAAAGGGCTGAGGCTATTTCGGGCAAGCTGTGGGGCCCTTTGGTTTGTAAAAGGTTTATAATGCGTTCTTCAGGGGTGCCTTCTTTCGCATACTGTCGGCCCAGATCGGTTATTTCATAATATGTACTTGTTGTGCGACCAGTTTCGGCAAGGAGATCCTTTCCGGCGAGCCAGGAAAAAGCTTGATTTGCATGACCCGGTTTATACCCCAGTTCCTGTACAAGCTTGTCTGCGGTCAGTTCCTGCCCTGGCTCATAGGCGCGAATAACACGAATTTCAAGAGGATGCAAGTTTTTAATGATTGACTGTATGTCCATTACAAGGCTCCCTTTTCACAGTTTGCACAACATCAATTGCTGCCGGTATTTATAACATTTTACTGGCCGTACAGTAAAGTCCGGCCTCATGCTGGATTAGCTGAAAGCTTTTGGCAGTTCAAAAGATTGCCCAGGGTATGATTTCCCGTATTGTCAGGGACACGCTGACCTCTGCGACAAATTGGCCCGCATCAGGATAAAGGCGTGGGCTCTCCCGGATAAGGATTTCTCCGTGTATTACACGGGGCTTGTTTTTTTCAAGTCGACGGGCGTATTCCCGAACCGCTTGTTTGAGCGCGTTTGTATAGGCGGCTTTAATGCCCGCAGCTCCATCGAATCGTTCACCGGTTCCGCGACCCTTGCCTGACTGGATGGTGACGGAAGACCAGAAACGTTTCCATCTGACAACAGTGTCGTTCGGTGTATATTGGGCCCATGCAGAAACACGGGGATACTCGATGTTCAGGTCAGTTAAAGTGTAAAATGGATCATTTTCCGGGATGGACCCCTGCGGGGTGAGCGTGAAATATTCCTGCACATTGCGGCGCCTGTCTGATGGTGAATATTCATATTTCCATCCATATATCATTCCTGCCGTTATCCACCGTGCCAGTTCATCAATATCCTGATAATCCGGTTTGTCCTCATCGGTCGTCGTGTGGCCAGGTACCGGCTCAATGTAGATCCAGACAGGGGCCCGAATGCGCGCTTCAGAATCCGGAGATTGTCCATATACGGTGAAAAATAAAGAAAAGAAAGCCAGAAAGAGTTTTCTGGTCGTTATCGGGAACCGAACCATACCTTCACGGGGTTGATGCCAAAACGCACCACCATATACAGCCAGGAAATGAAAAACCCGAATAAGTGCGCGCTGTGTGCTACGCCGGAGGAGTTCCCGGCAAGCATATAATAGACTTCAAGAACCGCATAGCCGATAACCAGAAGGGGAGCCGGGATTGGTATAATTGCCCAAATATATATTACCGAGCGGGGAAAGAAGACCGCATACGCCAGCAGCATCGCAAAAACAACGCCGGAGGCGCCCATCAGGTATACATTCCATGCAGAGGTTGCTATGTAAAGGAAGAGTGACAGGACGCCACATAAAACGCCTGCGGTGAAATAGAGCAGAATAAATTCTTTGGAACCAAGTCTCTTCTCCACGCTGGTACCGAAGAAAAAGAGAGCTAACATATTGAAAAATAAATGTCCCATATCGGCATGGACAAATTGATACGTAGCAACTTGCCAGAACATCCCCTGCCCCAGAACCAGACGCGGATTCAAGGATAAATATTGATAAAAAACAGGTTCTATACGGGTCAGCATATAGACACCCAGATTGACAGCAATAAGAAAGAGTGCGGCATTCCAGAACGTATAGCGGAATGGTGTTCGAAGCAACCGGTATGAGGTCATTGGGCTATGGTTACCTTGTTTCTGCCGGTCTGCTTGGAAGTGTACAGTGCCTTATCTGCCCGTTCAACCAATTCTTTTGCGGATTCATTAGTCTCCGGGTTATACTGTGCCGCACCGATGGAAATTGTCAGGTTCAAATGCTGACCGTCATAAAGTATATCAAGGTTCTCGATTGATTTTCTGATTCTTTCCGCAATTTTCTCGGCCAGAACGATATCTGTGTCACACAGCATGAGGGTGAATTCTTCTCCGCCGTACCGCGCCGCCATGTCCTGTGTGCGGGTGTTTTGTTGAATTATTTGCGCAACCATTTGAAGGACAACGTCTCCGCATGCATGGCCATAAGTGTCATTGAACCGTTTGAAAAAGTCTATGTCGAGCATCAGAACAGACAGCGGGCTTAAAATATCCCGGGACAGCTCCAGTTTTTCCACTAATACTGTATAAAAATAGTGCTTTAGTTTGAGATGCGTCATCATGTCTGTTGTGGTCATCTCGAGCAAAGCGGCATTATTGATTGCTATTGCGGCAAGAGAAGCAATGTTGATGATATGTTCTTTTTCATACGCAGAATAGGGCTCTGAGGTAATTTGCTCGCCAAGAATCAATAAACCGGTTATGTGGTTTTTTGCCTTCAGGGGAACAATGAGCGACGGATTGAGCGAATAGAGTGTTTCCATGACGCTGTCTGTTTCAACCTGCTTTTTGAGTGAATTCACCGTGAAGCAGCTGGTATTTTGGGTAAACAGGCGTATCAGCGGATGAGTCTCGGGAACAGCGTACTCTCTTTCATTTGACAACTCGAAACCGTAGTAATTTCTGTTTAGCTGAAAACAATTTGCATCAAAATTTTTCTTTGTAAAAATGGCGACTCCGAGTGTTTTCATCTGGCCCATGCATGTATAGAGAATTGCTTCAATGAGGTTTGCATAGTCGATTACTGAGGTCAGGCTCTTGGAAATTTCCAGTAACTGTTTGAGATCGTATATTTGCTTTTCTTTGGAAGTATCCGATGTAGCATATTTTTTATGTTTTGGCATTTATTGCTGGCTCTCCGTTGGTTCTGCTAGACTGGCAGGAACAGACAACGTATTTACTATAGCATACTTTTTCATAATTTCAAGAAAATTGCGGAAAACTCCAATCTCTTTTTCCAGCCACCGGAACGAATCATTGTTCTTCGCTGATCCGGTGAGTGCGCGTATGTTATTGATATATTCAGGGAGTGTTTTTTTACTGTCTTCCAGTAGGAGCAGGCAAAAATTAAAGACATCAGTATAGCGGTTGACAGCTTCCTGGATAAGTCGCTGTGCGTGCTGGTTGCTGTTTTCAACCAGTTTCCGTAACGGTTTATCAAAGTCCATCCCTTTTTCAAGGCCGGTCAGGTACCCGGTAATTATTTTGGTACTGCATGGCTGGCCGTCCTCGAACAGGCGTTCAAACTCTGTTAGTTTTCCCGACATGGACTCACAATGATGATAGGCCGCAGAAACCGAACTTTGTTGTGACCGGTTGGTGAAATATCCCTCAACGATGACAGCTCGCAAAATTTGCTTGAAGTGAAGCTCGAAATAGTGAATGGCGAACGTTTTTATTATTTGAAGTGGCAGAATCCATTCCAGGGTGAGCGTTGTAAATTCTTCAAGCAGATTTTTTAGCCCTTCGTTGTATCCGTCAATCGTTTCCAGCTCCCGGTTACCGAAAATTGATTGGAGCATGCCGAGAATTTCCTTGGTTTGGCTTTCGCTGGTCAATTTTCTGGAGTCGCTGTCAAATTGTTCTGTCAGTCTTTTTTTGTAGTCCGCAAGAAAGGAGTGGGTTGTCGCAGGCTGTTCCGGTACATAATTGCAGTCTTTTTTTGTCAAACGTATGATTGAAAGTATTATGGGCGCGTTAATTCTTTTTTGAAACAGGAAATGAACTGCCTGGAAAATACGTGATATCGCGCTTTTGTGCTGTGTGGTGTCGTTTGCAGAATGCTTTTTTTCTGCCAAAAGAGAAATCCGGTCTACCAGGGCCTCGTTTATTACGAGGTGATACAAGAGATAGTACAGATCAAGCAACGAAGGGATGAGTTCCGCAACGTCTATCGGTTTGAATGACGGATTGGTTACTGTCGTTTCTTTACCTGTATGCGACTTGAATGCGGGATCAAAAGCTGAAAAGAAGCCGTTAAAATCAAATTGGCAAAAATCGGCAAAGGCAAGCACCTGTTCCAGGATATCGGTTTCCCGTTTGATATGCGGAGCATCCAGCTGACGAATGTAGGATGTAAGAATACGCGCTTGTTCGTCTATTGTTTTTTGCAACGGAATGGTATTTTCCGCAATGACACTTGCCCGGTTTGCAAAAAGCAGCATATTACGCGCCAAGCGTTGATCATCATTCAGGGCATCCTCTATCAGTATATCGGTATATTTATGTGCCGTCCGGCTGTCTGTGCTGGCTATTGTGGTATCAAGTAGCTCCTTGAGGGGGAGAATGTATGTGAAGATTTGATGAAGTGCAGCAGGAAACGCAGGTAATAAAAACCCGTCAGCACGATATATGGGCGGGTCAATTGCCTTGATCTGTGCTGCAATGTGCCTGAGTTGCTGCTTTTTCTTGAATTCCGGTGAAGATGAGGTAAAAAGCGCCTCAAAAAAATCCTGGAGCGCGACGAGGATTTTTAGCAGGATATCCATATGCTATACTATGCCAGGAATCGTACTTAATTCAAGCTGATGCCGCGCGACTCGAATATACGCCGGTACTCAGTGATTGTGCTTGCATGCACGATTTCTTCCCGGATTGTCGCACCACCCTCGATTCCCTTTGAATATGCGCAAAAACGCTTGCGCATTTCCCGACAGCCCCCGATTTCTCCGGCATCATCAACAAGTTGAAGTAGTTCTTTCCAGCCGGCCTGAATGCGGATATGGGGTGGAATGTCGGTATGCTGGCCTGTAAGCAAGAGTTCTTTAGTCTGGGTGAAGATAAAGGGATTCCCCATTGCTCCCCGTGCGAACATGATGCCGTCGCATAAGGTAGTGGACAGCATGGACCGGGCATCTTCCGGAGAAAATAGGTCTCCCGAGCCGAATACCGGAACTGAGGGTGCCTTCTCATGCACAAAATTCACCAGTTCTGCGAGATGATCCCAGCGTGCTTTCCCTTCGTATCCCTGGGCGCGGGTGCGGGGATGCAGGGTAATTGCTGCCGCTCCCGCTTCCAGCGCTGCGGATGCTGCCTCCTTCCAGGTTATGGACGATTCATCCCAGCCTGAACGGATTTTTACGGTGACTGGAACTGAAACAGCCTGCGTCACGGCTTTGACGATGATGTGTAGTTTTTCTGGCTCCCTGGTCAGTGCCGACCCTGCCCCGGTTTTAACGATTTTTGGTACGGGGCATCCGGCATTAATGTCGATGCATTCCGCACGGGTTCGATCAATGACAATCCGTGCCGCATCAGCCATCCTGACCGGGTCGCTTCCAAATAGTTGTACGGCATACTGCTGCTCATTGGGCGATCTTTTCAGGAGATCCTCTGTCTTGCCCGATTCACGGGTAAGTGCTTCGGATGAAACCATTTCGGTATAGGTGAAAGAGGCGCCGCATTCAATGCACAGTGATCTGAATGCCCTGTCTGAATAGCCTGCGACAGGTGCAAGGAATAGATTTCCGGACAGTGACAGCTGCCCGATCCGTACCGGCCGGTACAGAGGGGGCCCGCTCGTCATTCTGGCAAACGGAAGAATGTGCAGCTGTTCTTCCAAAGTTGGGCAGCGAGCTCTTCAAGGTCAATGTCAAGCATTTCGGCCATAAAGCGCACTGTTGATGGTGTGTATGCCGGCATGTTACGTTTACCCCGGTATTCTGCGGGAACCATGAATGGACTTTCAGATTCAACCAGAATGCGATCCAGCGGAAGGGATAGTACTGTCTCATGCAAATTTCTGGCATTCCGGTAGGTAAGATTGCCGGCGAAGGAGAAGTACAGGTTCAAGTCCAGCGCGATACGGGCATACTCTGCATCCTCGGAATAGCAGTGGAGTACTCCGCCTGCTTCCGGAAGGCGTTCCGCAAGAATATCTAATATATCTTTTCCCGCATCCCGATTATGTATAATGACGGGAACGTTTGCTTTGTTCGCCAGCTCGAGCTGAGTAATAAACAATTCGATTTGGGATCGTTTGTCACCGAACTTGCGGAAATAATCAAGGCCGATCTCTCCCAACGCGACGACGTTTGGTTGTTTGAGTCCGTCTTCAATAGTTTGAATCCAGTTCTTTCCCGGATTTGTTACTTCGGACGGAGATACGCCGATCGCATGATACACCGATGATGCCGTCTTGAGCATCGGGTACACCTGGCTGAAGTCATGCAAGCTGTTGCATATGCTGACTATTCGCGTAACTTGTGCCTGTTTTGCTTCCTGTATAACACGAAGCTGCTCGATAGGATCTTCATAAATAAGCCCTATGTGAGCGTGAGTATCAAAAAACTGCATGGCTGACATCCGATTCGAGAGTAGTGATCCCGTAATGAGTTACCGGGATTATGCTAACAAGATAACACAGCCAGCGCCTGTCGTCAATCAAAAAGACCGGAACGGGTGGTAATGGTTTGACAGTGTTTTTTATTCCATGATACTATTAAAGTTGAATGGACAGGTTTTTTTAGGGGAGGCCAGAGTGCCCAAAACACGAGGCTACAAGCGTGCCGAAATATCCGCCGTACGCATGATCGGCCGTTTTATTGCACGAATAGGCACCGCAATCGGCAAAGGCTTTGCAGGCCTTTTTAATGGCGGCCGCCGAAAGCTGACTATAATGATTGTTCCTCATTCACAGAAAAAGGTTGTGAATTTTCAAACGACCGTATTTTCTGTGGTGTTATTTATTGGTCTGACAGCCGGTGTAATTGGAGCTTTTTTCTGGTACAGTCGGGTAAGTATTGATTCTGTACAAACTGTCAGCCGGTTGCAGGCGGAGGCGAGTCAGACGCGTGCAAGTCTGGATCAGCTGAAGGATGAAACTGGAGCCCTTTTAAAAGCAGCCCATAATTTTCAAACAGCCTTTTCGGGAACATTGTCCCTGATTGGTCTTGATTCGGCGGTTTCCAGTTCAAAGAGCACCATGCAAAACGGTGATCTTTCGTCCTTATTTTCTGTTACGGAAACAGCGCAGGGATCTGTACGAGAAATAGCAGAGATCCAACGACTGCGTGCCTTTTTTGATAATTCTGTACAACCAATTCAGGAAATTGGACGGTTGCTGGATTCACAAAGCACTCTGTTTTCAGATATTCCGAGTTTGTGGCCGATCAAGGGCGGTATTGGGCATGTGTCAATGCAGTTTGGTCAAAACAAGCATCCCTTTACCGGTCAGTGGTATATACATAAGGGTGTAGATCTTTCAACGTATCGTTCCGGAGATGCCATACTTGCCACCGCCGACGGTCAGGTTGTAACTGCCGAATGGGACCCGGGCTTCGGCAATTATATGATAATCAAGCATAAACACGGTTTTTATACCCGGTATGCCCATATGCAGTCCTTCCGCGTTCAACGCGGACAATATGTTCAGCAAGGTCAGGTAATCGGCTATATCGGTAATACCGGTGTCTCTACCGGCCCCCACCTTCATTATGAAGTGCATATCGGTTCAGATGTAGTTGATCCGATGAAATATCTGAATATAAAAATCGCTGCGAGCAGGTAAGCCGGTGGCACATAGTTATCCCGATGAAATCTCCATAAATACCCTTTTGGGCCCCGGTTCATCCATTCGTGGCGACGTCAAGGTGAATGGATTTATCCGTGTTGACGGGGACATCGATGGTAGTCTTGAAACTGCCGGACGCGTCATAATCGGTGAGGATGCACGGGTACGTGGTTCAGTCAGATCCCGCTCCATTACTATTGGCGGGATTATCCAGGGTGATGTCATTGCGCCGGATCGTGTTGTTGTGTTGGCGAGCGGAATAGTGCTGGGAGCAATTCTTACCAGGAAGCTGGAGGTAGAAGAATCTGTGCTCCTGAACGGACCATGCTTTGCAATTGATGATGAACAGCGCTTTAATCAGGCCCTGGTTGATTATCAAAACCGCATTGCTCTTCGGGAGGGTTCCCTTGCGGGCAGCCGTCCTGTCTCCACCGCAAGCGGGCAGTGGTGATGGCCGGTCCCGGTTCTGTCGATCCTGCATCGCTTTTTTTTTCTTCCATTGCCGGGCAGGCCGCACTTGCCGGTCAGAAGGCCCATCAGCGGGACGACAAAAAGAAAGTACGGACCGCTTCCCGTCCCTTTGATCGCTTGATCCGGGATGAGCTTGAGGAAAGTCAGTCTGCGGCTCCGCCGCTTGCAGCCCGGTTTATCGGGTTGGCTCCCGAGAAGGTTCTGGAGATTCTCCTTGACGAGGTTCATACTGCAGGAGATCTTTTAAAAGAGAAGCCGTTACCTGACAATATAATTGCGTATAAAGATGCTGTCCGGTCGTTTATTAAATATGTTGTTGACCGGGCCTTTACAGTTACCGAGCAGATTTCCGGCGGTAACATCCTGAAGCGGAAAAAATTCACGCAAGTGCAGGTTATTGATCAAAAACTGGAGCAGTTAGCTGCAGGAATCCTTTCAAATCAGCGGTCACAACTTGATTTGCTGGAAAGGATCGAAGAAATCAACGGATTGCTGGTAGACCTGCTGTCCTGACAGGTGAGTGTATCGGCATCCATACGAGGGGGAATTATGAGTCCGTCATATACTGAGGACGATTATCATGCAGACGATTTATCAAGCCTTGAGGATCCTCAGGGTGAACACATAGATACAAGCGGCGGGAATTTTGTTTTTCCTGTTCCCCTGTATCATTTAAAACTGGAGTACTCAAGCGAAAGTTTATATGCAACCCATGAGTCTCTGGAACTTCATTCCGGTGATCATGTAATGGTCGGAACCCGCTATGGCAAGGATCTGGCCTTGGTGATGGGTACTGTAAGGGTTCCCATCGGTATCAGGCCGGAAGATGTTGTTGTCATAGACCGCAAGGCGACAGAGCATGATCTGGAGAGATCTGCCGAGCTGAAGGTTAAGGAAGCACAGGCTTTTTCCATATTCAGGGAAAAAGTTGCCCAGCACAAGCTGGACATGAAACTGGTCGCTACCCACTACCTGCTAGAGGAATCAAAAATTCTGTTTTTCTTCAGCGCGGAAAACAGGGTTGATTTTCGGGATTTGGTCAAGGATCTGGTATCAATCTTTAAAATGCGCATTGAGCTTCGACAGATTGGTGTGCGAGACGAGTCGCGCATTACGGGCGGGCTTGGTGTGTGTGGCAGGCCGTATTGCTGTAATTCCGTGACTGATAAACTCCGTCCTGTTTCAATTCGCATGGCAAAGGACCAGAATTTATCGCTCAATTCGCTGAAAATTTCCGGACAGTGTGGACGTCTTCTGTGTTGCCTGGCATATGAGCACGAGTGGTATTGCGAGGAACGGAAAACCCTGCCGAATGAGGGTATCCGGCTATATTATGACGAATGCAATTTCCGTGTATCGGAGGTTAATCCGCTCACACGTATGATCCGTTTGCAGGGCGAGGATGGCCGGATTCTTGAAATTCCCGCATCCCGCATGACCCGGGTTGACGGAAAGTGGCGCGTTCAATAATCGTTGACCATTCTTCGCGGCGGCTCCGCGCGGCCCTTCGGACAACCGGCAGGGCCCGTTCTGCCTCGATCCAGTATTAGCTGAACACCAGGACCATTGACTCGGATTCAGCTGACCATGGCTCCTTGTCAAAACCGCTGTACCGATTCATTGTGGTGAACCCTGCTTCGCGCGCCCATTGTTCGGCGGTTTGACTGTGAATGGGCAGAATATGGGTGCGTTTTTGAAGTACAATCCTGCTTCCGTTACCCAATTCAAGCATGACGTCCAGCAGCATTTTGCCGTCATCTGCCGGGGTAAAACTTCTGGCGAGCAGGACTCGCACGGAACTTTTATCGCGTAGTCGTATTGTTTCGTTCGGGCGGTAGGCATCGAAATTGGCCAGCTCGACGACGAGGGCTCCTCCTGGTGCGAGCAGGGCCTTGCTGTCATGAAAGAACTTCCTGATCAGTGTTTCATCTCCAATAAAGGGTAGAATGTTGCCCAGAGATGATACCGCGTTGAACGATGATGCCTTGAGAAACCGCCGCATATCTATTGAGGACATTTCAAAAAACCTGATTGAGGCCCCGCTCCGTTTCATTCTGCGTTGAGCCGTGGCAACCATATCCGCGTTTTTATCTATACCGGTTACGTCAAAGCCGAGGGTAACCAGTCTGTTTTCCAGATTTCCTGTTCCGCAACCAATTCCCAGAAAGCGGAACATGGGAATTGCGTCTCCCCGTTGAGACTGCCGATATTCCTGTTCCATGCCCTGGTAGAAGCGAACCACCCGCTCGTCCAGAGGGAATAGCTCATCGTAGTATTCCTGGATACGTGAATAAAATTCCTGCAGGTTTTCGACAATGTCGACGGGCGGGTTTGTCCGTGACGCTGATATGTCCATAAGCGAGCCTCCATGGATTATTGACCAAATCGATATATTTTTATACATTTGCTTCAGGAGCCGTTATGAAAGATCCCGAAACAATCATCACTGTTTGCATGGGCAGTTCCTGCTTTTCCCGCGGAAACAACCTTAATGCGGAAATTATAGAACGCTTTTTGCGTGAGCACAAATTGTCCGCAACAGTAGAAATACAGGGATGCCTTTGCACGGGCAAATGCAAGGACGGACCGAATATCATGATCAACGGCGAACTGATCCGCGGCGTTCTTCCCGGTATGATTACCGATTTGCTCGAACACACCTTGTGCCGGGGGTAACCATGAATTATCTTAATCCCATTTATACAGAAAAGACGCAATGCCAGGATTGTTACAAATGTATCCGTGAATGCCCGGTAAAGGCAATACGTGTTGAAAACGGGCATGCGGCGGTTATTTCTTCCCTGTGCGTCCTGTGCGGCCATTGTGTGACGGTGTGTCCGGCCGGAGCAAAGCGAGTCCGGGACGATCTGGGTCGTGCCCGCCAGCTGTTGAAACTGAAGGACAAGGTTATTGTGTCCCTTGCTCCTTCTTTTGCCTCGGAATTTACCGGAATTCCACCCGAGACACTTGTTGAAGCGATTAAAAGCCTGGGCTTCTTTGGCGTTTCGGAGACTGCGATCGGGGCGGACCTGGTGTCTGCCCGTCTGGCTGAGGATTTTGCCCTTGCGCGGGGAAAGATAGCTTCCGGTACGGAATCTGATACAAAACGTCTGTATTTGTCGTCTGCCTGCCCGTCCGCGGTGGAGTACGTGAAACGTTATTTACCCGAGTACGAGCGGTTTATTACCGACAGGGCTTCCCCCCTTCTGGCCCATTCCCGCTACCTGCGGCAAATTTATGGAGAAGATATCGGCGTTGTGTTTGTCGGCCCCTGTATTGCCAAAAAACGTGAAGCTGATGTGTGGCAGACCGTTGATGCGGCGATCAGTTTTGCCGAACTGGCCGGATGGATGAACGATGCGGGAATTGATCCCGGAAATCTCCGCGAAAGACATGACAAGAACATGGGTTCTGGCAGCGGGTTCATACCCTTTCGGGCTTCCTCGGGAAGCTTGTACGGCGTTGACGGTGGAATGATCGCTTCGGTTAAAAAGTTTTCACCTTCCGTCGGAGTTCATATGATGTCGGTAACCGGACTCGGCGCGATTGATGCGGCTATTCGCGGCCTGAAAAATGAAGACCTTGAGGTTCCTCTTTTTATGGAATTGCTCGCCTGTCCGGGCGGCTGTGTAAACGGTCCGCTTGTTTCCTTGAAAAGACCTTCATCCCTGCGGCGAATCAGGTTGCTTGAATATGCCCAAAATGCCCCAGAGGAATCAGCCGCCCTCTGTGATCCGGTTCCGGAGCTTGCCGGGACTCTGCCGATTGAACGGCCTGTTCCGCTCAGTCACAGCGAGGATGAGCTTCGTTCCGCATTGAAGCAGGTTGGAAAACTGACGATTGCGGATGAGCTCAATTGCGGCAGCTGCGGCTATGATACCTGCCGTCTTTTTGTTGCCGCTATGCTGGAAAACCGGGCAGAAAAGACCATGTGCGTGTCCTACATGCGAAAACTTGCACAAAAGAAGGCTAACGGGCTGATTAAAGCGATCCCGTCCGGTGTGGTAATTTGCGATTCTTCCATGAAAATAGTGGAGTGCAACGAGAATTTTGCCCACTTGATGGGAAGCGATATTGAGTCGATGTATGAGGCCAGGCCGGGGATGGAAGGGGCAGACCTGGAAGCCATAACCGGCATGGCGCGATTTTTCCGCGATGTTATGACAGTTGACGGTCCGGATGTAGTGGAACATGAATTCCGGGAAGGGAAAAAGATATTCCATGCGACCGTATTTTCCATCGAAAAAGGGGAAAGTTCGTGCGGGGTCATTCAGGATGTTACGGCGCCTCAAGTTCAACGCGACCGGGTTATCAGGCAAACCCGCAAGGTTATTGACAAAAACCTGGCGGTCGTTCAAAAAATTGCCTTCTTGCTTGGGGAAAATGCGGCTGAAACCGAAGCAACGCTCAACTCGATTATTGAATCTTTCTCTGCGATCGATGAGGACGATGTATGAGCGATCTTATAGCTGCCGGTGCCTTTATTGAAGTCGGACACTATCAGTGTTCGAAATATAACCAGGGAGCCCCGGGAGACACCTTTCTATCCCGGAAAAATGAGACTGATGGCCGTGTTATTACCGTGTTGTCGGATGGTCTTGGGTCCGGTATCAAAGCCGGTGTTCTGTCAACGCTGACCGCCACCATGGCGCTGAAGTTCATAGCGTCGGACATACCGATCAAGCGGGCGGCCGATATTATCATGAGCACTCTTCCGGTATGCAAGGAGCGGGGTATCAGCTATGCCACCTTCACCCTTGTCGATATTGAGCCGAATTCGTCTGTGCGCATTATGGAGTACGATAACCCGGGGTACGTCCTGATTCGCGAAAATACCGTTGTCGAACCGATCAAGCAGTGCACCCCGATAGAACGCAAGAACAAGAAGACTGCTCCCGCAAAGGAGGCCACGCTCTATTATTCAGATTATAAAGCCCGGCCTGGTGATCGTCTGGTTTTTTTCTCTGACGGGGTAACCCAGTCAGGTATGGGGTCGCGGGCTTTTCCCCTGGGATGGGGTCCGTGTCTTGTACAGGATTTTATTCTGGATAATATAAGCAGGAATCCTTCGATCAGCGCGCGGGATCTTGCGCGGACCGTCGTAACACAGGCCCGTCAGCAGGACAGCTTCCGCGCCAAGGATGACATAACCTGCGGGGTTATTTATTTCAGGAATCCGCGGGACTTGTTGATAATGACCGGGCCACCGGTCAATCAGGACCGGGATTCTGAAATGGCCCGCCTGTTTTCCATGTTTCCGGGTAAAAAGGTGCTGTGCGGGGGAACGACTGCAAATATTCTGTCCCGGGAATTGGGACGCAAGCTCAAGCTTGATTTGAAAAATATTGATCCGGAGATACCCCCAATGTCTGTAATGGAAGGCGCGGATTTGGTTACAGAAGGAATTATTACGCTGGGCCGTGTTTCGGAAATACTTGAGCGGGGTGCGCGTTCGGGTGGTTCGGCCGGTATCGAGCAGGAGAGGGAACATGGCGCACGTAAACTGTGCGAGTTGTTGCTGGATAGTGATCGTATACAGATAGTTGTCGGCACGAAAATTAACGAGGCGCATCAGGACCCGAACATGCCAGTGGAGCTGGAGATCAGACGAAATGTCGTTAAAAAAATACAAAAGCTGCTTGCGGAACAGTACCTCAAAGAGGTCAATATCTCGTATTTGTGAGCAGACAGGGAGAGAAACATGGCGGAAAAATTACGGATAGTTATTTGTTCAGGCACAGCCTGTTATGTCATGGGCGCATCAGATATCCTTCTTCTGGAGGATGAATTGCCGGATGATATTCGGGATTTGGTGGAAGTGGAAGGCGCAACCTGTCTTGGCTTTTGCAAGGATGCAAAAAATGGCAGAGCTCCTTTTGTGATAGTCGGTGATCAAGTTATGGCGGGTGCGACCCTGCCGGCCGTGATTGCCCGGATCAGGGAGATGATAGATGCTTAATATCAATAATGGCGCGGCTCAACTAAAGCGTGAAATATTGGTTCGTATCGCAAAATTGCAGCTGGAAGGCAAGCTTGAAGAGGGAGTTCATTATATACCCCGCGAGATGGCTCCATTAAATGCCGACCCGTTTCGTTGCTGCGTGTATCATGACCGTGAAGTCCTGCGCATGCGTGTTATAGCGCGGTTGGGGCACAGTGTCGAAGACTACGATGACGAAAAGAAACTGGCCGAGTATGCCCGTGACGCCCTGAATCGTGACCGCCCGACAGAGCCCATGCTGACTGTTCTGGATGAAGCCTGCAATGCGTGTGTCCGTTCACATTATATGGTGACCAACGCCTGCCAGGCTTGTGTTGCCCGTCCCTGTGTCATGAATTGCCCGAAAAAGTGTATTGAAATTAAAAATGGCCGGGCTGTTATTGACGCCGAAGCCTGCATAAATTGTGGCATATGCAAACAGAATTGTCCCTATCATGCCATTATCAAAATTCCCGTACCCTGCGAGGAAGCCTGCCCGGTGGGTGCCATTTCCAAGGATGAAAACGGAAAGGAGCGCATCGATTACAGCAAATGCACCTTTTGCGGTGCCTGTATGCGTGAATGCCCGTTCGGGGCGATGATGGACAAGGGGCAGCTGGTTGACGTAATAAAGAATCTGATGGAAGGAAAAAAGGTCGTAGCGATGTATGCGCCGGCAATAGCTGCCCAGTTTCGGGCCGCACCCGGACAGCTTGAAGGTGCCCTGAAATCTGCGGGATTTTATAAAACCTTTGAAGTTGCCGTGGGTGCCGATATTACCGCCGACAAGGAAGCCCATGAATTTGAAGAGCGGATGGATCGGGGCGACGTAGTTATGACAACGTCCTGCTGTCCGGCATATGTTCGTGCAGTTCATTTGCATGCACCGGAGTTGATTCCCTGCGTGTCTGAAACCCGATCGCCCATGCATTATACCGCGGAAATTGCGCGGAAAGAGGATGCGTCGTATGTAACGGTATTTATCGGTCCCTGTCTTGCCAAAAGAAAGGAAGGCCTCGACGATCCCTATGTCGATTATGTATTGTCGGCTGAGGAATTGGGAGCCCTTTTTGTTGCCAAGGGTATCGATGTCGGAACGAGCGAAAGTCTTGTGTGCGAAACGCAGCCAACCGGGTCTGCACGGAATTTTGCCCAATCCGGCGGTGTCGCCGAAGCTGTCCGCATCAGGGTTAAGGATACGGAGCGGCTGCGCCCCTATGTCATCAACGGACTGGATGCTGCAGGTATGAAGCAGTTGAAAGCCTTTGGTAAGGCTGCAGCGGATAAAAAACCCGCAGAAGGTAATCTGGTGGAAGTCATGGCGTGTCCGGGAGGCTGTATTGCAGGGCCGTCAGTAATTACAAATCTGAAGGTAGCGGGTGTACAACTGAAAAAATACGTGGAGACAGCCGGCGTTTGAGCCGGTGAGCAACACCTCCTGGATTCCCGACAGGTCTTCAGGAGGTACGTTTCATGGTCATGTTGAATGATGTATCTTTTTTTCTTCCAGTATCTTTGAAAGGTAGTCCGCAAACTTTTCTGCTGTCTCTGTGCAAATAGCATGCTCCATACGGCAAGCGTCCCGTTCAGCGGTTTCTGCGGGGAGGCCCAGTACCTCAGAGAGAAAGGCTTTGAGCATGACATGTCTTCCCCGTATAGCTCGTGCCATGCGCAGTCCCTCAGCAGTCAGGCGAACATCTCCATAATGTTCGTGTTCAACTAACCCGGTTTCCTTTAAAACCGACAGGGATTTATTGACACTTGCGCGTGAAACGCCGAGTGTTCGCGCAATATCGATGGATCGCGCCTTGCCTGACTCGGCAGAAAATTCTAATATGGTTTCCAGGTAATCCTGTTTGGATGCGCTCAATGAATCGGGCATACCTTACTATACTGTAATTTTTCCCGGGAAACAACAGTAATTATACTGTTTGTGTAAGAAAGGGCTAACAATGAGCATTGACCAAATGAAACCCGGAGAATCCGGTGTGATATCTGCCGTTGGGGGCGAAGGGGCCTTGCGCCGACGGTTGCTTGATATGGGGTTGACCCCCGGTACGAGAGTAAGGGTGAGAAAGGTTGCTCCGTTTGGGGATCCATTGGAACTTTCCCTGCGCGGGTATGAACTGACCATACGCGGCGAGGATGCACGCATCATAAAAGTCAAAAAGGACGCATCGTGAATATCAGTATCGCGCTTGCTGGTAACCAAAATTGCGGAAAAACAACGCTATTCAACCAGTTGACCGGAAGTAATCAGCATACCGGCAATTTCCCCGGTGTCACGGTAGAGAAAAAAGAGGGGACGGTACGGAAACATCCCGCATTGTCCGTTGTTGATTTACCGGGAATTTATTCCCTCTCTCCTTTTACCCCCGAGGAAGTGGTATCCCGGGACTTTCTGGTATCCGAAAAGCCCGATGTCATATTAAATATTGTCGATGCAACAAATATCGAGCGCAATCTCTACCTGTCATTGCAGCTGATGACCCTGGGAATACCGATGGTTATTGCGCTTAACATGATGGATGAATTCAGGGCAAATGGGTGGTCCATAGACATTGCGATGCTTGAGAAAGAGCTTGGTGTTTTTATCGTACCCATTGTTGCAAACAAAGGCGAGGGAATCGAAGAATTGATCGAGCGAATTGTTGACGCCGCAGCAGGAAAGATCCCCGCATCTGTAACTGATGGCCGTCGACGTATCGATTTTTGCTCCGGTCCGGTACATAAGGCTCTGCACTCAATCAGTCATATTGTTGAAGAGGCGGCAACGCGGCTGGGGATTGAAAGCCGTTTTGCAGCGACCAAGCTGATCGAGGGCGACCCTCCGATGGAAGCGTCCCTGGCTTTGCCCGCAGCTGATAGGGACATTATCCGTCGTATTATTCGCGAAATGGAAAGCGACCTTTGCACTGACAGAGAATCTGCTATTGCCGATATGCGGTACAGTTTTATAGAAGACCTGGTTTCCCGGGCGGTTAATAAAGCAACAGAGAGTCGGGAGCAACAACGATCATTTAATCTTGATCGTCTCTTGACGCATGCGTATTTGGGCATTCCTGTGTTTATTCTTGCGATGGTAGCCATCTTTTTTTGTACCTTCGGTCCTCCCGGATCCTTTATCAGCGACCTTTTTTCCGGTGGTATAGAATATCTTATAGGCATGATCGATGAGGTTCTGGGTAAAACCGAAGTGAATCCCTGGATTCGATCCTTGATTGTTGATGGGGCCTTGACCGGCGTCGGTAGCGTGCTTTCCTTCTTGCCGGTTATTGTGATTCTCTTTTTCTTTTTGTCCCTGCTGGAAGATACCGGATACATGGCCCGCGTAGCCTTTGTGCTTGATTCACTGCTCAGACACATTGGCCTGTCAGGCAGATCCTTTGTGCCCATGCTGATCGGTTTTGGCTGTACGGTTCCTGCAGTGATGGCTACCCGGACACTTTCGAGTGACCGTGATCGACGTATGACCATTTTATTAACCCCATTTATGTCCTGTTCGGCAAAAGTTCCGGTATATGCCGTATTCACTGCAGCCTTTTTCCCCTCGCACCGGGTGATTGTCATGAGCCTTTTATATTTTGGGGGGATTCTCATTGCCATTCTCAGCGGGTTTTTGTTCAAGAATACGCTTTTTCGTGGTCGTTCAATACCGTTTGTGCTCGAGCTGCCGGTATATCGACTCCCTTCTGTCCGTACGGTGATTTTGCATTTGTACGACAAGATTCAGGATTTCTTGCATCGGGCTTTTACGGTTATTTTTTTGGGTTCTCTGGTTATCTGGTTTTTTACCAACCTAGATGGATCTTTTTCAATGGTTGAAGATGCAGGGGAAAGCATGTTGGCCTTGTTTGGAGGTTTTATCGCTCCCTTGTTCAGCTTGAACGGTTTCGCTTCCTGGCAGGCGGTCGCCGCATTGACAAGCGGCTTTGCCGCCAAAGAGGCGGTGATCAGCACCCTGTCGGTAGTCCTTCCGCTGGGATTTGAAAGTTATTTTACTCCTTTAACCGCCTTGTCATTTCTGGTGTTTACTCTTTTATATACACCCTGCCTTGCCGCTCTTGCCGCAATCCGCAGGGAAATGGGCTCATTGAAATGGACCATTGCCGCAGTGGTCTTTCAGACAGGATCGGCATGGCTGGCCTCTGCCCTTGTGTATCAAATCGGCTTGCTTGTAGTGAGGTAACGCAATGGGAAGACCTTCACGGGCTCTTATGGTTTTGTTCGTATTAGTCGTACTTGCAGGTAGATCATTGAACGCGCACCCTCATATGTTTTTTTCTAGCGAGGTTGAGTTTGTATGGAGCGGGGAGCGTTTGTCAGGGGCATATCTTGATTGGACCTTTGATTCCTTTTTCAGCGCTGACCTGATTCATGGCTATGACCACAACCGTGACGGCAAGTTCGATGCAACGGAAACCCGGGAAATATTCAACAATGCGTTTACCAATCTACGACATTACTATTACTTCACATTTATCCGTCAGCAGTCAAAACGGTCCAATCCGGCAGCGGTCAAAGAGTTCAGCGCGCGACAGCGCAATGGCACGGTATCCTACCGGTTTTATATCGATCTTTCCGGGTATGCCCCGGGAGAACTATTTCTGGCGGTCTATGATTATACCTTTTTTTGCGACATTCGGCCGGGTGAACAACCTGTCCGCCTTCGCTATGAACCTGCGCTTGTCCGCCCCCGTTTTGAAATTGTCGAGAATAAAGACTATCCGGTGTATTATGATCCGCTTGCCACGGCCGATGATACAACGGTTCATTATTCGTACAGGCCGGGCTTGAAAACCTATTATCCGAAAGAAATACGGATTTATTATGATAATTAAACCCCGGTTTTTGTGTTTCTGTGCGGTATTTTTGGTAACAGCCGTAACGGTTTATTCAAATCCCTTTATGGCTCCTCCCCCGGATGACACACAGACGACCGTGTCTCCGCGTTTTATGCCTGCCCCGGTACGACTTAGTTCTACGGATCCTGTTTATAATGCCCGGCAACGTTCCGTCCGCGAGAAGCTTGCCGATGCTTTCCGGCAGTTTGAGGAGACTGGTGATACCGGCTTGTTGTGGGGTTTGTTGTCCGTGTCGTTCTTTTATGGACTGCTACATGCCGCAGGTCCCGGACACCGGAAAACGATTCTGTTTTCATTATATCTGGCCCGGAAGGCACCAGTATGGGAACCGGCCGCAAGCGGCCTCCTATTGTCATATCTGCATGGTGGTTCAGCTGTTGTTCTCATATTGGTATATAGAAGCGTATCCGGCGCAATTTCAGCGCATACATCTTTGGCCGGTGTATACATGGAAGGCTTTTCATATATCCTTTTGATTTTTCTGTCGGTGTATCTGATTATACGGGTACTATTGGAACTTGCCGGAAATCGTCATGGGGGCGATAAAAAAACGACCCGTCTCGGGGCGGTATTACTTTCCGGCTTGTACCCTTGTCCAGGTGCAATTTTGGTTTTGATTTTGTCAGTTACCCTGAATATGACCGGAACCGGCGTACTTTCAGTCCTTGCAATGTCCACCGGAATGTCCCTGCCGGTGATTGCTGCCGGCTATCTTGCCTGGTTCGGTCGGACCGGACTTTTTTTCAGTTTGCGCAGGCAGGAGTCGCGTATGCTCGTTCTGTCCTCCGGAATTGAACTGATTGGGTATCTTTTCCTGTTTGCTTTTTCAGTTTATACAGCAATGCCGTTTATTGTTTCACTATTTGCACTTCTGAATGTATAAAAATACAGTTTTCTGTAATTTGTATATAGACAATTCCTTCGCCGATACATAATATACAAGATGCAATGTTTGTTTACATTGTAAAACATCAGGAGGAATTATATGCAAAAACGAAAAGTACTTGTGGTACTGTTCGCCCTTGCCTTGGTTGCGGGTTTGCTTGTCGGTTGCTCACAGAAAGAAACAACCATTAAAATCGGTGTTGCTGGTGCACATACAGGTGACCTTGCTTCATACGGTCTGCCTTCGGTAAATGCCGCGCGGCTTGTTGCGGATGAAATTAACGCCCGTGGCGGTATCAAGGGCAAGAAGATTGAGCTTGTCGTGGTTGACGACCAGTGCAAGCCGGAATTGGCAACCAATGCCGCATCCAAGCTGGTCAGCGACAAGGTCGTCGCCGTTCTTGGCCATATCTGCTCCGGCGCAACCAGCAGTGCGTTGGGAATCTATGTAGACTCAAACATCGTAACCATATCTCCGTCGGCTACGAATCCTCCCCTCACCCAGAGCGGTCTGTACCCGAACTTTTTCCGTACTATCGCTCCGGATGATGCCCAGGCCCGCCTGGCCGTTGATTTTATCAACGCCTCGCTCAAGCTGAAAACTCTGGCAATTCTTCATGATAAGGGTGATTACGGAAAAGGTTTTGCCGATCTCGTGAAAGATTATGCAGAGAAAGCGGGAATAACCGTTCTTCTGTACGAAGGTGTTGATCCCGGAGCTCCGGACTATTCTGCTGTTGTCAATAAAATCGGTAATGCCCGTCCTGACGGTGTCGTCTGGGGTGGCTATCATCCCGAAGCGTCAAAACTTGTTCAGCAAATGCGCGATCGTGGTATCAACGCTCCGATGATTTCTGCTGACGGTATCAAGGATAATACCTTTATCGAGGTAGCCGGACGTTATGCGGAAGGCGTATACGCAACAGGACCGATGGATACCAATGAACTTGCCGCGGCAAAGGCCGCTGTTGCCTCTCATCAGGCGAAGTTCGGTTCTGAACCGGGCGCGTTCTTCAAGGAAGCCCATGCTGCCATGACCGCACTGGTTAACGCCATTGAAAAAGCCGGTTCAACAGAGTATGACGCGATCACCAAGGCACTTCGTTCTGAATTTGTTGATACAGCGCTTGGAAAGATCAGTTTTGATGAAAGAGGCGACGTAGTCGGTTTCGGTTTCTCAATTTATCAGGTACGGGATGGCCAGTTTGTCGAACTCAAATAACAGAGTTTTGACATTTACTGAGATCGCGTGAAACAGCCGGGGCTGTCCCGGAAGTTTATTGCTTCCGGGACAGCCCTGCTTTTGTTCTTGAACGTTTTTTTGGTTAACTTTGCCCTTTCTGTCGATTGTGGAAAGTTTCCAAACATTAATTCCAGGTTCTGCAAGGATTTGGATACGGTGTCCCGAACTACCGAACAGGTTGTTCCGGATACCCCTCATTCCGATTAACCTCGTTTGAGAGGATTGCTGTACCCAACAAGGATTGCTTTTTATGGATTATTTTATCAAGCTGCTGTTAAGCGGCACAGCAAAGGGAAGCATTTATGCCCTGATCGCCCTCGGCTATACGATGGTGTATGGAATTGTGCAGTTGATCAATTTCGCTCATGGCGAAATTTATATGATTGGCGGATTTACCGCACTCATTTTTGGCGGTTTTTTATATACCCTTGGGGTACCCATATATGGAGTACTCATTTTATCGGTTTTGGCTGCAGTTATTTTCTCTTCGGCATTCGGATATACCGTTGAACGGCTTGCGTATCGGCCGTTGCGGAACAAGCCCCGCCTTTCGGCCCTGATAAGCGCAATCGGCATTTCAATGATTTTGCAGAATTTTGTCATGCTGGTTCAAACAGAAAAGTTTCTGTCCTTTCCTTCCTATTTGCCTGAATTCGCCTTTCTTGTACCGGTTCGGGAGTATATCAATTCAACTCAGTTGATCATATTAATGGTGACTGCGGTCATTATGGTTTTATTGATTTTCCTCATCAAATTTACCCGGATCGGCAAGGCAATGCGTGCGACCGCACAAGACAAGGATATGGCGCAATTGCTTGGGGTGAACATTAATTCCGTCATTTCCGTAACCTTTATTATCGGTTCAGCCCTTGCCGCGGTCGGGGGCGTACTGGTTTGCTCCTACATGGGGCAAATAAACTATTACATAGGATTTATCGCGGGGATAAAAGCCTTTGTTGCCGCGGTGTTGGGCGGCATTGGAAGTATTCCGGGCGCGGTATTGGGTAGTTTTATACTGGGTTGGACTGAAAGTTTGGGCACCGGATATATCTCGAGCGATTATGAAAATGCCTTTGCGTTTGTCATACTCATTCTTTTCCTAATTTTCAAACCGGCCGGTATTCTGGGAAAGAATCAAAAACAGAAGGTGTAACGGATGATACGTTTGAATAAATTGCTAAAAGAGCTTTTTGAGGCATTACGGGTTTCGCTGTGGTTTGTGCTTTTGCTGTTCCCACTGGTAGTCATGAAAGTGACCGTTTCTTCCGGTCGCGCCTCGGTTGAGTTCCGCTGGAGCCTGGTTCCGGTTGTTTTTATTGGAGCGGTTGTTTTTTCCTGGGTGTGGGCACGCGCGCTCGAGTGGAATGAAGGTCGCGGCTCCCGGGATGTCACGAACGGCTTGTTATCCAGAGCGGGACGGAAATTGACCTCTGCGGTTTCCGTTCAGCCTGTTCGGATCGCTTTGGTTGCCGTGGCCGCCCTGCTGGTGACCGCCTATCCCTTTGTATTGGGTATGTACCATACCAACATCATGATTACCGCCCTGATTTATGTCATTCTTGCTCTTGGTTTAAATATTGTTGTAGGTCTTGGCGGGCTATTAAACTTGGGGTATGCGGCTTTTTTTGCCGTTGGCGCCTACACCTATGGGCTGTTATGGAAGTATGTCGGTCCAATCTTTGTTGAAGCCGGTATTTCAACCGGGTTCCTTTTCTGGATATCCCTGCCGCTTGCGGGAGTTATTGCGACTTTTTTTGGAGTCTTGCTGAGCCTTCCGGTATTGCGACTGCGGGGTGATTATCTGGCCATTATTACACTCGCATTCGGTGAGATTGTTCGCATGGTATTGCAAAATTCAGGAGACCTGACCGGCGGAGCCTCGGGTATTCCCCGCATTCCCCAGCCCTGGTTGTTTAATATCCGGTTGAATCCTGCACAACGGGCCGTGTACCTGTATTTTATTGTTGTCGTTATTGTGCTGTTTACTATTATGGTAGTTCGCCGGATCGAGGACTCCCGGGTCGGCCGAGCCCTTGAGGCAATGCGTGAAGATGAAATTGCGTGTGAGGCCATGGGGATCGATTTATTGAAAAACAAGTTGATGACCTTTGCCCTGGGCGCCTTCTTTGCGGGTATCGCGGGCGTATTGCTCGCCGCCCAGACAACCTTTATTAATCCCGACAGCTTTACGCTGTGGGAATCGATCATGATTTTGATGGCCGTCGTTATTGGCGGTACCGGGTCAATTCCGGGCACTATCGTCGGGGCGCTCCTCCTGAAACTTTTACCGGAATATTTCCGCGCGTTATCCCAATATCGAATGCTTATCTACGGATTTGCCATGCTGGTCATTATTATCTTCAAGCCAAACGGTTTGATTCCTCGCATCAGAAAAAAGCATCTTTTTGAGGAGACCGTATGATGGAAGGCACCAAGATGAAAATACTTGAAATTGACCGCCTTTCGATGGTATTCGGCGGATTGCGAGCGATTGATACGGCAAGCTTGCACATCAACAAGGGCGAGATTACTGCGCTTATCGGGCCAAATGGTGCCGGTAAAACCACTATTTTCAATTGCATTACCGGTGTTTATACCCCGACGGAAGGGACTGTCAGTATCAATCCGGACGGAAAAAAATGGCAGTCGATTCAGGGCTTGAAGCCTAACATCATTAACCGGAAAGGGCTGGCTCGTACGTTTCAGAACATT
Source organism: Spirochaetales bacterium Spiro_09 (assembly GCA_001604385.1). GTDB lineage: Bacteria > Spirochaetota > Spirochaetia > Treponematales > Treponemataceae > Teretinema. The sequence continues at coordinate 34,341 of LVBK01000033.1, read as the reverse complement.
CGTCTCTTCGGAAATATGAGTGTTCTTGAAAACGTTATGATTGCCCGGCATAACTCTCTGAAGGCCGGTATTTTACAGGCAATCGCCCGGAATCCGGCGACTCGGGCTGAGGAAAAACTGGTTGTCGAGGAAAGTTATGACATACTGAAGAAACTTGGTCTGCATATGTTTGTGAATGAAATGGCGCGTAATCTTCCGTATGGAGCCCAGCGTCGTCTTGAAATTGCACGTGCCCTGGCAACCGATCCCTTCCTTCTTTTGCTGGATGAACCGGTTGCCGGCATGAATCCACAGGAAACACGGGAACTTGAAGAGACCATACACTTTATTCGCGACACCGAGGGCGTTACCATCCTTTTGATCGAGCATGATATGAGTCTTGTCATGAATGTTTCGGAACGTATTTATGTACTTGATTATGGGCGCATGATTGCAGAGGGAAGTCCGCTTGAAATAAAAAGCAATCCCGAAGTAATCCGGGCCTATCTGGGAGAGTGAACTGATGGCATTGATGACGCTTGACGCGGTATGCACTTTTTATGGAAACATTCAGGCCCTGAGAAATATTTCTTTGAGCGTTGAAGAGGGTGAAATAGTTACTCTGATCGGGGCAAATGGTGCCGGAAAAACCACGACCTTAATGTCGATTTGCGGTATAACTCCGGTACGGAGCGGTCGGGTATTGCTTGACGGAACGGATATTACGAATATTGCTCCTCATCGTTTGGTAGAAATGGGAGTATCGCAGGTTCCGGAGGGTCGTCGTATATTTCCGCAACTGACGGTTACAGAAAACCTTGATATGGGTGCCTTTTTACGAAAAGACAAAGACGGAATCAGGCAGGATTTGGAGGAAGTTTTTTCTCTTTTCCCGCGGCTTGCGGAACGCCGGCATCAGGCCGGGGGAACCCTGAGCGGCGGCGAACAGCAAATGCTGGCTATTTCACGGGCCCTGATGGCGCGACCCCGCATCTTACTTCTTGACGAACCCTCGCTCGGCCTCGCTCCGTTAATCGTGCAACATATTTTTGAAATAATCAAAAAAATCAATCAGGAAAGAAAAACCACCATCTTTTTGGTCGAGCAGAACGCAAACATGGCCCTGAAAATAGCGCACAAGGGTTATGTCCTGCAAAATGGCTCCATCAAACTGGAAGATACCGGAGAACGGCTGTTAGCCAATGAAGAAGTTCGTAAAGCATATCTTGGCTTGTAAGGATCGAAATATCCTGTACAGTGTAAAAAAGCGGGGCTGTCAGATTCTGACAGCCCCGCTTTTTATTAAATATGTCTGAAACTTATTACAGAGAGCAAAATCCTAGAAGCCCATCCGGACTGCCAGGAGAAGCGAGGTCCCCGCTCCCTGGAAGCTCTTGGTAAAGCTTGCAGAGGTTCCCGCGAAGGCAGCTTCAAGTTCAATGACGCGGGCATTCAGAATAATGCCTGCCTGTTGTTTCCACAGTCTGTCTTCCAGATTGGTTGAAAGCTTGAGGATCAAGAGGTCGGCAAGACTTACCTGAACCTTGAGTCCCACATCCGCATAGACACCCTGATACACTGCAAGGTCAAGATTCGGGTGAAGGGTGAGCAGTTTGTTCGAGAAGGGCGCGTAGACCGCGTTTACGCCCAACTTGAACGGACGTAAAACGCGAATTTCCTTGGTGTCATAGACATATTCTGTGCTTTCTGTAGTCGTGATTTGATCGTCAACATTGATATCGTCTACATCGGTTTCATCGGAAAGGAGCGGTGTCATGACCGCTTCATTCGTCACGATTACACGCGTCCTGTTCTTCATGACGGCGGGTATAAACGGGATGCTTTTTACACGCGCCCCGACTGTCAGGAATGAGAACAGCTTGTAGTCCGCTTCCGCGCTCAGGTCAAGTCCGCCTGCCGGAATGCCCGAGAAGGCGGAGGCTGCGTCAAAGTCGCCATTTTCTATGGCATCCTCGACAAGCGTTCCCGAAAAGGAGGTATAGACCGGAATATCCATGACTGACCGGGCTTCCATCGAACCGTCGCTGTTTGTCCGGAAACTGTACTGGATGTCTGTGTCCGCGATATGCAGCAAGGGAACATAATAGCCGGGATTAACCCGCAGGTTTATTTTTCCGAACGGGGTACTCACACGGGTGCCGAACCAGGTGTCCAGAACCATGCGGACGTCGGCTATAATCTCGGCATTGCCCGAGTTTGTCTCGTCGAGGCGATTGCCCTCCGCAAGAAGGTCTACGATTCCCTTGGGTATGGTTCCGTATCCGGATGTTTCCACACCGAACGAAAGGCCCGCGCCGAAGTTTTTGAGATTCAGGCTTAAATCGAAGCCGGTATCTGCCTCCATGCTGAACACGATGCCCTCTTCGGGAAGATCCTTCGACAGTTGGACCAGATCGATGACGATGACCTCCTGAAAAATGTCGGAAGCGGCGATGACGTTGTTGCTGAAACCTCCGTTTCCCCGTACGCCAAGCTCGAAGTAGCGGCGAGCGTCGCCAAAGCGCGCGGACTGGGCGGTCAAGGAGGAAAGGACAAGAAGGGCTAACAGTATGCAAGTAATAATTCGTTTCATGGTATTCCTCCTTAGAACTCGAAGGTCTCGTCGACCTCTGTGCTGATGGACGAGGTGAGCGTCATGGTGAACTCCGCGTTACGGAGAATCATGAGGTCGTCGTCATTGGTTGATATGACAATGTCCGGCGCGAAGGGAATGGTATCCCGGATAAACTGGAAGTCGTCTTCCGTCATCCTGAAGGTCGCGTCACCGGTTCCGGAAGCGAGGGTGAAGGGCTCTGACTCCCAAGCTCCCTGCCGCAAACTGACCGTTCCCGTAATGCCGGTCGAGTTGGCGTACGCAAGGTTGAGATACATTTCCTTGAGTGAGTTGAACACCCTGTCCATGTCCTCATCGGTTTGACCCGCCTCCCGGTCGAAGAGATCGAGGCCCTCCTCCGAAAGGTCGTCGATGACGATTTCGGCCGGTGCAAGCGGATCTGCTTTGTTAAGCGCAAGGGGAAGAACGATAACGAGCTCTGCGGTGAGCTCTCTGGCCGTAAGGTTGGTTTGCGAAATGATTACCGAACCGGAGGGCTGGAAGTTGTAGGTGAGCACGAGGTCTGCCGGTGTTGCATTCAATACCTCTGCGAGATTGAATGAATACTCAAGTCCGACTCCTGCGGTTATGCTCGGTTCGGGGAGTGTACCTGAGAAGACATTGCCTGTCGCAGGGAAGACCGGCCCTTTCGGTACAAGCGATATAGTCTGGGGTGAAGATGAACTTCCGATAAGGCCAGAGGGTATGTCTCCATGGGTTTCTTCAAGATAGCCGTCAAGCTGCAAGCCGGCATCGATGCCGCTCAGATAGAGATAGACGGGAATCTCGTCGAACTCAAGGTCTCCGAGGAAAGAGGAAATTTCCGAAAGGTCAATCACGTCCCCTTCCGGGAAGGTTCCGACGATGGGGGCAAGGCTGTTCGCATCGATCGACGCGCTGGACCATTCGGCGATGATGTCAACGCGGCCGGAAATGGTTATGGGGTCTCCTCCTGGGGTAATGTTTGACAGGGTTAAAAGGCCGGCCGAAGGATCATCAAGACCGACCGGTTCGAGCGTGATGGTGAAGTCCATGGTTGGTCCCGGGGTATAGGTGAGGTTTGTCCTGACAAAGTCCAGGGTTTCGTCAGTCGCTCCCGCGGTGAAGGTGTTTTCCACGTTGACCAGGTCGAAGGCTGCTGAATTGACCGTGATGTCAAGGTCGTTTCCTGCAGGCAGGGTATTGGTCAGTGTCAGGGCCATGCCGACCCGGTCAAAGGTTACGCTTTGTACCCAGTCGAGGAGTTCCGGACTGGTGGGTTCGGTATAGGAAATGGGGTCGGTAATACCGGATGGCGCGTCGATTACAAGCGTTGCAAAATTGGTGATGGAAGTAGCAACACTTGATCCTAGGGTTAAAATGCCGCCCGATAAACCGGAGAAACTGGCGTCTGAGGCACTTATCGCAAAGTTGCCGCTTACGCTGATGCTTTCGGTGTTGAGCGTCTCCCCGGTAAGGGGAAGATTGATTGCGGTATCCGTTGTCGGGTTTTGAGTGAGGGAAAGGCCGCCTGTTTGCGTAATGGACAGTTCCGTGTTACGGGTAAAGCCCGTCCAGCCGGTGGGGAGGGCGGCCAGGGTCATATCGATTGCTCCCGCTCCGATGGTAGCGCTGTGGAATCCGCTTCCTGCAGATACCGGGATGCTTGTGCTGATGGGGAAGTTGGTGCCGGCGAAATCGATGCCGGTGGCGCCGGAGAGGACAACATTGTTCAGGCTGGACGCAACGTTTATATTCCGCGTGGTACCGAACGTGCCGCCCGAGATGCTTACTTCCACGACCAGGCTGAGCCGGTTCGGGATGGTCCGCAGCGCGAGCGGGAGCGATACGGTCGTCGTTCCCGGATCGAGGGGAACGGCAACATTCGGCGTTGCGTTTGATATAAGCGCATTCGTGTCGGGGTTACGCAGTTCTATCGAAACAATGTCGACCGAGAAACCTGCGCTTGCTCCGTCAAGAGAGAGGACAAGGTCAAGACTACCGCTTTCAAGCGTTACGGTGTCGAATCCGGCCATCTCTAGGGTTGTAGCAGGCAATTCTTCGGTCATGCTGGTTCCAGTTTCCGCTACCGGCAGGGAAACCGGTGCCGGCTGCGTAATGGTGCCCGCTGCAATGGATCCGATGTCCACTGTTGTATTAAAGGACGATGAAAAGTCCACCGCGGGTATGGAAATGGATATGGGCTCTATGTCCTGGCTGAAGGTTTGGTCAAGATAGTCTCCGACGTCAACCTGGACGGTTACGATCGGCATGTGTATCAGGTACTTCTGGGTTGTCCCCCCGTCCTGATAGTCATATACGCGCATATCTTCGGATTCACCGAAGAGTTCCGAGATATTGTCGATACCCAGATATTCGGACAGGGCGAAGGTTTTTGTTCCAAACCCTGCCTGTACGGTCGGATTGGTAATGACCCTCGCCGATGTGGGTACTTGCCATCCGCATGATCCGAGCAGAATTACCAGAGCCGGGATCAGCAGGGGAATCAATATTTTTTTGTGCATACGCATCCTCCTCTATGAGTTGATTCGTTTAAAGTGTAGCAATATCGGTGAAAAAGAACAGGGCGAAATGGAGATTTTAACGTAAAAAGCGTATAAATCGGACAAAAGAGAGATCGCGAACCGTTATTCTTTCGAAGGCGCGGCTGCGCTCGGCGTTTCGGCAGGCCGGGCTTTCCGTGCGGAAGTTTCGGCCTGCCGACCACAGAACGTCGCCCGTTCTGCCTCATCCTGTTCCGTCTATCTGATACGGGAGATAAAAATGGCGCCGGGAGCGTCCTCCCGTTCCTTGGTGACGCGGTATTGGTCCTTGTGCGACTGGAAGAAGTCGAGGGGTTTGCGGACGCCCAGTTCGCGGATGTCGAAGTCTGGCTTGACCTGGCGGATATAGTGCATGAGCTTGGGCAACATCACCCAGCCGGAGGAGTCTGCAAGCTGATCGACCGCCTTTTCCAGGAGAATTTCGGCCTTGTTGCGTTTTTCGGGCGGTTTTTTCGCACTCTTGGGGTCTTTTTTCTCGTGTTCAATGTGGAGAAACTCGTTGCAGGCGTTGACGAAGGAGGATGGCGTTTTGCGTTCGCCGATGCCGATGACATACTTGCCCTGCTCGCGGATGCGGCTGGCAAGGCGGGTGAAGTCGCTGTCGCTCGACACCAGACAAAAACAGTCGACGTGCTGGAGGTAGAGAAGATCCATGGCGTCGATGATGAGCGCGCTGTCGGTGGAGTTTTTGCCGGCTGTATTGCTGAACTGCTGAATGGGCTGGATGGCGAACTCCAGGAGGTGATTTTTCCAGCCCTTCATTTTTTCTGAAGTCCAGTCACCATAGATGCGGCGAACCGAGATAACGCCGTAGAGGGCCACTTTTTCGAGAATGTCTTCTATATAGGTATGCGAGATGTTTTCCGCGTCAATGAGAACCGCGATGCTTTGATAGTTTTCGCTCAATTGGAGCTCCTTGTGTTATGACCAATAATAGCACAAATTCACGGGAAGGGCGTTCAATCTGAGTGGAAAGTATTGTATAGTAAAAGTGGTGCGACATCTGCTAAAGGGGTCTAATGTATCAGGGAACATTCAGGATAGGGCTGCAAGTAAATACGACCGACTCGGATTATGCGAAGAGCATGATTCAGGGCGTGTCTGCCTGGTGCCGTGGAAGGGATGATGTGTCGCTTGTTGTCTTTTCGGGACGGGCTTTCCGTGGCGAGCATGGATATGAGTATCAAAATCCGGCTATATATTCCCATTTAACCCCGGCGAATATTGACGGGCTTATCATGGTGACCGGCGCTGTTGCCACTTTTATGTCGGAACAGGAGATTCGGGAGTATGTCGCGTCCATTTCACCGGTTCCGGTTGTCAGTGTATCGGTAGAAATTCCTGGCACTCCGAGCGTCGTTATCGATAACCGCGCGGGTATGCGTATTTTGCTTGAACATCTGTATACAGAACACGGGGTCAGGCGGTTTGCGGTCGTAAAAGGGCCTGATTCGAACCCGGAAGCCCGGGAGCGGTACGAGATTATTCTGGCCTACACCGCCGAGAAGGGCCTGTCTCTTGCGGACAATCATGTTTTTGAGGGCGATTTTACCGTTGACTATAATCCGCGGGTTCTTCGAGCCCTGTTGCAAAAAGGACCTCCCGATTTTGACGCGATTATATGCATGAACGACGATATGGCTATTCGGGTGATGCATGTGATAGAGGAATGTGGATATCGGGTACCTGAAGATATTATAGTAACGGGTTTTGACGATATTATGCGGGCCCGGCATGAAAGAACTACCCTGACAACGGTTAGCCAGGATCTTCCCCGGCAGGGGAGAGCCGCCGCCCAGCTGCTTTTTGAGCTGGTGTCACAAGACTCCGTTCCCCTGCTGACGGAGCTTCCGACCCGGGTGATGTACCGGCAAAGCTGCGGCTGTATTTCGAAGGATTATGAGAAAGAAACCTTTGTCGCTATTACCGACGCAAATGAGCGCATTCCCTATTCTTTCAGCCAGATATCGCTAGCGGGCATGGACTGGCTCAGGATGCAAAACGATGTGAGCCATATGCGCCATTATCTGGCCCAGCTTGTGTCGATGCGTTCAATGCAGGCAATACTTGAAGACATTAAGCGAGGACTTGCGTCTTTCGACGTGAAGTCGTGCGTTATTGTGCTTTTTTACGAGCACCGGGCCTATCATAGCGAGGCAGATTTTGTGTTGCCGCGGCAGGCGGAGGTTGTCCTGCATTATGACCGGCACACCGGTCTCGAAGAAGAGCTTCGGCCCATTCCCTTCGATCCGTCAAAAAACATGTTGCCGCCCGGCGTCCTTTCGGACGAGGGGTCGGTATTCGTCGCGTCCGCGCTATTCCATCGTGACGTGCAATTGGGGTACATCGTGTACGAACCCGGAAATTGCGATCCGGTTATTTACGAAACCCTGTGTGTCCAGATAGCCGCTTCCATCCAGACTTCACTGGTATTCGAGGCGCGAAGATTGATACAGCGTCAGTTAGGCGAAGCTCTCGAGGCATTGGAAAACAACAACCGGGACCTGCAAACGCTTTCACAAACGGATGAGCTTACCGGTTTATATAACCGGCGCGGTTTTGTTACTTTGGGAAACCAGCAGGTTGATCTTGTCCGCCGCACGGGGCGCAAGGGTCTTCTGGTATATTGCGATATGGATGGCCTCAAGAAAATCAATGATGGATGCGGGCATGAGGCCGGGGATCGGGCAATAATTGCTATGGGAAAGGTATTGTCCTCGGTGTTTCGCGCTTCCGATATTGTCAGCCGCCTGGGAGGGGACGAGTTTGTCGTTCTTGCCACCGATATACCGGGGGGATTCCTGGAAAGCCTTCGGGAACGCGTGTCGCATTCGCTTGACGAATATAATAAAACCTCGGGGGAGCCCTTTGTCCTGTCGTTCAGTTTGGGAGCGATCCAGTTTGACGGTTCGCAGGAAGCGAACCTGGAACAGTTGCTCGGCGAGGCCGATACCATATTGTACGAGGAGAAAAAATCGCGCAGGAGCGAGCGGGAATGAAGCGTACCAGAATAGGGCTCCTGCTGCACGAATATGATCTCAGTTTTTCCCGCGATTTTATGGATGGCGCCGATTCATGGTGTCGTGAACATGATCTGGATCTGGTCGTTTTTTCGGCGCGCTCCCCAAATTGGCCCTTTGGCTTTGAGTATCAGCATCTTTCGGTGTATTCGATGATCCGGCGCCATTCTGTCGACGCCCTTATTGTGTTGACGGGAATACAGTGCAACTATATTAAGCTTGATGAATATGTCCGTTGGCTGGAGCCGCTTCGGGATATTCCCCTGGTAAGCATATCGATTCCGCTTCCCGGCATACCGAGCGTTGTAGCCGATATTGTGCCCGGGCTGACAGCGGTCGTTGATCATGTGCTGCATGTGCATGGCCGGCTTGCTCCCCTGGTTATAACCGGACCGGTGGACAACCCGGAATCCGTACAGCGGCTGGATTTGGTCAAAAAACGCCTGTCCATAAACGGGATAGAGCTTGACTCGTCGCGAATACTTGTCGGGGGCTTTAATACCACCGCGTCCTATAACGCGATGGAACAATTCCTGAAAGGTCCCCATCCCGAGTTTTCGTGCGTGATTGCCCTGAGCGATATGATGGCGATGGGGGCCTTGCGCGCGTTGCAGGAAAAGGGGTATCGGGTGCCGGAAGATGTGATCGTCACCGGGTTTGATGACATCAAGCACGCAAGCTATCACAGTCCGACCATCAGCACCGTCAGTCAGGATATGTACGGCCAATCACGCTTCGCCGCGTCGATCGCGGAACGGCTTACCCGGGGAGAATCTGTCCCCCTGGTCCATGAAGTCCCCTGTCGGGCTCTATTCAGGCAAAGCTGTGGCTGTGTCGCAAAGCTTGAGCCAAAGATTAACGCGGTGGATGAGAGCGGAAACAATGTGCTGTGGCACGTCGCCTTCTCCGGAAGTCCGGGATACGAACGTTTCTTAATCGAGGACGATGTATACCGGATGCGGAACTATATTGCCCGGCTCAATACGGTATTCACGCTCTCGGAACTTCTGGAAACCCTGCAGCATGATCTTGAATCATTCAGGATTCAGAGCGCCGCGCTGGTATTATACGATGAGCGCATTACCTGTAAAAAGGAAGACGAATTTGTGCTTCCCGACCATGCGCGCCTGATTTTGAGCTATGATCTTGACTGGCCTGAAATGCGGGATTCTGAGGGAGTCAGCTTTAATCCCCGACAAATGCTGCTGCCTGACGGTACCTTCTCTGACAGGAGAAGGAAGCTCGTGGTTACTTCCATGCATCAGCAGGAGGATTTACTGGGATATCTGGTATTCGAACCCGGAAAAATGAGTTCCGGCATCTACGAAATACTGTGCGTACAGCTTTCGCATATTATCAGCTTCGATTTGGTATATATGGAAAATCTTCTTATTGAGGAAAATCTGGGGGCCCTCCGGGAACACCTTGAGAAAACCAACCGGGAACTGGACAGTATGTCCCGCGTTGATGAACTGACCGGCTTGTATAACCGGAGGGGTTTTCTTGCGCTTGGGCAACAGGCAATTCGTATGTATCAACGCATGAATAAGGGCGGCCTGGTGATTTTCGGGGATCTTGACGGTTTGAAATATATCAACGACACCTGGGGTCATGACGCCGGAGACAGGGCCCTGATTGCCATGTCCGTATTGCTGCGTAAAGCGTTTCGGGCGGTTGATATAATTGCGCGGCTTTCGGGGGATGAATTTGCCGTTGTTGCGGTCGAAAGCAACCGAGAAAGCTACAGGAACATTCGTATGCGCCTTGATACATTATTGGCTGAGTGGAATCGTTCTTCGGGAGAACCCTTCTGCCTGTCTATCAGCCTTGGCAGCGTCAGTTTCGGGAAGGGTCAGTATAATCTGGAAAAGCTGCTGTCCGGGGCGGACCGGTTGCTGTATGACGAAAAGCGAAAGAAAAGACAGGCTCGCCCCTGAAGAGCGAGCCCCGTTCAATACGTGATCAGCGTTCCAGTTTCCGGTAGACGCCCCGGTGCGGGGTGTCTGCCTCCTTGCCGTATTTCTGTCGCCGCCATTCCGCGTATTCACTCCAGTTGCCGTCATACCAGACAACTTCTCCGTTCGCCTCGAAGGCCAGAAGGTGCGTGCATACCCGGTCAAGGAACCAGCGGTCATGGCTGATAACGAGGGCGCATCCCGCGAAGGTATCAAGCGCTTCTTCAAGCGCGCGCATGGTGTTTACGTCAAGATCGTTCGTCGGCTCGTCGAGCAGGAGTACGTTTGCGCTTTCCTTGACCATCATGGCAAGATTCAATCTGTTGCGCTCCCCGCCTGAGAGGACCCCGACCTTGCGGGACTGGTCAGAACCGGAGAAATTGAACCATGAGCAGTATGCCCGCGAGTTGACCTCCCGGATCGGGCCGTTAATGCCGCGACCACTTGCGTCGACGGCACCGAGCTTGATAACGTCAAGGCCGTCCGACAGCTGTTCCCAGACAGTCTTTTCTGGATCAAGCTTCCCGCGCATTTGGTCCACATAGGCAAGTTTTACGGTATCTCCCAGTTTTATGGTTCCTGAGTCCGGCTTGACGATTTCCGGCTTGTTTCCGGGGCCGTTCGGCACTGCCTGGCCGGCGGCTCCGGCAATGAGTTTGAACAGCGTTGTCTTTCCCGCGCCGTTTGGGCCGATAATGCCGACAATGGCGCCGGGAGGGACAAGAAATTCGATGTTGTCAAAAAGGAGCCGTTCGCCATAGGCTTTCGACAAGCCCTTGGCATCGATAACGACATTTCCAAGCCGTGGTCCTGCCGGTATGGTGATTTTTGTGTCTTTAAGCTTTTCCTTCCCGTCATCCGCAAGAAGTTTTTCATATTGAGAAATACGTGCCTTGCTTTTTGCATGCCTGCCCTTCGGGCTCATGCTTATCCATTCAAGTTCCCGCTCAAGCTGTTTCCGTCGATCCGATTCGCCTTTTTCTTCCCGGGCAAGCCGGTCATTTTTTTGTTGGAGCCAGCTTGAGTAGTTTCCTTTCCAGGGGATTCCCTCTCCGCGGTCAAGTTCCAATATCCAGCCGGCAACATTGTCGAGGAAGTACCGGTCGTGGGTTACAGCGATGATGGTGCCCTCATACTGTTGCAGGTGACGTTCAAGCCAGGCGACCGTTTCGGCGTCAAGGTGGTTCGTCGGTTCATCCAGGAGAAGGATGTCGGGCTTTTGCAGAAGAAGACGGCAGAGGGCAACCCGTCTGCGCTCTCCTCCTGAAAGAACGTCCACTATCTGGTCTGGCGGCGGACAACGGAGGGCATCCATCGCTAGCTCGAGCTGGCTGTCCAGCTCCCAGGCATTGGTTGCGTCAAGCCGCTCCTGAACCCGGGCCTGTCTGTCCATCAATTTGTCCATATCCGCATCCGGGTCGCCGAACGCTTCGTTTATCGCGTCGAATTCCGCCAGAAGGTCGACGGTCTCCTGAACGCCTTCAGACACCACCTCTTTTACCGTTTTACCCGGTTCCAGATGCGGTTCCTGCTCCAGGTAGCCGATGGAATAACCCGGCGCACAGCTTGTTTCGCCGGTAAATTCGGTATCTACCCCCGCAAGGATGCGCAGAAGGCTCGATTTTCCCGAACCATTCAGACCGAGTACGCCGATTTTGGCGCCATAAAAATAGGACAGGCTGATATCCTTGAGCACTTGTTTTGTGCCATGACTTCTTGAAACCCGGTCCATCGTATAGATGATTTTTTTGTCGTCTGTTGTCTTTGCCATAGACCTACAGTGTACCCCAAACGAAAAAAAAAGACTATGAGCGCTGAATGGCTGGTTGTTGCAAGGGTATTGCCGTCAACAGATTGACCATTTCAATTGCGGTAAGGGCGGCGTCAAAGCCCTTGTTCCCGCCCTTGCTGCCAGCCCGTTCAATTGCTTCTTCCAGTGTGTTTGTTGTCAGCACGCCGAAAATGACCGGCTTTTCAGTTGTCAGGGAAACCTGGGCGATTCCCTTTGAAACCTCAGCGGCAACATAGTCAAAATGGGGTGTTGATCCCCGTATGACCGCGCCTAGGCAAATGACGGCATCAATATCCGCGGATCGTGCAAGCCGTTGCGCCGCCAGTGGAATTTCGAATGCACCCGGAACCCATAGAAGGGTGACATTTTCTTTGGAGCCGCCGTGACGGGTAATGGCATCAAGAGCGCCCGAAAGCAAGCGTGAGGTAATGAATTCATTGAAGCGCGAGGCGACAATGCCGAATCTGATTCCGCTGGATAAACGATTTCCTTCTATTACGTTCATTGTATGACTCCTTGTTGTCAATTCTTTACAGTGACAGAATGTGATTCATTCGTGTTTTTTTTGTGCCCAGGTACACTTTGTTGTACTCATTAGCGGTAATTTCCAGGGGAATACGTCGGGTTACCTCGATGCCGTTTTCGGCAAGAGATTTGCATTTATCAGGGTTATTCGTGACAAGCTGGACCGAGTCGACGCCCAGGTCCCGTATAATGTCTGCAGCACACTCATACGTGCGTTCATCAGATTGAAAACCCAGTCTGAGATTTGCGTCCACCGTGTCGCACCCGGCGTCCTGAAGACTGTACGCCTTGAGTTTGTTTACCAGCCCGATGCCTCGTCCTTCCTGCCGAAGATAGACAAGTATTCCGCAGCCTTCCTTCGCAATCATCCGGATTGCCGTTTTATATTGGGCCCCGCAATCGCATCTGAGTGATCCGAGGGCGTCTCCCGTAAGGCATTCGCTGTGGACCCTGCATATTACCGGTTGCCGTTCAGATACCGGGCCGAGTACCAGCGCTAGATGCTCTTCCCCTGTTCGGACATTGCGGTACCCGTAACAATCAAATACCGCGTCCTCCAAAGGTAACCGTGTATGTGCTTCGCGTATGAGGGTGTTTAAACGCGTATTCCGGTATTCGATAATTTCCCGTACCGTGATCAGTGGAAGTTCGTGAACTTGTGCAAACCGTTCCAGGTCAACACCGCGGGTCATGCTTCCGTCCGGATTCAATATTTCGCATATTACCGCTGCAGGGTAACTGTTGTCGGCACGTGCTGCCTGTACCATTTCAAGCGACGCCTCGGTATGACCCTGCCGTTCCGCAATCCCTCCTGTACGGCCGGCAAGCGGAAACACATGACCCGGTATGCGAAAGTCCGATGCCGTCGAGGAGTCGTCGGCAAGAGCCCGTATGGTCAAGGCCCGATCTGCCGCAGATATTCCGGTTGTACAGCTGCGATGGTCGACCGATACTGTAAAAGCCGTTCCATGAGGATCCCTATTCACTTCGGCCATCGGTTTTAATCCGAGTGCCGCGAGCCGTTCAGTCCGCATGGGAACGCAAATAAGTCCGCATGCATGACGCGCCATAAACGCTATGCGTTCGGGTGATGCAAAGCGCGCGTCCATGACAAGGTCTCCCTCGTTTTCCCGTTTTTCATCATCGGCGATTATGATGAGTTTTCCCGCTGCAAGATCCGCAATGGCTTTTTTCATGTGATTATTCATGTTCAATACCCCTGTTCGATGAGTCCGTGAATCGTGAGTGTTTTTGTTGCTGCCTGGTCCTTTGACGCATGAGATATGAACTGCGTTTTCTGTGCATATTTTGCCAGTTGATCAAATTCGAGATGGACGGCGGCTCCCCGGTGTCTGGTAGCCAGGAGGGTGGTGTTGGCGGTATGAGGAATGAGCGATACCTGAAAATGGCCGGAATCTTCGTGCATGACTGTCAAACTGACACCGTCCAGCGCGATGGAGGCGCGATCGGCAATATAGCGTGAGTATGCGGGATTGTGGCTAACCAGGATATGTATGCCCGTATCCGTGTGCGCTATCCGCTCAATTGTGCCAAGGGTATCGATGTGACCGCTGAGAATGTGCCCCCCGAGGCGGGTTTCCGGCGTACAGGCGCGTTCAAGATGCAGTTTGTGTCCGCTCTTCAAACGGTAAAAGGTTGTACGTGCAAGAGTTTCCGCCATAATATCTGCTGTAAACGTTGTCCCGTCACATACCCGGGCGGTAAGGCAGACCCCGTTCACCGCCACGCTGTCTCCGACTGATATTTTGCCGGCAATCCTTGGTGCCTTGATACAGATTGTCATGCCGGTTCCCCGGCTGGTAATGTTTCGGACTACAGCGATTTCTTCAACTATTCCGGTGAACATAATGTTCCCTCCACAACGATATCCGTCCCGCAGCGACGATAGCGGGTTCGGTGCAGACGCCATGCGCTTTGAATCGTTATCGCGCCTTTGTCTCCGCATACTGATGGCGCTTCATTCGAGCCAATAATGATGGGAGCAATATACATTCGCACCCGATCCACAATTCCGGCGTGAAGCGCTGCGTTTCCCAATGTGTTGCCCGCCTCAAGCAGTATCGAGAGGAATCCCCTGTCTGCCAGAAGGCGCGCCAGGCAGACAAGGTCGATGTGCCCATCCTTTTGATTGACTGGAAGCACTTCCGCGCCGGCTTCGGTTGCCATGCGCATACGATTCAGGAAATCGGCGTCGGCATGCTCAACCAGATCTCGTCTGACTGCGATAATTGTCTTAAATTGAAGGGCTGTCGCGAGAATTGCGCTTTCGGGCGGGATCTGAAGCCGCGAGTCAATTATGATCCGAACCGGTTGGGGTGAACATGATTGGCCGGAAACCCTGGCGGTGAGGAGCGGGTTGTCCGCCCGAATTGTGCCGAGGCCGGTAAGGACCGCGTCCGACCGGGAGCGGAGGCGGTGTACTTCCGCCCGGGACTGTTCACACGAAATCCAGCGTGAAGCTCCGGTTTCAGTGGCTATCTTGCCGTCAAGGGAGGAAGCCGTTTTCAGGGTGATTGATGGTAGACCTGTTTCCATGTACCTGATAAAGGGATGATTGAGTTCACGACATTCTGTTTCGCAGATACCCGAGCGAATGTGTATGCCCGCAGCACGCAGTTCGCTCATGCCCTTGCCCCTGACAAGAGGATTCGGGTCTTCCATTCCGCATACCACAGTCCCGATTCCTGCGCGAATAATGGCCCCGGTACAGGGTGGTGTTTTGCCTTGATGACAGCACGGTTCAAGATTCACATAGAGCGTGGCGAGCGAAAGATCGTGATGACCGGCCTTACGTGCCGCATTCAATGCGTCGATTTCGGCGTGCGCTTTCCCCCAGGCACGATGCCATCCCGTTGCCAGAATGTGTCCGTTATCTACGATTACGGCTCCCACCAGGGGATTGGCCCTGGTTCTGCCCTGGCCCCGGCGGGCAAGCTTCAGTGCCAGGCGCATGAATTGTTCATCGTGTTGATGCGTGTGCATAAAAAAACCCCGAAAACAAGGATGTCTTCAGGGCGAATAGACAGATTCAGCCAATACGCACACTATATTCGGGAAAGCGCACGTACCGGAGTTGGTTTCTTCTTTCATCCAGACTGTAACTGTCGGCCTCGGAGTTTCACCGAATCTGCCATGGTGTGCCGAAAAGGCGCACGGGCTCGCGGGCTATACCGCCGGTGGGGAATTGCACCCCGCCCTGAAGAATTATGCGGCCATCATAGAAAGTGTCCGTGGAGCTGTCAAGAGGGGTGAGCGGTTTCCGAGTGGACAAGCCATTTGGTAAAGGCGTCATAGATTCGGTCGTCAAAGCTTATTCCGATGACCTCTTTCAGGGTTTCAAGGGCTTTCTCCCGGGGAAAGGCTTCCCGATACGGGCGATCCGAGGTCAGCGCATCATAGATATCCGCCAGGCTGATAATCATCGCCTCCCAGGGATAATCTCCCCGGTGTTTGGCGTAGTATCCGCTGCCATCCAGTTTTTCATGATGATATTTGATTAAATCCCGGATTTCAGCGAAGAAGCTGCCAGAGTTGACAATATCATACCCTATTTCAGTGTGCCGTTTTATTTCCGCATACTCGATGTCCGTCAGTGAGGATGGCTTGCATATAATCGAGTCACTGATTCCTATTTTGCCAATATCGTGCAGAATGGCTGCGTAGCGAATCCGCCTGACCGACTCAGGGGACAGTTTCAGCGTCCGCGCAATACCGACGGCATATGTCATGACCCGCTCCGAATGTCCCCGCGTGTATTCGTCTTTGGCTTCCAGGGCGCGCGAGAGTGAGGCCACCGTCGAGAAGTAGCTTTGCTCAAGTTCATCATACAGCCGCCTGCTGCTAATCTCGCTCGCCGTAAAGGCCGCCGCGATTTCAAGTGTATAGCGGTGTTCAACGCCAAACGATTCGCCTGATTCCGGTTTTCGCGCGATAGTAATGACCCCGATGACCCGCTTGTCGGTACATACGGGAGCCGATATGAAAGAACCCTGTATGAAGGCTTCTTCGTTGATGAAGGAAAATGAGGGATGCTTGCTTCGGTCCGGGATGTACAACGCCCGGCGCTTTTCGACGGCATGGCCTGAAACACCCTTACCCGATTCGAGTACTCCCGGTTCTGTGGGTATGCCGCTCCAGGCGGCAGGTATCAGCTTGTGCAAATACTCGTCGAATTCATAATACACACCGCGGTCAAATGGTATTTGTTCCGCAAGATCTTCCAGAATATGCGACGAGAGTTCGGCGATGCTGTGATGCCTCTTCAGGCGTGCCGGGAAACGGGCAATCCCGATCAACTCCCGTTGCCGTCTGTCCGCGATGGAGGATGCATAGAGATTGATTTTCATGCGGGATGCGACATCATCGAGAAAATCGATATGGTCCCGAGAGGCGGTCATTGGACTGTTGAGCAGGTTGATGGCCGGTTGGCACAGAAGAATAAACGCAAGAAGACTGAAGCGGTGTACTATCGGATAGATATAATAGGCACCGTAGGAAACGGTAAGCAATTCGTGAAGCAGCGGGTCTTCGAGAGCGAATTCGGAAAAAAACTGGTCAAGAGAAAGGCCGGTGTCGCACATGGCAAGACATCCAGAAAAAAGGGAGTCATCGGGAATGGAGGCGATACCCTCACGATCTATTTCCCGATACTCGCGCGCTTCGGGGACGTGGACGAAAACGCGGCATTCGGCGCCCGAAATGGTTTGCTGTATCATGTGTATGGCTGACTCCACCAAACCGGCGGAAGTATTCCAGTTGTCGAGTGAATCGAGTGTGAACCGTTGTTCAAGTTCAGTTATGTCGTCGCTGTTGTCGGGAAAGGAAAACACATTCATAGAATTGATTAAGTGTAGGGGGGCTTTTTTGGGGTGTCAACCTTAATCTGAGCGGCCATGTCGTGTACAAGAAAAAAACGTATCTTCTTGCAGGCCAAGGATCTCCAGAATCTCCCGAATGCCCAGACCCAGAGTGTGATGAATGTTCCAGGGGGGCCTGACCACCAGGATTCCCGAACCGGCAAGGCCGTATTCAGTGACAGCGTTTTTTGACTGCACGCAGATATCCAGTACCGGAAGTCCGCTTGTGCATATTGCGTGGTGCATGGCTTTAAGTTGATTCTCACGACGTCCGACAACAGGATACCAGATCAACATGATTCCTGCTGGCCACCGGCGGGCGGTTTCCAGCACAGTTTGAGCTGTAGAGGCATAATCTCCCGGAAGTTCATAGCTCGGGTCAATCAGACACAGACCCCGTCGGGGCGTTGGCGGGGTTAATGCCTCTAAACCGGTAAACCCGTCACGGTGATGGATGTGTATTCGTTTGTCCGGGCCACAATTGTGTTTCAAAATATCTATTTCATTGTTGTGTAGTTCCATCAGGATGAGCTTGTCCTGACTACGAAGCAAACTGGCTACGATGGCTGGCGATCCCGGATAATATCCTGTTTTATCCAGGAAGGTTTTGCAAAACCCGACAAATGATTGCGTGCTGTCCGTTTTTGGGGGTAGTTTCGACTGAGCCTCTAGCAGGGAAAGAATACCCGCTTGTGCTTCACCTGTCTTCGAGGAGGCCTCGGAATCCAGCCGGTACAAGCCTGCCCCGGCATGGGTATCCAGATAGGCAACAGGCGTTTCTTTTTGTAAAAGGTACTTTACAATATGGAAAAGAGTGAAATGTTTGAAAATATCTGCCTGATTGCCGGCATGATAGGCATGGCGATAGCTGAGCATGAGGCAACTATAGCTCATTATTTGACAATCGCATATCGGGAAACTAGACTTAACACAAGAATTGATCGCGCTGTCTGATCGGAGGAATGTAATGTCTGTAAAACTTTCCATAGGCGCTCGTCTGGTGTTGAGTATATCCGCTTTGATAGCGGTAATTGTCATATCCCTCACGTTGATAGCCGCACGCAATATACTCAACAAGTCTGAGTCTGATGCGAAGGAATTGTCACGCGAAACAGCGTCGGTGTATGCCTGGCAGATAAAGGCCCAACTCGACAATGTATTTTCCAAGGTAACTCCGCTCGCGAATATTCTGGAAGGCTCGGTACAGGGTGAACAGGGGTATTCATTTGACAGGTATACTGTCCTCTATATGCTTCGGGATGTTCTGGTTAAAAATCCTGAGCTGCTTAGCGTATATACCGGGTTCGAGAGTAACGCGTTCGACGGGAAGGACGATCAATTCCGCAATACGATCGGCCATGACGGAACCGGCCGTTTTGTTCCGCTGCTTGCCCGTGATGGAAAGGGCGGCATACTGTTTGAGGCAATGACCGGATATGAGGACGGCACGGAAAACTACTATAGTATCACCCGCCGCCTGAACAGGCCGGTTGTTATTGAGCCCTATGAATATGATTTTGGCGGCCAGCGTCTCCGGATTACTTCCCTGATCCTTCCCGTTAAGGATGCCTCCGGGCGGTTTCTTGGCATTGCGGGTGCCGATATCGTCCTGGATTCTGTGCAGAAATTCGTCGATTCGATTGATATCCCCGGGATCCAGGGGGAGTATATGCGCATTGTTGCTGACTCCGGCATGGTGGTTGCGAGCGCGATAAGAACCGAGATCGGCAAGCCTGTCTCAACGGTGATGGGCGAGACGACCGCAAAAGCCTTGTTATCAGGCCGGCCGCAGGGCGGCGTCAGGCATTCTACGTTGTTGAACGCCCCGGTAGTGTACGCAAGTATTCCCGTGGAGATAGGCTCGTCCGGCCAAAAATGGGTCGTTGAAGTCAATATCCCTGATCGGGAGTTGCGTGCCGGGGCCTTTTCCCTGGTCACGCTACTTTTGGGAATAGGGTTTTTCGGGGTCATTTTTGCCGTTTTTGTGGTGTTGTTGATTACCCGGACAATTGTATTGCCTATCAGGCAGGCAGTCACGCGCGCAGAGGAAGTGGCCGCCGGCGATCTGTCACGGGATCTCGCGGTCGAGTATCGCAACAGGAATGACGAGATCGGCGTCCTGTCGAGGGCGCTTCAAAATATGATTGAAAAGTTGCGCGGGATTATCGGCGAGGTGAGTGTTACTGCCCAACAGGTGTCAACCGGGAGCCAGCAACTGAGCGATACCTCGCAGCAAATAGCTCAGGGTGCCTCCGAGCAGGCCTCGTCGGTTGAACAGATCTCTGCCTCAATGGAGCAGATGTCGGCGAACATACGGCAGAACGCGGAAAATGCGCTGCAGACTGAACAAATTTCACGCAAGTCGGCCCAATCTGCGGAAGCAGGCGGGAAAGCGGTCGCGGAAACAGTCGTCGCGATGAAACAAATTGCGTCCAAAATTTCGATAATTGAAGAAATTGCCCGATCCACCAATATGCTGTCCCTGAATGCCTCGATAGAAGCTGCCAGAGCCGGCGAATTCGGCAAGGGCTTTGCAGTTGTTGCGGCAGAAGTTGGTAAACTTGCCGAACGCAGCCACAAGGAAGCTTCTGAAATTAGCGAGTTATCCGCAAAGAGTGTGGGGATTGCTGAAGACGCCGGCAGCACAATTACCGCGCTGGTTCCGGAAATCAAGCGTACGGCAGATTTGGTACAAGAGATAAGCGCCGCTACAGCAGAGCAGAATTCCGGGGCAGAGCAAATAACCGCTGCCATAATGCAGCTCGATCTTGTTGTACAGCAAAATGCGAGTGCCTCGGAGGAGTCCGCCTCGATGGCTGAAGAATTGTCAGCCCAGGCAGAACAAATGAAAACAGCGATGTCCTACTTCCGTGCTGGATCCGGTCATAAATCCGCCGTAAAGAAAACTGAAATAGCCGCAAGCGGTTCGTTAATAAAAAAGCCGGATGTAAAACCTCCAGAGGAAGTCCCGGCCGTAAACGCAACGTCTGCCGAGAAAAAGATGGCAAAATCAAGCGCTTCATCCGGGACTAAACCTCCTGATAATACATCTGTGGCGGTAGCACCGGGCAAGAATAAGACTGCAAAGACTGAAAAGAATGCAGTCGCTGAATCAGTAAAACCTGCCGCAGCAAATGTCGTGAGCGAGGTGGATAGCAAATCCAAGGATTCCGTAGAGGCAGTACCGACTGTATCCAAAGCAACCGTGCCGAAGGCAACTGCCGTTAAACCTGCCGCACAGAAAACACCGGTGACAAAGGAAACAGCTACTAAGCCATCCGTGAAAGATGAGCGAAAACCTGTAAGCGGCATACATTTGATATTGGATGAAGATGTCCGGCCAAAAGGCAGGGATGAGATAGACAATGACTTTCAGGAATTTTGAAGACGAGTGAGGAGGTATATATCATGGGCAGCGTGAAAAACGAGATTCATCAGTATTTGACATTTATGCTTGCAGACGAACTGTATGCTGTCAATGTTGCACATATAAAAGAGGTGTTAACGGTACCGAAAATAACCCGGGTGCCCAAGATGCCTTCTTTCATGAGCGGAATAATTAACCTGCGGGGTATGGTCGTTCCCGTGCTTGATTTATGCAAGAAATTCGAGCTTGGTGAAACCCGTCAGAGCGCGAATACAGGAATTATCGTTACCGAGTTATCGATGGCGTCAGATTCTGGAATGAATGAAACCCTGACTATTGGAATATTCAGCGATATGGTTCAGCAGGTCATAACCATTGAACCGGATCAGATTGAACCGCCCCCCAAAATCGGCGTTGCCATTGATACGGCTTTTATTCAGGGGATGGGCCATGTAGACAACGACTTTATCATAATTCTGGATATTCACAAGATATTGACTGGAGATGAGCTGCGTGAAATAAGTGCGGATGCCGAGACCATAACAGCGCCAGAAACCGAATCCGCCGTTGTTTCAGATCAGTAAAACAAGGAGATTTCATGGCCGCACAAAAGCTTGAAATACATCAGTATTTAACATTCTGGCTTGCAGAAGAAAGATATGGAATAAATGTCGGACACATCAAGGAAGTACTTGAATTGCCACGGATTACCCGTGTGCCTCGAATGCCGACCTATCTTAACAGTGTAATCAACTTGCGCGGCAATGTTATTCCCCTGCTGGATTTACGACTAAAGTTTTCTCTTAATGAAACTGCCGGACGGATGAATACCAATGTGATAGTGACTGAAATTCCCAGTTTCTTTCATGACGATCAAGGGGAGCTCCTGACAATCGGAATTTATACTGACGGTGTCGACCAGGTGTTGGACATTGAGCCGGGGAATATACGGCCAGCTCCCAAAATAGGCGTTGCCGTTGATACGTCGTTTATTGCCGGTATGGGCAAGGTTCAGGACGAGTTCGTACTCCTGCTCGCGCTTGGCAATCTTCTTTCCGAACACGAGCTTCTTTCGCGCGAGTATGTTGGAGAAAATGCATGAAAGATCTGACAATCGACAATGCAGCTGATTTGTACAAAGAGTTTTCATCTTTGATCGGCAAGGCTGCGCCGGTAACTCTGGACATCAGCGAAATGCATTCTTTTGATCTTGCCGGTGTCCAGCTGTTGATCAGTTTTATCCGTGAATGCACGGTGAAAAAAATACCGCTTGCGTTTACCGGCACTCTGGAAGAGTCTGTTCTTGACCGTTTGCGGCGTGCGGGTTTTTGTCGTGAGGGCGAAACGTCAGTTGCAGAGCTGGAATCCCTTCTGCGATCTTATATTTCTGCATGATTGCGGGGGTGCATGGTGTCAAACGAACAATTTATTGAAACATTCAGAGAAGAGGCTCTTGAGTTGTTGGGCACACTTGAAGCTACGCTTCTCGAACTTGAAGAGGCCCCTTCTGACCGTGAGCTGTTATCCGCTGTATTTCGCGTTATGCATACGATCAAGGGTTCTGCCGCGATGTTCGGCCTTGATTGCATTTCCGCCTTTGCGCACGATGTTGAGACAATCCTGAGCGCGCTGCGGGACGGTAAAATATCCGTTTCTTCCGAATTGATCGGGAACACCCTTGTGTCCCGTGACATGATTCGCGAAATGCTCGATAAACCAGAAGTTGCATCGGGTCCGCTTACCCATGACATGGTGGTTTTTCTTGAGTCCTTCCGTGAATCTGTCGGTTTCTATCCGGAAGGGGTGAAGGCAGAGAAGGTTCCCTCAAAGGAAGCCCGCGAAGACGCGCCTTTACATACCTGGTATATAATTTTCAAACCCGGATTGGAGAGCTTTTTACATGGTTCGAATCCGCTTGCCGTTATTTCTGAGCTTGCCTCGATGGGGGAATTGGTCAGTATCCCCGATTTTGACCGGATACCGATACTGTCCGAGTTCAACTATGAGCAGTGCCTGACGAGCTGGCATTTGTTCATCAGTACCCGCGCAACCGAGAATCAACTGCGCGATGTATTCATTTTCGTGGAGGATTTTTCGGAGATTTCCTTTGATTGCATGACAACTGTATCCGACGAAGAGACTGTCTCCCCCAAACGATTGGGCGAAATTCTTGTCGAACGGGGCTCTGTGGACCGCGAGGCCATAGATCGCGTGTTGAAGTCCCAGAAGAAAATCGGCGAGCTTCTAATTGAAGAAAAAATCGTGTCTCCAACCAATTTGCGCGTTGCCCTTGAAACGCAGAAGCAGATTCAAAGCGTACAGAAGGCAAAAACCGTCGCGATGGACATGAGCACTATACGGGTAAAATCTGACAAGCTGGATCAGCTTATGTCCCTTGTCGGGGAATTGGTGACCATTCATGCCCGGATACTGCAGACAACCCGCGACGCCGGCATGAACGATGAAATGCTCTCTGTGGTCGAACAATTCGGGCGGCTGACCGATGAACTGCGCAACAATACCATGAGTATCCGGATGGTTCCCATTGGCTCAACATTCAGTACGTTCAAACGGCTTGTTCGCGATTTGTCTTCCGAGCTCGGGAAGCAGATTGAGTTGGTCACTGATGGTGGAGACACCGAGCTTGATAAAACGGTCATCGAAAAGCTTAATGATCCGCTCATACATATTATCCGGAACAGTCTGGACCATGGTATTGAACAGCCTGCTGACCGCCTTGCCCATGGCAAGCCGGAAACAGGTACCATTCGCCTGATAGCCGAGCAAACCGGGGCTTCTGTACATCTGGTGATCGAGGATGACGGAAAGGGACTGGATACCGAGGCTATCCGCAAGAAAGCTGTTTCCCAGGGGCTGCTCAAAGAGGATGAGGTGGTGCCGGAGCAGGACCTGTTCAAATTGATATTCGCTCCCGGTTTTTCGACGAAGGAAACCGTCTCTGCGGTATCCGGTCGCGGCGTCGGAATGGATGTGGTGAACCGGCAGATGGAATTGATTGGCGGGAGCATCGCAATCGATAGCAAGCCCTATCAGTATACCCGAATTACGCTGAAAATCCCGTTAACCCTCGCGATAATCGACGGCTTACTGGTAAGAATTGACCGGGAAAATTTCATAGTACCGCTTGCCGTAATCGTTGGTTGTCTGGAATACATGAGCGAAAAGCAGAAAAATGATCACAACATCGTCATTTTCCAGGGGCGACAGCTGCCCTTCGTCAACATGCGCGATTTCTTCGGCGTTCCCGGGGCACGCCCGGCAATCGAGCAAATGGTCATTGTCACCCTTAAAAATCAGCAGTTTGGTTTACTGTTTGACCAGGTGATCGGCGGTAATCAAACGGTAATTAAACCTTTGGGGAAACTGTTCAAACGGGCTGACGGTATTTCAAGTGCATCGGTACTGGGGGATGGTTCGGTAGCGCTTATTCTGGATGCGGAACGTATTATTGAAGCAGCGGAGAAGGCTGAGGTATGAATCCGGAAACTTTTCTTCGCTTCAAGGAATTTATCGAAGGTACTCTGGGAATCAAGATACCTCCTTCAAAGAAGGTGATGCTTGAGTCCCGGCTCGCAAAAAGGTTGCGGGCCTTGCGGATGAATAACTACGAGGACTATTGCAGCTATGTTTTCAGCGCCGAAGGCTTTGAGCGTGAGATTCAGCAACTGATAGATGTTGTAACGACCAATGAGACCGATTTTTTTCGGGAACCGGCGCATTTTGAATATATTTCCGAGGTATTATTGCCAGACCTTGTAGGCCGGCAAGGTTTGCGGGACATCAATATCTGGTCTGTTGCGGCATCGACCGGGCAGGAAGCCTATACACTGGCAATGGTGATGGAAGAATACAAGAAGAAACACTCGGTACAGTTTTCCTATAATATATTGGGTACAGATATTTCGGAAACAGTTTTACGCGTGGCGGGTGCGGGAATTTATACCGAACACCAGGGACGTAATATTCCTCCAGCGTATTTAAAACGGTATTGTCTGCGAAGCAGAAATCCCGAGCAAAAAACCATCAGATTAAAACCCGAGCTTCGGGACAGAGTGATGTTTCGACGGTTGAATTTGATGGACTCCTCGTATCCTGTACGGAAATTGTACCATATTGTGTTTTGTCGCAATGTGTTTATTTATTTCGACCGGCCGACCCAAAAAAAAGTTCTTGACCGCCTGATGGATCACATTCCTTCCGGCGGTCATTTGTTTATGGGTCATTCAGAAAATATCGGGCAGTCGCATCTTGCGGTAAAAACCGTTGCTTCAGCGGTTTATCGAAAAGAGTAGCCAAGGGAGGTGTCTGTGTCTGCCAAGGAAGAGAATCGGATGATTGAGGTGATGCTGATAGATGATTCTGCTGTTGTCCGGCAGACCTTGACAGAGGTGTTGTCCCGCGAACGGGACATACATGTGTTGCAAACCGCTTCAGACCCCTATGACGCTGCCGAAAAACTGAAGAAAGCCGTACCCGACGTAATAATTCTTGATATTGAAATGCCGCGAATGGACGGAATAACGTTCTTGAAGAAGTTGATGAGTCAGCATCCATTACCGGTAATAATATGCTCAAGCAAGGCCGAAGCCGGTTCCAGCAATGTATTTCAGGCAATGCAATTCGGGGCCGTAGATATTATCCAAAAACCAAAGATAGGTACCAAGCAGTTTCTTGAAGAGTCTCGGGTAATGATATCTGATGCGGTCCGCGGGGCATATTTGACCCGGGTCAAAAAATTGCCTTCGGCTGTTAGTCATGAAATAACCCCGAAGCTGACAGCAGACGCGATAATTGCCCCGCCTGTTTCACAGGTTCATATAGAGACCACTGAAAGTGTCATAGTCGTTGGCGCTTCTACCGGCGGGACGGAAGCCCTTCGGGTATTTCTGGAAAAACTTCCGATTGATTGTCCCGGTATCGTCATTGTTCAGCATATGCCCGAGCATTTTACCGCCGCTTTTGCGAAGCGGCTGGACGGGATTTGCCCTGTGTCCATCAAGGAGGCGGAGGATAATGATACCGTCTTGCGCGGACGGGTATTGATTGCTCCGGGGAACCGTCATGTGCTTTTAAAACGTGCCGGAGCCCGTTATTATGTAGAAGTAAAGGACGGTCCGCTTGTTTCGCGTCACCGGCCGTCGGTAGACGTTCTTTTCAGGTCTACTGCCCGGTATGCGGGAAAAAACGCAATCGGCATCATCATGACCGGCATGGGAGACGACGGTGCCCGCGGGTTAAAGGAAATGAAGGAATCCGGAGCCTATACGTTCGCGCAGGATGAAAAATCATGTGTGGTCTATGGTATGCCGAAAGAAGCGGTCAAGCTTGGTGCGGTTGATAAAATCTTACCGCTTGAAGAACTTGCCCAGGCGGTTATTGCAAAGAGTCTGGCAAAGTGAAATTGCAGGGTATGAATTGTGAAGCGGTGCTGTGTCGCTTTGTGTGTTTTGCTAACCTAAGGAAGGAGTAATGTATGGGTGCGTCTATTCTGGTTGTTGATGATTCCATTTCCATTCGTCAGAGCGTGCGGTTTATTCTGGAACAAAACGGGTATACCGTATACGAGGCGGCTGATGGTGTCGAAGGATTACAGCGTCTTGGAGAACAGAAAATTCAGCTTGTTATCACCGATGTAAATATGCCAAATATGGATGGTTTGACGATGGTGAAAAAGATCCGGGAGACTGATGGAATAAAATTCGTTCCGGTATTGGTGCTGACGACAGAATCCCAGGGATCCGTCGTTGAGGAGGGGAAAAAGGCCGGCGCAACCGGTTGGATTGTCAAACCCTTCAATAATGAAAAACTTCTTGAGACAATCAAGAAAGTAATTCCTTGAAATTGAATGCCCAATTTGATAAAACCGAGAAAGTAATCGGCCCTGGCGAGTATTATGCCACGGCAGAAGATATTGTTATTTCGACTCTTCTCGGTTCCTGTATCGCGGTTGCCCTGTATGAACCCTTCCGAAAGGTTGGAGGCCTTAATCATTTTATGCTGCCCGGCATACCGGAGAAAGCAACCGTTTATTCCGCCGAGGCCCGTTACGGGATACAGGCAATGGAATTGCTCATCAACGATCTGTTCAAGCTGGGCGCCGTAAAGAAGATGCTCCATGCAAAGGTTTTTGGGGGAAGTTCGATGCTGGAATACGAAAAAGCGACCTCTTTCAATGTCGCCAAGAAGAATATTGAATTCGTGTTCGAGTTTCTGGAAACGGAGAAAATTCCGGTTGAATCGTATAGTGTGGGCGGCGCCGTTCCGCGGAAAGTGTTTTTTTTCCCGGCGTCAGGACGCGTGTTGATGAAGTATACCACGATCAGGACTCCCGGATTGGCAAATCGTGAAAGACGGTATTCCGAGACCTTGCTGGAAAACGCCCGTAATGCCGGGAAACCAATCATTTTTTAGATATGGCAGGTTGATTTTAGCGGATAAACAGGGCATAGTTACATTCATGAAACGTATTATTGCCGGCGTAATCTTTCTTTTTTCCGTTGTGGCATTATATTCCCAGGAAAAACCTGATGCCCTTAAACTCTTCCGAAACGGCCGCGATCTTGAGTATAACGGCAGGACCGCTGATGCACGGGAAGCCTACCGACAGGCTGTTGAGGTGTGCAAGCAGGACCTTGGGGTTAATCCAAAAAACATGGACGCGTATACCGTGTATGGATGGGCTCTTATCCGTCTGGAAAAATACCAGGAAACCGTGGATATCTGCCTTGAAGCTCTGAAGATTACCCCTGATGTCAGGATTATTGAAACCCTTGGCGAAGGCTACTTTTATTTGCGCAATTATCGCGAGTCGCTCAAGCAAATGGAGCGGTATATAGATGCCGCCCCGCGAGGAGAACGTATAAGCACCGCCTACTTTTTTATGGGCGAGATTTTCCGCATCCAGCAACAGTATAACCGGGCCGATATAGCCTATTCTGCCGCGGTGTATTATGAGCCGGCAATATCGTTGTGGTGGTATCGGCTTGCAACGGTGCGCGAAACTGTCGGCGATAAGGGCGGCGCCTCCGAGGCATATCAACGGGCGCTTCGACTGCGACCAGATTATCGTGAAGCGACCGAGGGTCTTAACCGAGTCCGTACATAATATCGTCAATACTGGCCACAATATTCCGTGGCGATATCTTTTTCCGGGAAGAAAGCAACAGGGCAAGCACGGTAAACATGCGCGAAATACGCTTGCCGGTTATACCCGGGAGCTCGATTCCCGGCTTGAGCATCCATCGTGATAAAAATATCATGCCCTCCAGAAGGAGGGCTTTTTTTATGCCGGAAAATAACGCACCCTCGGTAATCTGCAGGTAAAAGGGTTCCCAGAGGATTTTTCCGCTGGGCACGAGAAGATTAAAGAATATAATGCTTGCGGACATGATAATAACCGGGAAAACATGAATTGTGCTTCCTTCAAGCAGGAGGAAGGTTATGGCCAGGGTACAGATTGCAGCCATAATTTTCACATCGGAGGCAGTCAGTAGCAAACCAATCATGCTGCCGCCGACTATGAGCCGAAGAAGCTTGCTGTTCCTTCTGTGTTTGTTTTTTTTGGGGGAGACTTCCGGAATTGAGGGAATGCTGATTTTTCCCTCCCGCAATTCGGCGAACCATCGGGAATTGTGATAGTAGGCATTGGCGAAGGCTCCCAGCACAAAGCCCGATACCAGGCCGACTGCCATAAATGGAGGGGCGATATACCAGGCGCTGATCCCGAAGATATAGAATCGCGCGAGTATGAGCTGTACAACATTTGAAATAAAAGCACCCAGGGCGCTGACTCCGGCATGGGAGACTTGATGGGGAAAAAGAGAAAACACTGTTTTCATAATGAGCGCCGAGGAGATTGTCCCGGCGGCCGAGAAGAAGAAAATATAGGAGAAAAGTGTGCCGCCGGTTAATCCCTGGCCAAGTATTTTAATGAATACCAGTAAAAGGTAGTGTTTCATCGGGAAGAAAGATGCGGCAAGCAGCAGTGGAAGGTTGGCAAGTCCGAGACGTAAAAATGGTAGTGGTTTGGGTATGAGATATTCGATTGTCGACAGAAAAAAACTGAGGGCTCCAAACCAAACAATAAGGGCTTCATCCCGTTCTTTCATAGTGTTATCCCGGCGGGTAAAAAAAAGGAACCGGTCAAGGACCGGCTCCTGTAATGTATCAGTGTCCGCAGCCGCAACCGCCGGAGCCACAGCCGCCGTCATCGCATTCGCAGTCATCTCCACAGCCGCCGGAGCCGCAACCGCAACCGTGATCCAGGCCATTCTCCTTTTCGTCTTCTGTTGCAGCACGGACGGAAACAACCTTAACGTCAAAGTGAAGAGTTTCACCGGCGAGCGGATGATTCGCATCTACAGTAATCTTCTGTCCTTCTACCGATGTGACAGTCACTACCCGTGAGCCGTCAGGACTGCCTGCCTCAAATTGCATACCTTCCACGACTTCTACATCATCTGGAAACTGTGAGCGGTCAACTTCAACAACAAGTTCATCCTGATATTCTCCATAGGCTTCAGCAGGTGGTACCGTCGCCTTGAAGTTGTCCCCGGCTTTTTTGCCTTCCAGCTCTTTTTCAAGTCCGGGAATAAGATTTTGATGTCCGTGAAGATATTCAAGGGGCCCTGTGCCCTGGGAAGAATCAAGAACTTCATTTTGGTCGTCTGTAAGGGTATATTCTATGCTTACGACGCTGTCTTTGGAAATGGTCATATCTGTTTCCTTGCATTAAGATAGGACAATCCCGTACATTGTATGCCGGAGTTGTCGCATAGAATGAAAGTAACATATTAGCTGGTCATCGGCAAGTGAAGTCCGATATTCAATGGACAAATAGATGGTGTCGGGCTATAATCAGAGCAAAGGAGTTATCGATTCATGGAAAACAAGTCGGTCGTCGTTCTTTTTTTCATCCTTCTGGTTGTATTCGTCTTTTCGTTCACACTCTCTCTTGATGCCATTTCTAACAATCAGGTTTTGTACGGAACATTCGCCCTGATAGGGTTTATTCTGCTAGTGTTTGTGTCCCTGTTTGAAACCATGCTCCTGAGCAAGGAAGGTATGGCCGTTTCATACTGGTTCAAAAGCCTGAGCGTCATTTCCCTGATAATCCTGGTGTGGTATGTCACCCGTGCCGGAACCCTGTTCGGCTGGTGGTAATTCCTTCTGTGTTATCGTGAACCTTTTCCCAGCAAGAAGGGAATAAGTTCCTCACGCTGAGCCATCCGCAGTGCCTCGCGCGCAAGCGGATGGTTTTCTTTTTTGTTACATTGAAGCAATGCGCGTTGCATGGCACGTTCACGCGCACCTTTGGCAACGTAAACCGGATTTCCGGTAAATGGATCCCGCCCGGTATAATACATACAGGTAGCGAGCGTTCCCGGTGTTGGATAAAAGTCCTGGACCTGATCAGGAAAAAACCCTGTCTTTTTCAGCTCTACAGCGGTGTCGATCGCTTCATTAAGTCCGGCCCCCGGATGGCTTGCAATGTAATAGGGGACAAGATATTGCTTCTTGCCCAGCTGCTCATTCATTTTCGTAAAAGCATGAGCGAACTGCTTGTACATGCTATGGGTGCTTTTTCGCATATAGCCAAGTACCGTATCATTTGTATGTTCAGGCGCAACCTTGAGTTGTCCCGAGATATGCCATTCACATAAATCCCTGAAAAAGCGCGTGTCCGGATCAAGCATGAGATAGTCATAACGTATGCCGGAACGAATGAATACCTTCTTGATACCCGGTATAGCCCGTAATTTTGCCAAAAGACTACGGTAGTCCGAATGATCCGCCTTCAGGGCGGGGCATGGGTTTACGCCAAGGCATTGCCTGTCGGGGCATGCTCCGCTTTTACTCTGTTTATCACAGGCCGGTATGCGAAAATTGGCGCTTGGCCCGCCAACGTCATGAATGTAGCCTTTAAAATCAGCGTGCGCAGTCAGAAGGCGGGCTTCTCTTTCAAGCGATTCATGGCTTCTGGTCTGTATCAAACGGCCCTGGTGAAAGGTTATTGCGCAGAACGAGCATGCACCGAAACACCCTCGACAGCTGGTCAGTGAGAAAAGCACCTCGGAGAGTGCCGGGATTCCGCCTGATTCGTTATAGACCGGATGCCAGGATCGGGTATACGGCAGCTCCATGACACGGTCAAAGTCGGCCGTTTCCAGGGGAAGAGTGGGCAGTTCCTGGACGATAAACCGTTCTTCGCTCTGTTCGATCACGATGCGTGCCTGAAAGGGATCAGTGTGTTCTTCCTGTAAACGGTAATGGGTACAATATGCCTCTGGTGAGGATTTTATTTCCTGAAACGAGGGCAAATGGATCGCATTGACGGGAAGATCGTCTTTTTTGCCGGTTCTCCATACTGTTCCGCGAATGCCCCTGAGTGCTTCGGGCGTGTACGATTCACCGTGCAGTCTTTTAAGTCTCCGAGCGATTTCCCGAAGCGGATATTCCCCCATACCATAGACCAGCAGGTCCGCCTTTGTGTCGAGGAGTATCGAGTGTTTGACGGTGTTTGACCAATAGTCGTAATGCGCGAACCGTCTGAGAGAGGCTTCAATGCCGCCAATGATTACCGGTTTGTTTTGTGAAAGAGATTTAATGCAGGCCGTGTAGGCGAGCAGGGCCCGATCGGGTCTGAACCCCGGTTTGCCTCCGGGTGAATAGCTGTCCTCGGATCTTGGTTTATTGTTTGCAGTGTAATGAGCAACCATGGAGTCCATGGCACCCGCGGATACCAGCCATGCCAGTCGGGGCTCACCCATGGCCAGAAAGTCCTGTTTGCACTCTGCTCCCTGCCAGCGGGGTTGGGCAATGATACCTGCGCGGAATCCTTCCGCTTCGAGTATCCTGCCCAGAATGGCTGCAGCAAAGGATGGATGATCCACATACGCATCACCGCTGACGATTATAAAATCGCACATCTCCCAGCCGCGCTTTTCCATGTCTTCCCGGTTAATCGGGAGAAACTCTGTCCGTTGTTTCCCGGAATTACCGGAAAAGCGCCCGGTACTCACGCCTGAACAACCTCGGTAACGCCGGGAACTGTTTTGACCAGATGGGCTTCCACGCCCATTTTGAGCGTCATTGTTGCCATGGGACACGATCCGCAGGCACCGGTCAGTTTTACCAACACCTTGCCATTGTCATCCACTGAAATAAGCTCAATATCACCACCGTCAGCCTGTAGCTGGGGGCGAATATCTTCAAGAGCGGTTCGAACATCATCTATAAGCATATAATATCTCCATGTGAAGTGTAGTATCTGGGTGAAAGATACCAGTGTTGTTCAAAGGGGTCAAGTTGTCGCTATTGTTTCAGAAAGTGCAAATCACTATACTTTCATCAGGAGAAACGCATGTCCGATACGAATGATTTTACAATTGCGACCCTGGGCCCCTGCAAGGTTACATCCCCGATCAAACTGTCGAGTGTCGAAGGCGACTTCATTGCAAACTATGTCGATGATGACGAGTTTATTCGTTACAATGTCAATGCAAGTATTGACGAGGTTGTCGGGCCGAGCAAACGGTCCGAGCTGCTTGAAAAAGCCGGTCCACGCGAGAAGATTTTTTTCAATCCGAACCATGTACACGCCGCCATTGTCACCTGCGGCGGTTTGTGTCCCGGTCTTAATGATGTTATTCGCGCTATTGTGCGTTGTTTATGGAATCGGTACGGCGTGAGAAGGATCAGCGGTATCCGGTTTGGTTTCAAGGGGTTATTACCTGAATACGGGTTTGAAATTCTGCCCTTGACCCCGGAAGTTGTCGACGATTGTCACAAAACCGGTGGTTCGATACTGGGTTCCTCCCGCGGAGGCGGAGACAGGGTCGTCGAAATAGCGGATGCCATTGAAAACCTGAATCTCAACATGGTTTTTATCATAGGCGGAGACGGTACTCAGCGTGGTTCACTTGAAGTGGCTGAGGAGATCGAACGGCGTGGACTGAAAATTGCCGTTGTCGGGATACCGAAAACGGTTGACAACGATCTTTCATTCATCCAGAAATCGTTCGGCTTTGATACGGCAGTCGTCAAGGCGGCAGAGTCCGTTGCGGCAGCTCATATGGAAGCCCATTCGCAAATTAACGGTATAGGTCTGGTCAAGCTGATGGGCCGTGAATCGGGTTTTATCGCCACACACACCGCAATCGCGAGTCATGAGGCGAACTTTGTATTGATCCCCGAAGTTCCTTTCGATCTTGATGGCCCCCAGGGCTTTTTACATCATCTTGAAGAGCGGTTACGTCGGCGACAGCATGCGGTAATCGTTGTCGCAGAGGGTGCAGGGCAGGACCTGATGAAAGGGGTGGAAGGTTCCGATGCCTCCGGGAACAAGAAGCTGGCTGATATTGGTACCTTCCTGAAGGACCGGATAGAGGCCTATTTCAAGTCGATCGGAATGCATATTAACCTGAAGTATATTGACCCGAGTTACCAGATTCGCTCTGCCCCGGCTGCGCCGATCGATTCGATATACTGTGAACGGTTGGGTAATAATGCAGTGCATGCTGCCATGGCCGGTAAAACCAAGTTGCTGATCGGTCTGGTACACAGCAAATTCGTGCATTTGCCCATCAAGCTGACCACCAGCAAACGCAATTATGTGGATCCGGAGGGGTCTCTGTGGCGTGATTGTCTTGACGCAACGAGCCAGCCGGTTTTGATGGTGAACGACAAGGATTCTTTCCTGAGGAACAGCCGGGAGCGGCAGGGACACAAGAACAAGTAACCGTCCCCTGCTTTCTTTCAGAGAACCCGTTCACGCCATATGAAATGAAGCAACTTCTTTCCGTTAGTGTCGAGAAGGATGAAAGAATCCCGGCCGGTTTCGATCTGCCGGGACCGGTCAAGAAGTTCCAGAAAACGGCGTTCGAATTCAGCAACTTCCTGGCTTGGAGCGCCCATTTTCGTGATACCTGCCGGGGAAATGCGAATTTCCTGTACCTTGCCTCTCCTGTGTGGATTGATAGTCCAGGAAGCGGAAAAACGGTTGATGCCGGTATGTCCATTAATGGTGTTCCTGTTTTCAAAGTAGAGGGCAGCCAGGCCGCCGTGCTCCGGTTCGATGGGGACGAAGCCGTTTTTGCTTTCATAACCGGCAAGAACAAAGAGTTTCCCGGTCAGGGCATTGGCCAGCGTGTCGGTGTCCTGTTTTTCGTTTGCGGGCTGGATGCCTGCACAGGCGTGAAGCAGCACAAGTGCCAGGGTAATTGACAAAAACTGGAAAAATGATTTCATACTATAATAGTAGCCGTGATGACGCTTGAATTCAAAGCTGTTTTTTTGCTATCATCAGGGAAGTTCGTTTCTGCGGGGAATTAGCTCAGTTGGTAGAGCGATTGGTTCGCAATCAATAGGCCAGGGGTTCGAATCCCCTATTCTNNGTGATAAGGAGAATTGTAGATTCAAATCGACTGAGCGACGAGCGGAAGCAACGTAGAGGCGAATAAGCTGTTATACTAATCCTGCAAAGTGAAAAGGAAGTACGTATGGATCTTACATGGGAAGTAATAGAAACAGAACGATTGCTGCTTGTGCCTGCCGACCTGAAATATGCGGAGGACATATTCAAAAATTTTGACAGTGAAACCACCAGGTATATGTATCCGAAACCCGCTGATGATATCAGTGAAACGAA
>LVBK01000032.1 GCA_001604385.1 Spirochaetales bacterium Spiro_09 | reverse complement strand
GTGTACCGCTTGACGGTAAAGGGCTCACTACCCTTTTCATAATCATGAAGAAATTTCTCGAGTTCCTCCAGCTGGCTGTTTGCCAGGGCATTCATTGGGTAGATGACGATCGCCCGGGTGCGCTTGGTTGGATCCTTCTCGCGTGCTTTTAAAATATGATCGATGATCGGGATAAAGAACGATAGGCTCTTACCGGAACCGGTTCCGGTGGTAACGACATAACCTTCTTTCCGTTGTGCGATGGCGATTGCTTCCAACTGGTGGGAAAACAAAGTCATTACACTTGCGCGACCATCGGGCTTTCCGGCCATAAAAAGTCGTTCACATGCAGGGTGGAGAAGACCGTCCCTACAGAGTTCAGGGATCGTTGCCTTTCGCTTGTAGTTGGAATTGAGTTGTATCAGAGGATCGGGCCAGTATTTTCCCTTGTCATAGCCCTCATCAACGGCTTTTCGAATATCATCCGCGTAAATTTTGGTAAAACTGCGGGAAAAACTCCCATAGTCGCCGATTACCGCGTCACGAAAGGAAAAAACGTCATCCATGATATATGCCTCTGGTTTTTATTGATAAATGTTTCGAAATAGTATACCACATATAGCGATAAACCTCCAAAAATCTCCACTCCCCCCCTCAATCTACCGCCCCCCCATAGAGCCCTCTTCGCGGCGGCTCCGCGCGAGGACGCTCGCTTACGTGGCGCCCTCTGCCTCAATCCTAATCTCCATCCAGCATTCAACCAGCATCCAATCTCGGCGGGCAGTAAACCTCCCACCCGGGGCAACAAACTACTCCCCCCTTCTCGCCTTTGCCAAACCCGCAAGGGATGAGCCGATGTAGTCCGCGGGGGCATCTCCTTCGTAGAAGTTGAGGCGGCCCCGGAGGGCGGCAAAATCGCCGGGGGTAAGGCTTCCGCTGACAAAGAGATCCAGTACTTGGGTGTCATTGAAGGAGACGTCCGGGAAGTAGCGCTCTAGCAGTTCGGTAATGCCCTCGGCGCTCAGGGTGTAGAACTCCACGGCCTCGTGAAAGCGGCGCATGACGGCACGGTCCAGGTTTGACGCCATGTTGGTGCAGCAGATCAAGACGCCGGAGAACTCTTCCATGCGCGTGAGAAACTCGTTTACCAGCGTGCGCTCCCAGGAGCGGGTGGCATGTTCGCGGGAGGAAAAGAAGGAATCCGCTTCGTCCAATAGGAGTATGCTCCGCGTTTCTTCGGCTTCCCGGAAGATTTCGGCAACCTGTTGTTCGGACTCCCCGACCCACGGCGATAAAATGTCGCTTGCGCGCTTAATCAATAAGGGGCGGCCAAGGGTGTCGGCAATGTAGCGGGCGGCCTCGGTTTTGCCGGTGCCGCTTTCGCCGTGAAACAATATGCGTAAGCCCTCTTCCATTTCAACGCCCCGCTCTTCGGCCTGATAAAAGCGCGATACGGCTTCAACAATTTTGGTAGCAGTTACCGAGGTATTCAAGGCGGTAAGGCTGTATGATGCGCCGGTTTTCCCCCGAAAGGGAGTGGTGCCGGTTATGAGGCGGGTATTTGAGTCAAAGAGGCTTCTTACCCGGCGAAGGAGCGCGTTTCTAGCGTAGGGGGTGTCGGCAAGGAGTTCCTTTGGCAGGGAGGCAATGGTGTCGGCAAGAAAGGAGACGCTTGCGGCGTTAAGTCCGCTCCGTGCGGCGATGGAGGCGATCTCCTGCACGGTAGTCCCTTCAAGGGCAAAGTCTTTGAGTTTGGTCAGGGCAAGTTCTCGGATGGCGCGGGGAGGGAGGGCAGTAAACTCTATTGAATAGGTAAAGCGACGCTTGGTAGACGGGTCGATCTGGCGAACTCGGTTACTGATCCAGATAATCGAGCATTGTGCGTTATCCAATAGTTCGTTTACCCTGCCCTTCGAGGCGTCGGGCATGGAAGCAAAGAGAGAGAAAAAACCGCCGACCTGAGTCGAGAGGATTGAGTCCGCCTCGTCCACAAGGAGGATGGTGTCCTCTGCCCGGGAAGCGGCGCTGATGAGGGCGATGCGAAAGAGGTCATCCTTGCCGCGAAAGGATTGGCCGTCCTGCCGGTACTCGTAGAGGGTTTTGCCGGCTTCTTTTGCAAGGGCGCGGGCATACTCGGTTTTTCCGGTGCCTTCCTTTCCATAGAGAAAGATGTGTGCGGGACGGGAGGACGAAAGAAGGTCAAGCACGGTTGCCTCCTTAACCTTGTCCACGTAAAAGGTTTCGATGGGGTACGGCTCTTTATCCGAGCGGACGCATTCATCTTCGTGAATGGACTTGCTGCCGGGTATGGTAAGATAGGCCGAGATGTCGTCGTTAAGGACAAACTCGTAACCGCGGCGAGAGCTTGAAATTTCAAGGATTCCATGGCGGCGTAATTTTTGATCCGCGCCAAGCCGCTCTATTACCGTTTTTCTGGGAAGATAGAAGAGGTATTCATAGGCCAGGTACTGTTCATTTCGCGTCCACTCGTCAACAAGGTATTCAAACTGTTCATTACACACATAGGTGAGATACACGCTTATGATGGCGATATCCGCCTCCGTAAGGGCAAAGACGCGTGTAAGGTTTTCCAGAGACTCGGTGAGCAATAGTGGTTGCAGGGTCTCACGGGCGCTTTGTTCGTCGTGAATGGCGCGTGCGTCGATCCCGTCCTCGGCAAGGAAGGAGGCAAGTTCTGATTGTACTCGGTCTATCAGGTTTTGGCGGAACGGGCTTTTCCATAGCACAATGAAGAACTCTCGCAGGGTGTCTTCGCCTGGAATCGATGGAGTCTTTGGCGCAAGGGCAGTCTCCCGGATATCCCTGCCAATGTCTTCTTCTTCCTCCAGTATGTGCGGTGCGCTGTGAGCGCAATCCTGGACCAGGGACAGGATGCGGGGCTCTGATAAAACCGACAGGAAGAAACTGACCATCCTGTCCGTGAAGCGGTGATGGGCCACGAGGGTATAGGCAAAGTAGCGGGCCAAGAGAGCGGCTTTAAAATCGCCTGAAGGAATGTGTACAAAGCGGCTTGAAAAGCCGATGTCGTCCGTGTTGTGTTTTCTCATATACAACCTCCTGATCTAGTCCCAGTCTAATCAGGAGTTGTAACGAAAACGGTTATATATTTTCTTTCGCTCGTGCGTAAGTGGCGGCGAGCGCTTCGGCCTCTGCGGCAGTCTCCCGGGCAAGGCTTAAAGGCTCCAGCACTAAAGCCTCTTTTCCGAATGACAGGGCCCATCGTTTAATTTCCATGCGCCCCGCCGCGGTAAAGGAAAGAACGATGCCGCCATCTGCCTGGTCTTCCACCCTCTGTTCCTGCCCCCACACGCGCTCGCGGGCATAGAAGGCGGCTTCCCGGGAAAAGCGAACCTTGACGCGCAT
This sequence comes from Spirochaetales bacterium Spiro_09, assembly GCA_001604385.1. Taxonomy (GTDB): domain Bacteria; phylum Spirochaetota; class Spirochaetia; order Treponematales; family Treponemataceae; genus Teretinema. The sequence goes on along the minus strand of LVBK01000032.1, from coordinate 54,415 downwards.
TGGCTCTTCCACGGTTATCCCGAAGGATTCCCCGAGATACCGTTCGGGATCGTACCCCTCTTTCAATAGAAAGGGCCGGTCCGCGTGAAGCTCGATTGCCTCTATCCGCTCCACGGCAAGCACGCGTATGTCCCGATTGTGGGAAGGAACGGCGACAATGCAATACAGCGCATTTCCATGATCCACGAAGGTGTAGGGTTCTATGTCATAGGTTTTATTTCCGCCCGAATTAGCCGAGCGATACCGCACTGTGCAGGTTACCGAGGCTTCTATGGCGCGAAGGACGGTGTCGATAATCTCCTCTTTTCCGCGATAATCCTTGCCGCCTTTGAAGCTTGCGTAGGTGGTGGTAATGCGGCGCTTGGGATCATGCAGGGCAACCGCGTTAATCTTGCTCCGAAGGATTTCCATGTTGCCTTTCAGTTCCGTATGTTCAAACATTTTTGTGCGTGCGAGTACCGAGCGGAGCATGAGCCGCTCGGTATCGGAGAGGATTATGGAAAAAGACCGGGAATACTCTTTGGGGTCGATAAACCAGCGTTTTGAGTTTGTTTTTCCGTGATAATCGGGTTTTTCCTGGACGGGAATACGGTTACCCTGAAGATCATTGAGGTAATCGGTTGCAACCTTTCGGGATATACCCAACCGGTCGCACATCTCCTGTATGCTCGCCCCTCCGGGCCGCAGCATCAGGTCCAGCATTTGCGGAAGCCGCTCTTCTTTTTTACTCATGATAGTGAGTATACCACAGACCCTGGCAAACTCTTCCCCCTACTTATGCGCCATCTTGAACTCCACGACCGCGCGAAAATCGTCCATGGCAAAAGAGTCGTCCCCGCGAAAGACGCAGGGTTTGGAGCGGCCGACGTTCGGCGTGTCGCGCACAAACCGGCAACAGGCCTCGCTCATGCCGCAGGAGTACACCGCCTCCCGGTGTTTTTCGAGAATGTAGACCGTCGCCTGGATATACCCGCGCCAGGCGGACATCCAGACCATGGTGCGAGTGCCCTTCTGCACCTTGCAGAGCCACGCCTTTCCGTCATGGTAGTAGCGCCACTCATGGGTCAGGCCCTTGTCGGCAAAATACGCGAGCATGCGCTCATACACGGCGTACCCCGACCCCAGGACCCGCCGAAGCGTTGTCTCATCCGGCGAATCCGTCTCGTTCCTCAATTCCATTACTGCTTCATTCATTCCCTGACTATACACCCGCTTTGTTCGCTTTGACAAACATTGGTGAAAGGCGTATCCTGATGGTGAACGAATAATACAAACAAGGAGTTACCCATGCCCGAATTCGGATCGCCATTCAGCGTAAAGAAAAGCGACCGCAAGCTGACCCACACGGAGCTTGTGCGCTCAATCCGCATGATGGTTGCGGCGGAATATGAAGCCATCCAGCTGTATCAGGAAATAGCCGAGTCCACCGACAATGTGCTTGCGCAAAAGGTACTCATCGATATAGCCGACGAGGAGAAGGTGCACGCGGGGGAATTCCTCCGTCTGCTGCATGAACTCGATCCGGCCGAGCAGGGCTTTTACGACGCGGGAGCCCGCGAGGTCGAGGAGGAATTCCTGTCCGGTTCAGCCGGCGGCGAAGCGGCCGCAGGGGATCTTGGTATCGGCAGCTTGCGCGCCAAAGGAGAATAAACCATGAATATGCTCAGAACGGAATTTGCGCCCATCAGCCCGGCCTCCTGGGAAGAAATAAACGCCCTGGTACGGGAAACCCTTACCGCCAATCTTGCCGCGCGCAAGTTTTGCGACGTCGCCGGACCCTTCGGCGTGTCCTTCGCCGCGGTCGCCGAGGGCCGCCTTGAAGTACCGGCCAGGCAGGACAAGGACGCCGTGCGCTACGGCGTGCACCGGGTGTTGCCGCTCGTGGAGAGCCGCGCCAGTTTTTCCGTGAATATTTGGGAGCTGGACAACATTGACCGCGGGGCAAAAGATATCGAGCTGACCGCGGTTATTGAGGCGGCCCGGAAGATTGCTGCCTTCGAGGACGCGGCGGTATTCAACGGCTTCAAGGACGCGGGGATCGTGGGTTTGAACCAGGCTGCTGCAGGCTCGGCAAAGATACCGCTTGCGCTGGACAAGGACGCGCTCATCGACGCGGTCAGCGAGGCCCAGCTCCGGCTGAAAAAGGAAGGTATCGGCGGACCGGTCAATTTTGTGGTTAATCCCGCTCTCTGGAAATTTCTTGCCCATGTCGTTCCCGGCGGAAGCCTTGCCTCGATCGTCAAAAAGCAGATCGGCGGCAGCATCATTTACTCGGGAACCGTTGATGGCGCCCTGCTTGCTGCCAACCGCACGGGAGACCTTGAGCTGACCGTGGGCCAGGATTTCGCCATCGGCTACGAAGGCCACGATTCGAAAAAGGTCGACCTCTTCATTACTGAATCCTTCACCTTCCGAGTCATTACGCCCGAGGCAGTCGTTCCCTTCACCGTAAAGGCCTGACGGAGGACCCGCAGGACTCGCCCCCCCCCCCCNNGTCGAAGACCCCGTCGCGCGTTCCTTCCCGGTTCGCCCGGTCAAAGAGGGCGGCAAGGCGTCGCCCCCGCTCATCGTTTCTGAATATACTGTACACCTCGACCGGTTCACCCGGCAGCATCATGATTCTAAGGTGGCTTACGTAGCCGTATTGCCGAAGGTAATACATAAACGACAGATAATTGATGTCCAACACCACATCGACATGGCCGGCAAACAGTTTGTTCAGGTTCATTCGGCGGTAGTCCTGATGGGTAATGAGGTCGATCGATATGCGGGGATGTACCAGAAAGGGCGGTATGTAGGCAGACTCGATAAAGCCAATCCGCTTGTCAAAAAAAGCCTCGCGCGAGTCTGCCGCGACAATCGGGCTGTCCGGAAGGACGGCAATGCACGAGGCGATGCGCGTCAGGGGGGTTTCCGGATACACAAACCGGCGTTCACGCTCCGGAATCTTCGTCAGTTGCGACACAACGTCAACCTCTCCCCGCTCGAGCATCAGCTCGGCCCGTTTGATGGGATAGGGCCCGAGGACGACAAGATCTACCCCCATACGGGGCGCAAGAAACCGCCGCCAGTATTCAACCGTAATGCCGTCCGGCTCATTTTCACCCTCCATCATAAAGGGGTCAAGCTGGAACACCGCCATGCGGACGGTATCCGCGCCGAGCGGCACAAGAGCGAACACCGCAACGAAGAGCATACAGCGAATTATTCGAACCATAGAGACGCTCCCGGAGTGAACTACTTTGTTCAATAACACACTTTGAATTATAAGGCCATTGCACACAGCGCGTCCAACTGACCCGATGAGAAAAAAAGACTGACGCAGAACGGGCAAGGCGGCGCGAACGCGCTCCGGCCGCAGCGGCGGCCAGCTCGCTTCGGCATGCGCGCGCGCTGTTTCGCCTGTCGCGGCCTAGCGCACTTTTACCAGGGACACCTCGTCCAGTAACAGTTCGCCGGTAACCGAACCGAGCGAGAACGAAAGTTGGGATTCGCTGTTTTCTCCGAGCGAGTCAAATTCTATGTCATAGCGGGACCACTGTCCCGGCCGGGTTTCAACATACATCCAGGGCGATTGGGGGGTGAATGGATTGCCGTCGCCGTCGCGGTCAATGCTGTTTTCCTTAAAATCGACCCCGACATCGGCGATGGCGCTTGCGTACAGAGAGAAAGACAGGCGATACCGGGAATTGGCGTCTATCGACGTTTCGGTGGCAAGCTGGCTCATCCACCGTTCGGCTGTCCGTGCTGCGGCCGTGTAGCGGAACCGGCCGTCCTGAACGGAAAAACCGTTAAGGGAGGGCTCGCTGTGGCGCGCAGCGGTCCAAAAGAGGAACCCGTAGGCAAAAGAGCCGTTATTCACCAGCTCGCCCGCCCCTCCCCGGTGCGTATAAAGGCCGCTTCCCACACTGCGGCAGGACAGGTCACGGACATAGAGGGTCCCCGGATACGCTCCGGTCGAAACGTTATATACTCCTGCCGCGTTATATGCTCCCCGATGCGCGTACAGGACGCTGTAGCGCGCACTTTCGCCGGTAACGCTCACGAGTTGCCAGTAGTATCCCGAGTACGGATTACCGTCGCCATTGAGGTCCTGGCCACCCTCGTTGAAGCCTGCGGCGGCCGTCATTATCTCGCCGGAAGTCCAGGCGGTAAACTCGAAAAGGTATATCTCTCCCTTTTTCAGTTCAAGGCGAGTATTGGGTTCGACAATAAGACCCCAGGACTCGAAGGGCTTTTCGACGGAAAGGACCGCATTTCCGTTCTCAAGCCGGGCCGTTCCCCTGCCTGCAGACTGTTCGTTTATCACGGTAAAGGCGTTGCCGCCGTCCAGGGCAGTCCCGCTATCCTTGCCGACCGGTGATCGAAGGTAGGGCAGGGGCCGTATCCAGGGACCTTGGGCCACCGTGGACAGGGGGGCTTTTTCCAGTGCGCTGATGGTAACGGTGTACCCGTCGCGGGTCACGGTGAGCGCGGTAACAGCAGAAGAGCCGGACTCCCGGCCATCCCGCTTGGGTTCGGAGGATCGGACCGGGTCTGGGCTTTCGGGAGGAAGTTCGAATTCTTCAAGCAATTCGATGCTGCGGGAAATGTCCTTTTCGGCCGCGCCGGTAATTCCCTCAAGGGCGGTGGACAGTGCCTTGTCCAGGGGTTGGTCGCCGGTTTGAACGGATGACGCAAGAACCTCCGCGGCCGACCGGGCCGTTTCCAGGGCTTCAGCCGAGAACACCCTGCTTTCTCCCGCTTGCAGGGCGGGCAGATTCTCGAGAAAGGCATCAAACGATTCGGGGTTAGCCTCGAGCTCCGGAAGGACGTCATGTCCGTCGGGAACAAGGGTCGAAGACGGATGCAAGCCGCCGGTCAGAAGGTTCGGCGGAAACAGAACGACAGAGCCGGTCTCCACGATGACGCGAACCGAACCGGAAGCTGCCTGCTCGACGGTGAAGTCGGTACCCCGTACCGCGGCAACGAGCGTACCGGTGCGAATAAGGCAGCTGTCCCGCCGGGCCAGCTTGTCTATCTTCGAGCGAACCGAACCGGTGGCCAGGGTCAGCGCTGCCTGTTTTTCTTCTATATAAAACGATTCCACCGTGACCAGCGAGCGGGAGCCGATATCGAAGGTTCCAATATTTTCGATTGTTACCACACACCGGCTATCCGGACCGGTCCCGACACGAAGGCCTGCTTCAAGAGGGAAACCCACCCGGGCTTCAGTGCGCTCTCCGGAGGAAGTCAGAATAAAGACCTCTCCCTCGACATAGGTTATAAGGGCACCATCAATAACGGGGTCGATCCGGGAAGTCGATTCAGCCTCTTTCGTCCGGCTGGAGCCCGAGTCATCTTTCGTGCACCCTGCGCTCACCATCAAAACGGCAAGGCACACCATACCGATTCCCGCCGCCTGTAACACCGACTTATACATGTATGCACCCCTTTCCGGAATATGAACTGATTTAAGGGGACCTCTAAATACTAACCGAGTATTCAGAGGTCCCCTTAGTACAGTATATACCCGTAAGACCATGCATACCGATAAAAGAATTTCAAAAATTCATCACAGTGAGCCCGGTTAAATAGCCTCGCCCGGGGGAAAGACGCAGTCGTCGCAAAGCTCTTCCCGGGCAATACCCAGTTTTATCAGCAAGCTGAAAATCTTGCAGCCTGCGCAAAACCGGAATGCCGCTTCAAGAAAAGAGAATACAAGCAACACCGATAGCACAATGAATTGAATCTGATACAGACCGAAAAACCACAGGACAACCGAAGTCAATGACATGGTGGCTCCTATGGCTGCGGCAAACTTTTTCGGCTTTGCCGTAATGAGCCTTCTATTATAAAAAAACACCTTCCCCTGCAGACCGCGTGACACAATTGCAAGCAGGCTGATCCGGGATAATCCCGTTGCACGGGCGGTAAAGTCCGCAACAAGAAGAATCGAAATAATCGTTGTTACCAGGCTCATTCCCCAAATCACACCCGCGAATATGGCTATAGCCAACAACAGGCTGACCTGTGTCGCGATTCCCCGTACTACATGTTCTCCGACCCGTTCGGGTATTGTGTTTGTTTTCATACACTATATATTACTAAAACCATGTAAATAGTCAAGTAAAATACAGTAAAACGTAAAAACAAGGTAATAACAGACCCGATTGATCTGGCCGGCATGCACGTTTACCGGGTATACTAGTTGTATGCATATGTTTCCAACGACAGAATCCACATACCCAACAATTGGAAGAACAGCGCACTTTATTTTTATCGTACTGTTTTTCGCTGGTATTCTGTCCGGTGTGTATTCTCAACAGCTGATCGTTCACACCTATAAATCACCCGCTCCCGATAAAGAAATGGAGGAGCTTTTATATATTTCTATCGGGCTGGCTCTGTCAAAATCAGGCTATTCCAGTACACGAATCGCCAGCACGGACGCATCAGCGCTTCTAGTCACATATGAGAGGCGCGCTCAAAACATTCATCTCCACATGAAGCTGGGACACACGGAAAATGAAACACTTCTTGCGCTCGATTACACCCTGGACGCGAAAATAGAAGAAGCAGTTATACAGCTACTTGAGCGAGCAGGCTTGTTGTCGTCCAAAAAAAGAGACTCACCTTCTGCCGGAGAAATTGCGGGTATCTTTTCTGAACGGCCGGAGAAACCACAAGCCGACCAACAACCTGAAGAGACCCGCTCATACCGCCTTACCCCGGTTGCAAGCCTTTCCGTGCGGGGAAGCATTTTTTCCGGAGCCAGCGCGGACTATTTCCAGTATGGTAGTGGCGGCGAAGCCCTTTTCGTAATCCGCAGACCGCGCGATTCCCTGTCACTTTCAGCAGGGCTTGAACTGGGATACTCCCGTCTGTTTAATAATCCCGACATGAGTGGTGGACCCGTGCATATCACCATGGCCGGAGCAGAGGTGCAGGCAGGAAGCGGATATCTTTTGCCGTTCAGACTGGACGGTGCGCTTTCAGGCGGTGCGGCTTTTGTATCCATGAAAACAGACTCGAAGTATTTGCATAAAACCGTTCCCTACATGAAAGTGGGACTTCGAATCTTGTATCCGCTCGGAAAAGCGGTGCATGCCGGTATGGACATCCGGTATCTTCATGTCTTCAACCCTGAATTGGCCCTGACGGCGCTTTCTCCCGCGCTCTGTATCAGCAAGGATTTTTGAATGAAAGAGAACGTAATGCGCTTGCAAATATTGATTACACTTCTGGCAGGATTGCTTGCTGCCAGCTGCGATTCCTATTCAATTATTGAAGAAATGGAAAGTGAAGAAAGTACTCCGACACCCCTCACGATGGTTCTTTCCCGAACCGATCTGGCTGTTGGCGAGTCGATCACCATTGTACCGGCCGGCGGTATACCTTCCTACACAGTTTTGGTGCAAACAACCGAAATCTCTAACATTACCTCGGGTAATAATAGCGGTTCGGTGGTTCAGGCAGAAAACGGCGAGTTCACGTACACGGCAGGGCAAGCAATCGGTATACACACAATACGCATGATCGACGGGGCAGGAAATACCGCTGACAAAGAGGTACTTGTACGTCCCGAGATGGTTTCTACATTGGAAGTAACACGAAGTGGTGACAGAAAGACCATTACACTGACCTGGACATACGGGACAGCTGAATTGATTGACCAATTCACTTTGGAAAAGTTACCAAATCCGACCACAACGACGCTTACACCAGATACACGCTCTAAAACAATTACCAACCTGCCACCAAATACACAGTTCACCTTCACCATTACCGCCCATTCCGGACAGTTTGAGTCGCTTCCCCGAACCTATATAGTACCGTAAACGACCCTATTTTGCTTTCAGGATATCCGAAACGAACCGATAGGCATCAAGCTGCCCTTTAACCCATTCCTGACGGCCGAAGTCATCGAAGGTTCGGTCAAGCTCGTCGAGCAGGTTGGGATATTCATTTCTTTTTTCAGGCGAACTGACCAGGGCCCGTAAAAAAGATCTGGTGCGTATGGATTCAAGACGCGCGGGAGGCAGTCGGGATAGTTCCGCCATTTTATTCTCTACCTGCCGTAACACTTCCTCACGCTTCAGAATGTCCTCAGCAGACAGGGCTGTCAATGATGGTTGACTTGTTTCACTCAAGGTCCGATACAGGTCAAGTTGTTCCTCAAGTTCACGAATCCGGTCTCCCAGCGCTTCACGTAATTGCGAGGTGTCAGTGACCAAATACCGCTCACCGACATTCGCATCACTGGTCCCTTCCTCTTCATGGTAGTAGGTTTCCGGCGCAAGCCGTTGTGCAAGAATGTCAGCGCGCTCTTGCTCAGCCTTTTTTAGTTCAATTTCTATCTGGCGTATTTCATCGCCAGTAACCTGATCTCCAAGCAAGCGCATATATTCCGCGCGAAGCTGGGAAATTTCCAGATCTTTCTGATACAACTTGCGATCGGTTTGCGCCTTCAATTCCTGAAACAAATGCCACTCAGTAGTGACATAGCGATTGGTATGTTCTACCACCATTCGGACATCACGGGCATACATATACATGGCTACCATCACCAGCGAAAGCATGCACATGACGATCAGGGCATTGATGGCAAGGAGAAAGGATCCCCGGTTTTGTGTTGATTCAAAGTGTTCCACTATAATGAGTATACCACAGATACCGTTTTCATGTTATTATCCATATTATGAAAAAACAACGAAGGGAACGTCTTCGACCAACCCTGCTCATGCTGATAATTCCACTGGTTACCTCTGTCCTGTTGGTGAGTGCGGTGCTCTTTTCGCTTGAAGCTCAAAACAAAATGATTCGGAACGCGAATCGATACATTACTTACAAAGCAGAGCAATTGCGGGATCATATGCACAGTGAGTGGCAAATTCTAGAACGCCTGCAACTGGAAAAAGAGCTTGAGTACACTACTGCCTTTCAAAAATCCATGCAAACCTATGCCTACTCGCTTTTGCGGAGCGAGACCGAGGACATTCTGGTATTCGACACAAACGGAACACTTCTGTACCGCTTTGGATTGGAACTTCCTTCGACTGAAAAATTGTCGTATATGAGCAAGAGGCTGACACACCCACTGACACCCGGCTGGTATGACGGAACATTATTCCAGGAGAGCCGGATTGGCGTTGTATTCTCCTTTCAGCCACTGGATTGGATCGTAACGGTCACGGAAAAACGCTCGCAGTTTTTCCTGAGCACATTCCGGATAATTCGTACACAGGGCATTATTCTGCTCGCCTCGCTTTCACTCATCATCCTTGCGGTCAGTCTGTATGTCGGATATATTACCCGCCCTGCAGAAAATCTTGCGAAAACCATCGCCCTCATTTCCGATACACATAATCTTTCACACCGCGCAAAGATCGAAAATGATGACGAAATCGGCTTGATAGCAGAACGATTCAATAACATGATCAGCGCCCTGCAAGTCTCGCAGGAACAGATCGAGCGAACCCGTCAGGCAGAAATTCTGTCGCGCAACAAGGCTGTCCAGAGTGAATATGAAACCCTCTATTTGGTCGGCAAGCTAGCCGATTTCCGTGACGCGCAAACAAGCGAACATCAGGACAGAATCAGCAATCTTGCAAGACTCTTCGCTTCTCTTCTCGGCATGAACACCGTGGAACAGGAAGTATTGTTCAACAGCGCACGCTTGCACGACATTGGCAAAGTAGCCATTCCGGACAGCATTTTACTGAAGCCCGGAAAATTGACCCCGGAAGAATTCCGCATTATAGAAACTCATACTACACGAGGCTTTGAGTTACTGCACAACTCGCACAGCGAGTACCTGAAAGCTGGCGCAATCATTGCAAACACTCACCATGAACGTTGGGACGGCACAGGTTACCCCGGTAAAATCGCCGGGGAGAACATCCCCCTGTTCGGCCGTATTGTGAGCATCCTGGATGTCTTCGACGCACTCATTTCAGCACGGCCCTACAAGGAACCCTGGCCGGTTCATAAAGCCCGTCTGTATATCATAGAACACAGCGGCACTCAGTTTGACCCGGCCCTCATCAAGATTTTTGACGACAACTTTGCCGAATTTGAGAAATATCTACTCTAACATTAGCTGATCAGGGTATACGAAAACCGCCAGGTCCAGGTTGCCGGAAGGAGATCCCTCAGGTGTTCCGGAGACTTGTCAAACAGCGGTCGCGTGCTTATTCCCCGGGAGCGGCACGAAAGGTCAAAATGGCAGGCGGCAATACCCAGATCAAGCAAGTGCATGTTAAAGCCGAGGGCCTCACCGTAGGTCCCGTCAGAGAAAAAATGCACCGCCTCGCCATCACGAACCAGCCGCCAGGGCTGCCGGTTACTTGCGGAAGGTGCACAGCGCACCATATCGAAAGGGAGGGCTAGCTCTCCTGCGGCCTCACTTTCCAAACCTTCAAGACCTGATGTCGGATTGACCGCGAAGAAAATATCCTTCCAGGGCTTTCTGTTGCGGGAACCAGCTGCGAAGCGGATAAACGAGTCGATCGCATGTTTTTTTCCGGCATCGTAGCCAACCGGGGTAACCGCAACCAGCATATGAGAGCTTTGCGGATCCAGGAGATCCATTCCAAAGGATTCACCGGCCGCCTGTAAAAAAGACGAACGATTCCAGGTACCGGCAAGCCAGCAGGTTCCCAAACCGGCCTCAGAGAGGCGAAGAATTACCCGCTCAAGGGCATATCCTGCCGCCTCTATAGGCGGATTCTCGCGAGGAACGGCAAGCGCAAGATAATCCGAGGCGCCCCGGATAACTCCGTAGGTCCCCAGTTTCATACCACCAGATCCCGACGAGGTGGAATTTTTCCCGGCGCCCCGAACAAGCTGTATACGGATATCCGCAGGATGGAGCATATTCTTCGGATCGCAGGCGGCGGTAATCGCCTCCTGCACAAGAGCGCGGTCACCTTCACCGAGGGGCCGGCTTTCATAATTCCGCACGCTATGGCGCGCGCGAATAACGCTTTCAATGGTTGTCAGTTCATTCATATTCATCGAATATACCTCCAGAATGCGTACGTCGGCAAAATTCACGGGCAGCTGACAGACAGTTTCAACAATATTGATAGCAGTAATTACCACATTCCGCAAAAGTGCCTGTATACTGTCTGAATGAAAACAACTTCCACATTCATTCTACTCTGCTGCATGTCTGCAGCCCTCTTTGTGCTGCCGTCGTGTGCGTCCTCGGGAGCAACTTCCGCAGTTTCAACCATTCAACCGAATACTGCCGAGTCCTGGAAAATACCCGGTTTGCATAATCCGCTCATGACACAGCGATATTCGGCCGATCCCTGGGTTCTTGTCCATAACGATACGGTCTATGTCTACACTACTGGCGATGTACACGAGTTTGACGGATCGGGCGAGATCAAGGAAAACTCGTATGCAACCATTCATCGACTCAATGTCATATCATCGAAAGATTTGGTGAACTGGACTGACTGGGGCCAGGTTGACGTCCGGCACGAAGGGGTTACCAGCTGGGCCAGAAATTCCTGGGCACCGGCAGCCGCTGCGGTCGAACGGGACGGGAAAACGCGCTTTTACCTGTATTTTGCCAATAACGCGAGCAGCATTGGTGTACTGGTATCGGACAGTCCGACAGGACCCTTCACCGATCCAATCGGAAAACCGCTGGTTACGAGGGACACTCCGAACTGCCGCGATGTGGTATGGATGTTCGATCCCGCAGTACTGGTTGACGATGACGGACGGGCATGGCTCTATTTCGGCGGCGGCGTTCCGAACGGCAAGGCGGCAAACCCAAATACAGCCCGCGTCGTCGAGCTGGGTCCGGACATGACAAGCCTTGCAGGGACTCCGGTAACCATCGATGCGCCCTATCTCTTCGAGGATTCTGGTATCAACAAAATTGGTAGCACGTACTACTATTCATACTGTACCAACTGGCAAGTCCCTCCAGAGGAACAACAAAAACGCGGCATGGCAAGCGGCCAGATTGCCTATATGACCTCGGACCGTCCGGACGGACCCTTTACCTACGCGGGGGTCTTCTTCCGGAACCCGGGCGTCTATTTTGGCGACTGGGGCAACAACCACCACCACCTGTTCCAGTTCAGGGACAATTGGTATCTGGCATATCACAGCAGACTTCTTGAAAACCGGAAGGGCGTCCTGAAAGGCTATCGAAGCGCCCACCTTGATCATGCCGAAGTTGGCAGCGACGGCAAGATCAAACATGTGACGGGTTCTGCCCGCGGCGTCGACCAGTCGGGTTATTTTGATCCCTACGCGCTTTTTCCTGCGGCGACCTTTGCCTCTCAGGCAGGGCTGGACACCATCGGATCGACGAGCGAGAGCCTCTTTTGGGGTACCGGGGAGCGGGCAATTACCTCGATTGATGCGGGGGACTGGCTGTACGTCGAAGGAGCTGACTTCGGGGAGAAGGGGGCCACCGGTCTCCGCGCGACTGTCCGCCTGCAAAAGGCCGTGACGGGAGGCTTCAGTGTATACGCCGAAGATATGGACGGTGAACCGGTCGCTCGGGTACAGCTTGACGGTATTATGCCTTCCGGGAAACCGGTGGATATTCGCGTTGACCTTGATACCCAGCTGGTCGGCGTCAAGAACATTTACATCCTTTTTACCGGTACGGGCTTTACATTGACGAATTGGCAGTTTGACTAAGACACTCCCTCAGGCACGCCGCCTGAAGCACACATCCACCTCGAACGGACCGTTCGAGGTGGAAAAGGGAATACCGATAACCGGTATGGATCTTGGCCAGGCAATACGGTGGTTTTCTCCCATGACAACAGCCGGCGGAGATATTTCAATATTCACGTGCGTAATGCGCGACGCGGCATTTCCTGAAATGATGTTTGTCAGTTCACCGATCATCTCGTAGACTGTCTGCTGGCGATCCTCTTCCGTTTCAACCTGTATACCGGATTTGACGAGCATCTTGTCGGCAAGAATTTTGTGGAGGCGAAAGCTGACGATACCGGAAAAATCCCCGGTTACGCCCAGTATGCCGGAAATATCCCAGCGGTGAGAACTGTCCTCAGACAGCAAAAAGGGAGCGCCCGGTGTCGCCGAGATGCCGAACATTTCCCGGTACACATCAAGGGCGGCGGCCAAAAACGGATTGATTATCGTGACATCCATGTGCCCTCCCCTCGTTACTCTTCGACCAGCTCGTCCATTCTCCGCAACCGCCGCGCAAGATCGCGGGCTAGATTCATCATGAATATGGAATACAGACGGGTGTCCAGCTTGTACAGGGCATACAGGCCGTTATGGTCAAGACAGGCGGCTTTAACCGGTTCCAGCGCCGTTATGCTGGCCGCGGCCGGTTGTGTGTCAAGCATCTCTATTTCCCCGAAGCTGTCACCGGCATGAAATTCTATCAGGACATGCTTGCCGCGGCTCACCCGAACGGAACCGGACAGCAAAAAAAAGATATGCCCGTTCGGGGCTCCCTCGGTAATTATCAGTTCACCGGCTTTGTACAGCCGGATACGGAACAAGGGTTCAATCTTCTCCAAATCATCGGCGGAAAAACCGCCAAAGAGAGAATGGGCATTACAATTGGCCAGCTCGCTCATACCTTGAAACGGGCGGTATACTCCCGTAGCATATCCGACTGTTGATTGAGCGTGAGTGCCGAAGCGGCCAGTTCTTCGCTCGCCGCGGCATTGCGCTGCACAATCTGGTCAAGCTGCAGCATGGCGTCTCCTATCTGGTCGGAACCGATACGCTGTTCGGCGGTTGCCGCGCTGATCTCGCTGACAAGCTCTGCCGTTTTCTGAATGTCCGGCGCAAGGTTCTCGAGCACGGTTCCGGCCCGCTCGGCCGCGGAAGTGGTCTCCGCAGAAATGGTTCTGATCTCGGAGGCGGAATGACCGCTCCGTTCCGCCAACTTGCGAATTTCGGTCGCGACCACCGAGAAGCCCCTGCCTGCCTCTCCCGCCCGGGCCGCTTCTATGGCCGCGTTCAGGGCAAGAAGGTTTGTTTGCCCCGCTATTTCCTCGATAATGGCGATACGCTCGGCAATTTGCTTGACGGCATGGACCGCCGACTGTACCGCATGCAAACCCTCCGCGGCGTCATTGGCGGCCTTCTTCGCGATTCGTTCGGTTTCCGCCGCGTTGTCGGCGTTTTGCCGTATGGTCGAAGACATTTCTTCCATGGAAGCGGACACTTCCTCGGTGGTGGACGCCTGCCGGGACGCGCCGTCGGATACGGACTGGGAAGTGGAACTGAGTTCCTGCGCGCCGGTTTGAACCTCCTCCCCGGTTTTGACTATACCCCCGATCAGATCGGACAGATCATTACGCATGGTTTCAAGGGAACGGAGAAGCACTCCCACCTCGTCCCGCGAAGCGGTAAAGCGGGTGTCGAAGGCATGGGAAAGATCACCCGAGGCAAGGAGCTCGGTTTGTTCGGAGGCATATACCAGGGGGCGCGCAAGACGCTTGCCCATGAAGAGTGCAAGAAAAACCGCGATAGCGGTAACCACGGCGGCCGACAGTATAATAAACACAAGCGTTTGAAGCATCAGGGCGCGGGCTTCCTCCCATTTTGCATCAAGGAGCACGTCAATGTCGTCGGTATAGGCTCCGGTCCCCACCACCCAATTCCAGGCCTTGGACAGTGCGCTGTAACTTCGCTTGGGCAGCGGCTTGTCCGTTCCCGCCTTGGGAAACCAGTAATCGGTATACCCGCCGCCCTTCATGCCCTGCGCAATAATTTCCTTCACGAGGGAATACCCGTTCGCGTCAACGGAATTCATGCGGTTGGAACCCTCGACCGGACCTCCCAAAAGGACGACATTCAAGCCTTCCGGCGTGTCTGCCCAAAAATAATCGTTGTTTGCATAGCGCGCGTCGCGCAATATGCGCTGCGCGACTTCCCGGGCCTGGGACGAGGACAAAAGGCCTTCTTCCTGCATGGCATGAACCCGGTTGATCATGCTGGTGGCGGTTTCTACCTGGGTCCGCATCAGGCGGTCAAAGTCCTCGCGCAGCGTCGTCTCGAGGAGGGACATCTGACGGGAAACAGTCCGTGTAAAACTGATCGAAAAAAGCGTCACAAGAACAACCACCGCAACAAGTGCGGTACCGACGGTCAGAGCACCAATTTTACCGGTAATGCTTTTCATCAATTAACATTCCTTCAATGTAAATCTGGACACTAGTTCGCCGACGGCGGATACCTTCGTCCGGTTTGTTTTACTCAGATCCTCTACATGCTGGAGGGATGAATGAATTTCGTCCATACCGACAACAGTTTCCTTCATGCCCTGGCTTACCTGCAGGGCAATATCGGCAATGCCCTTGAGCGCGCTCTGGAGTACCTTGCCGCGATCATCCATGTCGCGAGACATACTGCGCACATGCTGGGTCACCTCGTTGATTCCAGAAAGGGCCTGCAGTATTTCGGTGGTTCCGGCCGACTGTTCGGTAATGGAACCCAGTAGGCTCTCCTGCAAATTGGTGACATCGACTATCCGGCTGTTCATGCCCTCAAAACTGCGGGCAGCCTGATCAGAGGTTGATACGACTGTATTGATAACGGAACGAATTCCGACCAGGTCAGAGGCGATTGCCTTTGATTGCTCGCCGGTGGTTTCTGCAAGTTTCCTGATTTCATCCGCGACAACGGCAAAGCCGCGCCCTGCATCGCCTGCATGGGCCGCCTCGATGGCCGCGTTCATGGCCAGCAGATTCGTCTGGCTCGCAATTGACGCGATCAACTCATTCGCTTCAAGCAATTTTTCCGACTGGCTGTCAACGTCTTTTACCCGTTCGGTAACCTCCCCGATAAGGTCGTTTGTCGAACCGGCCGCTTCCACCATCTGGCGAACCACCTGGGACATATTCTCCACGCTTGTTTTTTCGGCTCGAATACTGGCAATCATTTGCTCGATGCTTGCGCTGCTCTGGGTAACGGAGGCAGCCTGGGATTCGATCAATTCATGCAAATTATCAAGCTGCGCAAAGAAAGCCTCGAGGGAGGATACCGCGCGGTCGGTTTCCCGGTACTGGGATTCAACCTGCTTTCCCATGTTTGACAGGATTGCCGACACCTCGTTTTCCGCCGAGGCCGTTTGCTCCATATCCCGGGCAAGGTCGTCGCCGACGGCTTGCAGCGTTTGAACGGACAACCGAATTTCCCGGATCATATTCGACAACGTCGTGGTAAAACTGTTAAACGAACGGGAGAGATCCCCTACCTCGTCCTTGGTACTGACATGGCTCTCGATGGTCAGGTCGCCCGTCCCCGTCGCGATTGACTGGAGGGCCCCGCTGACCGTACGGAGCGGTTGGGTGATGAGACGGGTAAAGCCGAGGCTAAGAAACAGTACGAGGAGAATAGTTATAGAAAACTGAATAATCACAAACACGAAGGTGTTCCGCTGAGTGGCTTGTGCCTGATTATTGAGCTCGATGGTATGTTCAAGCTCCGCACGCATGATTCCTGCAATGCTGGCAATGAGCGAGGTCGTATTGTTCCAGAATTCCTCCCCATTGGTAATAAATGAACCGGTGCGGAAGTTCAAAAGCAGGTCTGACACCGCATTCCCGGTTGCGGCGAACTCGGGGGAACCGAGCAGTGCACCGAGGCGCGCACGATTCGGTCCTGAAAGAACAACCGCGGGACTGGTCAGGTTAACCGTGACCCCGGAAAAAAAGTTCCCTACCCGCACAACCACGGGGTACTCAAGCGCTTCACGGCGGTCGAACATGCCGCTCCCCCAGCCACGAACCCGGGCAGCGCTCTCCTTGGCGCTTAAAAGGACGTTGAGACCGGAAAGCCGTTTACCGATTCCCCCCTCAGTACGTAATTCAGCCGTCTGGTTTGAAATAATAATCAAATGGTCAATAACCGCCGTATATTCGTTCATGACGTCATTCGGGCCCAGGGCATTGCCGTCAAGCCGGGAACGAAGACCCTTGACCGGATCAATGAAGGCGTTGGCACCGTTTCTCATCTGCTCGCTGAGGGCGGCAACCTGCAAAGACTCGAGCCAGGGAATCAGTGTGGCATCGGTCATTGCCCGCGCCTGACGCAACTCTCCGTCAGAGACGCCGCCGGAAATAAAGCGGGACGAGGTACCGCGCTCTACCTGCAAGGCCTCTATAAGGTCAACATTCCGGACATAAAAAATCAGATTCCGCTGTTGCCCGTCATACACACGAAAGGCATCGTAGGATCTGATAACGGTTTGAACTCCGGTAAGGAAAAGAGCGACAAGCGGCACAAGGGATAAAATGACCAGCTTGATCCTGAGCGGAATTGATTGAAACATAACACTCTCCATGATGCATAAAAGTTGGAAAACCTGTTACTAAATCTACTATATTAAACTCCAAAATGCGAATTCATCGTCCGACAGGGAGCGACACACTTATTGACCCCGCGCCCCGCATCATTTACCATTCTTGATATGGAAAATATGCATTACCGCGATATATTGTCATCGTCGTCGTTCGGGTATACCTGGAACGAGGTCATTTACAATGCCAAGGGTACGGCTGTCGACTACCGTTACCTCGAGGTAAACCCGGCATACGAGCGGTTACTCGGACTGCCTGAGGGAAGCGTTGCCGGCAAACGGGTACTGGAAATTTTCCCGGACCTGAAAGAGGATTCCTTTGACTGGATCGGAACCTTCGCCCGCATCGCCGATCAGGGAGGAAGCACGGAATTTGAAGCCTGGTCGGCACAGGCCGGAAAGTGGTTTCATATGTCGGTTTCCTCGCGCCAAAAGGGTTTCTTTGCGGCTTTATCCTTCGACATTACCGACACGAAGACAAGCGAACAGCGGCTCCTGGAAAGCGAGCGCAAGAACCGATACTATTTCGAAAACGCCCCGGACGGCATTTTTATAACCGACGGAGACCTGCACTATATTGACGTGAACAAGGCAGCCTGCGAGATGCTGGGATATACACGGGAGGAATTACAAAACCTTTCGGTAAAGGATGTCGCAGACATTCCTGAAAACGCCGGTTTCAAGGAAAACATGCAAGCCCTTTTCGTAAAGGGACGGTTCAGGACCAACGACAATTTGAAGCGCAAGGACGGGTCACGGGTAACCGTGCTGCTTGACTCCATCCTGACCAGCGACCGCATGACCCTCACCTTCTGCAAGGACGTGACCGAACGGGACCGACTTGAAAAGGAAAAGAACCAGTACTATTCCGCCTTCCAGACCACCCCCCAGCCCATCGTCATTACCGACCCGGATGGAACCATTGTGTCCGTCAATGACGCGTTTACCTCCATGTACGGCTACTCCCGAACGGAAATGCTGGGCAAGAACCCGCGCATCCTGAACCCGGGAAAGGATGTCTATGAAAACCTGGGCGTCAGCGTATACGAATATGAACAGCGGTTTTCGCAATTATGGGCCTCGATACGGGATACCGCCTCCCGAAGCTGGAAGGGAGAACTGATAAACCGGCGAAAGAACGGATCCCTTGTGTGGGTTTCCCTGGTGGTGAACGGGGTCTATGACGTAAACGGCAAGCTGACGAGCATTGTCGGCCTTCCCATAGACATGACCGTATCGCACGAACTTGCCGAGCAAAGCAGAATCCAGCTGTACCAAACCATTGCGGATCTGGCCGAATTGCGCGACGACGATACCGGAAATCACATGAAGCGGGTGGGCCTCTTTGCCCGCCTCATGGCGCGGGAATACGGCATGAACCAAAAATACTGCGATGACATTGAGGTCTTTGCCCCCATGCACGATATCGGCAAGGTAGGAATTCTCGATTCCATCCTGCGGGCGCCCCGGAAATTGACGAACGAGGAATTCGAGGTTATGAAAACCCACACCGTATTGGGTCACAATATCATCAAGGGAAAGGAAGAATTCGAAATGGCGGCCGCAATAACACTGTGCCATCACGAGAAGTGGGACGGCAGCGGGTATCCGTCAGGTCTCGCCGGGGAGGATATTCCCCTTTCGGCCCGCATCACGGCGCTCGCCGACGTCTATGACGCCCTGCGAAGCAAGCGGCCGTATAAAACGCCCTGGACGCACGAACAGGCCCGGGAACAAATCCAGGCAGGCTCGGGAACGCATTTCGACCCCGATCTGGTGCGGATTTTCTCCCGTCTGCACTCCCGCTTCGAATCGGTGTACGGGGAACTGCTCGATTAAAGGCGGATACGCATCAGGTCCGCAAAAGCCCGACAATATCCTTCATGCTATCGATAAGCCGCCAGCTCAGCCGGGTTTCGCCGCTCCGCGGCTCCTGATGCCCATGGCGGTACATCACGCAATCGGCGCCCATCACCGCGGCGACTTCCGCGTCATGCAGGAGGTCGCCCACAAACAGAATGCGTGCGTCTTCGGGCAGGCGCATCCTGAGAAGGCGCGCCTTTTCAGTTTTGCTCACCACGGAATAATCATCGTTTCCGACTACCTCCGTGAAATACCGGGCGATACCCTTTTCGGACACCTGGGATACAAGGCTTTTCTGTTCGGAGGCGGACACAATGTATTGGCTTATATTGTTCGAGCGCGCGTGCTCAAGAACGTCCACAATACCCTCGGTCAGCGGCATCCGGTGAAAGCGTTCGACATACAGACGGTTATACTCGCGCGCGATATCGGCAAAATTTTCGCGATCAAGATCAAAGCCGGCGTCCCGGTAAAAGTCGCTGATGGGCATGCGGAAAATCGTGCGGTACCGCTCGCGGCTCAAGCGGTCATACCCTCGGCGCCGAAGCAGCTCGTTCACGATCGCGATATTGTGCTCAACGTCATTTAATAACGTGCCGTTCCAGTCCCACACAAGAATCGAATACACTGAGAGCCCTCCCTTCGTTAACTGGCGTGCCGGTATTGTGCCGACATTGCCCGGAACAATCAAGTGAATGGATATATCGCATACCCACTTTTCCAAGAATCAACCGCTCGATATACTTTTTCATCATGTCAATAATCGAAGCACAGGGATTAACAAAAACGTACCAGAACGCGGTCAAGGAAGCGGGTCTAGCCGGAGCGGTTAAGCACTTTATCAAACCGGTATTCAGGGACATCAACGCCGTACAGAACGTCAACCTGACCATCGAACCGGGAGAAACCGTCGCCTATGTGGGACCGAACGGAGCCGGAAAATCGACCACCATCAAAATGCTCACGGGCATACTCAAGCCGACAGGCGGAACGGTTCGCGTCAACGGCCTCGATCCCTACCGGGACCGCATGGAAAACACCAAACGAATGGGAGTCGTCTTCGGACAGCGCACGCAGCTCTGGTGGGACATTCCCGTGTCTGAATCCTTCACCCTCCTCCGCGACATATACGCCATACCGGCAAAACGCTACCGCGAAAACCTGGAATGGCTCAGCGCCATGCTCGGCCTTGCGGACTTCATGGGTTCCTCGGCGCGCAAACTCTCGCTCGGCCAGCGCATGCGGGCAGACCTCGCGCTCGCCTTCCTGCATGACCCGGAGGTCGTCTTCCTCGACGAACCGACCATCGGCCTCGACGTTGCCGTCCGCGAGCGCATCCGCGAATTCCTGAAAAAGATAAACCGCGAGCGCGGCACCACCATATTGCTCACCTCCCACGACCTTGACGACATTCGCGACGTCTGCGGACGCCTCGTGGTCATCGACCGGGGCACGGTCATCTACGACGGGAAGCTGCAGGAACTCCTCGACCGCTGCGTCCGCTCGCGGACCATGCACCTGCGCCTGACCTCGGACGGCAAGGACTTTGCCCGCAAACTGGGCACCCATCCCGACTGCGAGGTACGCGTCGCGACCGAGAGCGAAGTCTCCATCGAGTTTGACCGCTTCGCCCTCTCGGCGAAGGACATCATCAACCTTGCCAACGCGAGCGGCGACGTCATGGACTTCCGCATCGACGAGCCGGACATCGAGGTCGTGATCAAAAACGTCTACGAGGGCAAGCTGGACATCGGAAGCGGAGGGATTGCGCGGTGAGAACGGCACTGAAAAAATACTGGCGACATACCGCCCTTGCCATGCAGGAAACCCTTGCCTACCGCGTCACCTACATCGTCAACACCTTCTCCATGGTTATCACCTACACGGTCATCTTCTTTGTCTGGTCTGCCGTCTACGCGGGCAATCCCTCTCTCGACGGCTATCAGTGGCAGGAAATGAAAAGCTATCTCATCGTCTCGCTCTTCCTCAGCTCCCTCGTGTCCATGTCGAGCGAGTTCCGCATCTCGCGCCAGATACGCACGGGCAACATCGCGGTGGAACTGGTGCGGCCGACCGACTACCAGAAGGCAAGTCTCTCCATCTCGCTCGGCTACTCCCTCAGCGAGGGGCTCCTGGTCGGCCTAGCCTGCGCGGGCTTTGCCCTGGTCACCGGCGCGAGCGTCACGCCCACGTCCGCCTCCGGCTGGCTCCTCTTTGCCTGCGCGGTCATCCTTTCGGTCGTGACCAAATTCCTCATGGTATACGTCTTCGGCCTCACCAGTTTCTGGACCACCAGCCTCATGGGCATCAGCTGGCTCAGGCGCGGCCTGACGGACTTTTTCTCGGGCGCCCTCATTCCCATCATCTTCTTTCCGCCCTGGCTCAGAACGCTGACCGACTGGCTTCCCTTCAAGGCCATCGTCTGGGTTCCGGCAGCCGTCTTTACCGGCCGGCTTACCGGAGCGGAGCTTGCCCGGGACTTCGCCGTCGCCGCGGCCTGGATCGTCGTTCTCTGGTTTGCCGGCCGCCTCGTCTGGTCGCGCGCCATGCGGAAAGTTACCGTACAGGGAGGCTGAACATGCAATTCATTACCGACACGAAACGCGCCGTTTTTCTCTTCTTCCGCTTTCTGGCGCAAAACACCAAAATCAAACTCGAGTACAAGGCCGACTCGATCATCCTCTTTTTCTCCGGTGCCGCCCTCCAGGCCCTCGGGTTTCTCTTTCTCTCCGTCCTCTTCACCCGCATTCCGTCAATCCAGGGCTGGAGCAAGTGGGAAATTGTCTTCATGCTCTCGCTCATCTTCTTTTCGGAGGGCCTGGTTTCCTTCGCCTTCGAGGGCGCCTGGCAAATGGCCTTCCTGATGAACATGGGCGACATGGACCGCATCCTCCTCCGGCCGGTCTCGCCCATTCTCCAGATACTGACCTTCACCATGGGCATACACGGCATCGGCAACATGGTCATGGGCGTCGTCCTCTTCGTCCTTGCGCTGTCGAACACGGTTATAGACTGGACCCTCGCAAAAATCCTCTTTGTACCGGTCTTCATCGTCTCGGCCTGCGCCATCCGCACCGCCATCTCCTTCGCGGCAAACTGCAGCTCGTTCTGGATCAAGGCCATGTCCAACGCCATTCCGCTCATGGTATTCCAGCTTGCCGACTTCGCGAAGTATCCGTCATCCATGTTCGGGCGCGCCATCGAGGGCATCATGATCTTCGTCCTGCCCTACGCCTTCATCAGCTACATCCCGGCCGTCTATCTCTTCGGCAAGGAAAGCTGGGGACCCCTTGCCTGGCTCTCGCCCCTGGTCGCCCTCTGGCTCGCCTTTCTGGCTCGGCGCTTTTTTTACTTTGGCCTGTCCCGATACGAAAGCACCGGAAACTGAGGATACAAAGCAGGATTGAGGCAGAGGGCCTCAGGGTACGCGAACTATCCTCTTCGGAGCCCCCTCATATGGGCCGAATCCCTCAACGGGGATTCGGCCCGGCGCATGCAGGGGCGCCCGCGCATTCCGTTCCCGCGCATTTGCATCCTGCCAAATTCGGCTATATAATGGACTGAAGAACGTAAAAAAATACTCTCCAAGGTGAAATCATGAAGAAGAAAACACTCCTCGCCTCCTGCGTCGCGCTCTGCATCCTGACGGGTCTTGTCTCCTGTGCCTCGCAGGGCGCTGCGGCGCAGTCGGCGCCGGCCGTTCTTTCAGCGGCCGGAATTGAAGCCATTAACGCAAACTGTTTCGAAGTCGTGTCAAAAAAGCCGGTACGGGACTCCATGACGTACGACGCGAAACTCAATTGGGATCTGGTCGATTACCGCCTGCGGAACGACCCGTATATCGGGCTCGGGACCGCCTTTGCCATCAGCAGCACGGAGCTGGTAACCGCAGCCCATGTGCTGGGCTTTGACCAGGACTCGCTCGTGTTCACCGAGCGGTATATCCGGCAAAAGGTCAGAAACGAACAGGGAAAAACCGAAGAAATTGTCCGGGAAATCGACTCGGTGACGGCCTTTTCCACGAACCGCGATTACGTGGTCTTCACCGTAAAGGACATGAAATTCAAAACCTGGTTCGACATTGCAGAGAAACTCACGTTCAATGACACCATCTATACCGCAGGCAACGCGTACGGCGAGGGCATTGTCATACGCGAGGGGCGGCTTCTGGATACCCTGAGCGAACCGGAAAACGGAGAATGGGAATATCTGAAAAGCTCCATCGCGACAAATCCCGGCAATTCGGGCGGCCCCTTGCTGAACAGCTCGCTGCAGGTTATCGGTATCGTACTCCAGAAAAAAGATGACTTTTGCTATGCGCTCAATATCAAGGATATACTGCCGGACAAGGCTATTCTTCACCGGCGGCTCAATTTCGGCTTTGCCGTGTTCACAAAAAAACTGACCAGAACCTGGACGAAAGAAACGGCGCTTCCCCTTCCCTACCGGGACCTGGTCAAATGGGCCACAACCGAGCAGGAAAAGATCGCGGTGGAGGGCATGACCGCCCTTCTGGATGAGAATAAAGCGGACATGTTCCCCGAAGGACAGAATTCGCTCAAGGCGCTCTATACCTTCAATCTCTCGGCCTTTCCGCAAATGTTTCTTCAGGGAAGCAACGACAACGCCTGGTTCCTGACCAACGTGAAGACAAGCACCTCGGACATTGGCGAAAACGGAAAAATATACTGGGCGGAACCCTATGAAAACGCAGGAATCTTCCTTCTGGACATTGAACACCCCGAATCGATTCCCGCCGCAGACTTTACCGACAAGCCGAAAATCATGATGGATCATATCCTCAAGGGCATCAAATTTGACCGCAAGCTCACACAGGGAGATATCGGAGCCCGCATCACCTCTATGGGAGAACCGGTGTTCACGGGAACCCACACCGACCGATGGGGACGAAGGTGGAACGTCAATCACTGGCTCATGGAATACGCCGATCAGATGATCATCATCTTTTCAACCCCGACCCCGCAGGGCGTATCCATGCTCTACAAGGCAACTTCCAGCTCCGACCGGACCGACTGGATGTGGGACATGAAGCGGATAACGGATTTTATAAACATATCCTATATGGGAACGCTTGAAGAATGGAAAACCTTCTTTTCACGCAAGGACTTCCTGTTCGGCCCCCTGAAATCGGCCTCCTTTGCCTATACGGCCGGCAAGAGTGTACGCCTGGATACCGCGGACTTTACCATGACCGTTCCGGATCCTACCCTGGCTATCGGGGATAAAACCCTCATGACGGTCAACCTGAATGTGTTCATGAAAGGAAACTCTCCGGTGTGGGATATTCGCCGGGCCATTATCTCCGAAAGCGCGGACGCAAACAACTTTGCCTTCGTTCTGCGCATGAGTGAGCCCGACAAGAATCTTCCAAAGACTTTCCATGATGAATGGAAAAACTATGTCGTCGATCGCAAGCACCCCTATGCGGGCGTTCCCTACGTCGAGGAAGGAAACTCCAAGAACGGCGCGGTTCACCGCGCGTTTATCTCCGGATCGACCACGGTTCCGAAAAACGGAAGCATTTTCTTTGTCTATGCCGGCAAGTCCGGCAACAAGGGCGATGACTACATGAAAACGATGTTGAATACCATCGAGGAAAACCTCATCATCAAGTAAACAGAAACATGACCAATAACGCCAGAGAAGACGGCCCGGATGTTATCCGGACCGCTTTTTTCTGGCATCATTCCTTGAACATCAACAATATTTGTAGCACATATCCTTGACATCTCGGTTGAATGGGATATACTTTACAATGTAAAGCGCTTTACAAAGGAGTTATTATGGATACGACACAGAATGAACGCGAAACCGCGCTCGAACAACTACACACAATCAAACGCTTTTTCGAGGAAGGCCAACAGCGCATGCTCGAAAACGGTGTACTTCTCATGTTCTGGGGACTTCTGATTCCCCTGGCCAACGGAGCATTTTACGCACTTGCCGGAACACTGGGATTCAATCATCCGGTAATGATCGCGTTTTGGCCCGTTGTCAGCGGATGCGGAGCGGTCGTATCGTGGATTATCGGAAGCCGGAACGGTAAGCGAAGCGGCAACAACAATTATGCACTCAAAACAAGCGCGCTCATGTGGACCGGATTTTTGGCGACAGCTCTTGGCCTCTTTCTGGTTCAATTCCGGAATGCGGCGGAAATGCAGCCGTTGTTTCTTGCCTACATCGCTCTCCTGCTCGGAATGGCCTACTGGATACACGGCGCGATCATCCAGCGGCCCTGGTTGCGCGTTGTGTCCGCGGTGTGGTGGGTATGCGCAATCATCATAGCAGGGATGGACTGGTTTCCTGCGTCGACGATTCTTGCCGCATGCACCTTCCTCTGCTCGTTTATACCGGGCTGCATCATGTACAGGAGCCACAAGAAAAGGAGCGCATAATGCCGGACGAAACGGAAGGGAAATTCAATTACCGGCAGTTTGACTCCCTGCTCAACGCGCCAATCCGTCTTGCCGTGGTCAGCTTGCTGGCCGGCAGCGGGGAATGCGAGTTCACCTGGATACGCGACACCATAGGAGCGACAGACGGTAATTTGAGCAGACACCTTGCCAAACTGGAAGAGGAAGGCTTGATCGAAGTACACAAACGCTTTGAAGGGAAAAAACCGGTCACCTACCAACGGCTGACCGAGACGGGACAACAGGCCCTCCTTTCATACCTTTCAAAACTGGAAGGATTAATTTCCTCCCTGGAACCTTGACGTCTTTTTATAGGAGGTGTATATGAAAAGGATAATCCTGTGCGCAGTCGTTCTCTGCGCAATGCTCGCAGCGTCGGCAAAGGAGACCCCGCCGGCAATCGGCTTCGGCCTTGCGGATTCTGCCGGTAACCTGGGCATCTCGTTGGAAATAAGCAGCGCAAGCTTTGCCCGGGATTTTCTGACGTTCAAACTTGAATCCCAGGTAGATGTCCTGTCGGCCTACCGGGATTCACCGTACATTGCCTGGGAAACCTTCTTCAGCCATCGGCTGGGACTTGTCGCAACCGGCGGATGGAATACCGGCGCCCTGCGGCTCTACGGAGAATTTGGCGCGCTCGCGGTACAACCTCCGGCAAGTCTCAGCGCGGATCGCCTGCAATGGGGCATTTACGGACTCTTTGGCTACGAATTCTTTATGGACAGCGAACAGCTGTCTCCCGTTTCCTATTACCTGGAAGCGGGCACGAACAGTCTCTTTGACCGGGCTGAAAAACTGCCCGGAAAAAGCGACTACTACAGCGGCTTTACAATCAGAACCGGTTTGCGCTGGTACTTCTAAATGACTGGCGGTATACTGAACAACATGAAACCCACTTCCCCGACGTCACTGAAAAACAAAAAAATAGCGCGACCCGATGTAGACGCGCGAATATACAAAGTCGCCGGAAGGCAATCGATCGAGCTGCACATATGGTACCCAAAAGGGTATTCTGCAACCGCAGTGTCGCGCTATCCGGTGGCTGTCAGCGTGCATGGCGGAGGCTGGAGCGAAGGCCCCATCGAATGGGGATACGGGGATGCGCAATTCATGGCAAGTCTGGGCTTTGTCGGCGTCGCGGTTGGCTACCGCCTCGCGCTCTCCGGGGAAGCGTCAGCCCTCGACTCCATGCTGGATGTAAGTTCCGCAATCAGATGGGTCAGACTGCATGCCGCCGAACTTCATGTCGCTCCCGACCGGGTTTTGGCCATCGGCCATTCGGCAGGGGGACATATGGTAATCTCGGCGGCCATGTTTCCCTGGCTGCTGAGCCCCGGAGAAGACGAGAACATCAGTGCGGTACCCGATGCGGTTGTCGCCCTTGCGCCGGCAATCGACATTGGGAGGGACCCGTATTTTATCGAGCGCTTGTGGGGCGATGCGGAGGCGACAGACTGTTCACCCATCGACAATATACGGAAAGTGTCGTCACCGATCCGGATTTATCATGGCTCGGGGGACGAACTTCTTCCTGTCGCGCCGGTAGAGCTCTTTACCACAAAAATGCGGGACGCCGGCAATGACATTGAACTGCGCATATTCCCCAAAGGCGGACACAACTTCTGTTACGATACAGAAAAGGGAAGAACCTTCTGGCAGGAGAGCGTCCGCGAATTTGTCCGCGCACGGTGGCCCTGATATACTGCTATCAATATTGTTGAACTAGACGATACTGCTCATGCTTTTATGCAGTTCGGCCGCCTCGCGAGTACTGCTTTCGGCAACCTCGGCGACCGCCTGGGCAGAAGCCTTCAAACCAACCGCCTGCTCGCCGACCAGCCGTGCCTCCGAAAATACCGCACTGACGCCCTCTTTCGCTCTGCCCTGCAATTCGACAAGTCTGCCCTGGGCCAGGGCGATTGCCGAGCCACTGTCACGCAAACCCTGGGACGCTTCGTTCAGGTCGGAAATTGCTTCAAGTATTTGCTTGCCGCCGGATGAAAGTTCCTCGGTAGCGGCCGCTATCTCGGTAAACGAATCCATTGCGCGGTCAACTTCCCGCTTGATGCCCTCGAACGATTCGCGTGAGCGCAGGCCGCCCTCGGAGGCGACCGTAATGGTGGAAAGAACCTCTTTCAGTTTCAATCCGATATCCTTGGCGTTTTTTGAGGATCCTTCGGCAAGGCTGCGAATTTCGTCGGCTACCACCGAAAAACCCTTTCCCGCGTCTCCCGCGTGAGCGGCCTCGATCGAGGCGTTCATGGCAAGAAGGTTTGTCGAGCTGGCAATGCGGTTTATGACATTGATCATGTCCCGTATCGCGCCGACGCTTCCGCTCATGCGTTCAATCGCCTCAAGAAGCGAGGCAAGACGCCGCTCCCCTTCCTCGGCGGTTCCCCGCAAGCCCGACAGGCTTTCCCTGCGGCTCCGCGCCGAGTCGGCAACCGTCGCGACCGAGGTAACCATGTTGTTCACCGAGGCGGCCGATTCTTCCTGGGCCGACACCTCGCTTTGAATGTGCCGGTTCAAGTCTTCAACGCGCTGACCGATTGAGCGGGCTTCCTCCGTCGCGGCGTCGGCCGCGCTGTCGAGGTCGGCAAGGCTATGCTCAATGCGGGACACCGATTGCAGCGCGGCCTCGGAAGCGGCGTGAATTTCGCGGACTCGCTCGGTCAAAAGCCCTGTTGACCGCAAGTTTGCCTCGCTGCGCGAAGCCGCCGCCCGAAGGATAGACGCCTGATTCGCGGATTCCCGTCCGGCCTTTTCAAGCTGCGTGGAAATACCGCGCCCCATGCGGGTGGAGATGATAATAAAAAAGCTGATGGTATTTCCGAACAATGTGGTGGTCGCGATCTCGGCAATGAGCAGGGGAAGGGTAATTTTACCGCCGAAGCCGATGATCAAATAGGCGATGGCCGCGGCGCTGTTCACCAGGGCGATAATGATGGGCCATTTGTTTTCCAGCAGAAAAAAGCTGGCAAAACCAAGCGCGGCCGACATATAGGCGACCAGGCGGAAGACGGCACCCGGCACCGAGAAGCCATGAGTCAGCGCGATATAGGTAGAGCCGACATAAAAAATGATCGCCGCAATACGGGATGCGGCAGTATAGTTCCCGGCGCGCAACAACAGGAGAGCGGCCACTACGACAAGGATTATGATCACCTGTCCGACAAACACCTCATAGTCAGCGGACAGAAAATCGGTGAGGGCGACTATTGGCAAAATCACCAACAGTACGATAAGAAAAATGCGTAAAATGGGGGTTTTACTCTGCCGCTCGATGGCAAAAATGTCAGGGGCTGCCTCGGATGCGTTCATGTTCATGTTCATGATGTGGCCTGCTTGTTTGTTATCTATGCCGGCATTACCGGCTTATCTCCAGTATAGAAGAGGGAATTTGCGCCGTCAAGAACAGTACACGGAATGACGCGTTCTTATCAGCAGGGACGTTCACCGGCCGGCTGCCGGGACCCGCGCCCCACCCGCGTGGCCCCTTCTGCCTCCTTCAAAAGGAGCGTGGTCTTTCCACAATCGGGCGCTTCCGGTATGATGAGCCATTATGTCAGACACACCACAGAATGGTTCGCCCGTGGGCGCGCCGATATACGAGACGGGGATTCGCCCGGCATTGAAGGCCGGAGCCGCGTCGGCACGGGACAATGCCGTTCCCGGCCTTATTTTATGGATTTTCGCGATGTTGATAGTCGCGGGTTTTTACGTTTTCCCGCCGATAACGCGCGCGCTTGAAGCGCTGGGCCGCCTCAAGGCTGACGGAGGCTTTCTCTACGCAATGCTGAGTACCGGCTTGTTTGGCGGCATTATCCCGGTTATCTGGCGCTATGCCCGCAAGCGGGGTTCCCGAACGGTCGGTTTCTGGCCGACGCTCCTCTTTCTGTTCGCCTTCTGGTCGATCAAGGGGGTTGAAATCGAGCTGTTGTACGGCGGCCTTGACCGGCTGCTCGGATCGGGCCTGAGCGCGGCGCAGATAGTGCCCAAGGTTATGGCCGACCAGTTTTTGTATAATCCGCTGTGGGCAGGCTGGACGCAAATAGTCGCCTACTGGTTTCTTGACCGGGCCTTTCGCCCCGCACGGGGAGAGTTCTCTCTTTTATGGAAGACAATGGGATGGCGTGTTTTGACCATTCTTATTTCAACCTGGGCGGTATGGATTCCCATGGTTTCCGTTATTTACGCAATGCCCGCGAATCTTCAGCTGCCCCTTTTCAATATTGTGCTCTGTTTCTGGAGCATGATGCTCGCCAGTTTGACCAAGGAATAACGGCGTTTCCGACACGCCACATTACAAGGAGACTACCATGAAAAAATCGATTGTGAAATTCTTCGCGCTGAGTGCTCTCGTCCTTTTCGCCGCCTGCAGTTCTTCGCAGACAAAGCCATTACCCAAGCCCTTCATTACCGGCTTGTATACAGCGGACCCCTCGGCACATGTCTTTGACGGGCGGCTCTTTATCTATCCGTCGCATGACCGGGTCAGCACTGCAAAGCCGGACAACAATGGAAGCCAGTACGATATGGTCGACTACCATGTGTTCTCGACCGACTCGATCGACACGCCCGTCACCGATCACGGGGTCGCCCTGGCCCTGGCCGATATTCCCTGGGCGTCAAAGCAGCTGTGGGCGCCGGATGCGGCCTTCAGGAACGGCATGTACTACCTGTACTTTCCGGCACGGGACAAGGAAAACATCTTCCGGATCGGCGTGGCGACCTCCGAAAAACCCGAGGGACCCTTTACCGCCGAAGCGAACCCGATAGCCGGCAGTTTCAGTATGGACCCCTGCGCCTTCATCGACGATGATGGCAGCGCCTATCTGTACTTTGGCGGTTTGTGGGGAGGCCAGCTGGAAAAGTGGAAGACCGGAACCTTTGAGCCCTCCGGCCGGGAACCCGGAAAGTTGGCTCCCGCCTTGGGTCCCCGCGTCGCGCGTCTTTCCGGCGACATGCTGTCCTTCGACAGCGAGGCCCTCGAGGTGCAAATTCTCGATGAGCAGGGAAAGCCGGTCCTTGCGGGAAATAACCGGGTACGCTTCTTCGAGGGAGCCTGGGTGCATAAATACCGGGGGACCTATTACCTTTCCTACTCCACCGGCGACACCCATTTGCTGGTATACGCGACCTCGGATAATCCCCTGGGGCCCTTTACGTATCGCGGGGTAATTCTGGAACCGGTGGTCGGCTGGACAACGCACCATTCAATAGTGGAGTTCAAGGGCCAGTGGTATCTTTTTTACCATGACGCGGCGGAATCGAAGGTTGATCATTTACGCAACGTGCAGGTTGCCCGGCTCTTCTATAACCGGGACGGAACCATACAGCCGGTTATACGGTAAGCTTCACCCGTACTATGTGGCTGGCACGAAAAGGTGCCAGCCCACTCCTGAACTCACCCTACTTGTTCCGAAAGACTTCACTTCCATCCCAGTCGTCCGGCGGCGGAATCCGCAGGTAATCTTCTGCCTGTCCTCTGTACCATTCAAGGGCACGGTCCTGGCAATCGGAAGGACAGGCCGACCACACCTGGAGCGCTTTCCGGAATTCTTTCTGTTGATATAACCGCAACCCCTCTTCGAAGATCGCAATCCGTTCGGCCTCATTTCCACAATCACCATTGACGGGACCGATCAGCTCGAAAATGGTCAGAGCATCACTCTTTCCCTTTGGCCTGATTCGCCCGAGGTTGCGAAATTTCCATTGCTCAACACCGCTGCACAGGGTTTCGCCGACCAGAAAACTGACCCCGAAAAATCGGGTCAGGCCCTCAAGCCGGGAGGCAACGTTCACCACGTCTCCCATCAAGGTATACTCAAGGCGATCCTGTGAGCCGATAATCCCGGCAAGGACTGAACCGGACTCGGCACCGAGGGCGATCGCAAAGTTCCTGATTCCGTATGTCAGCGCAAGCGCAGAAAATTCTTCCCTTTCATTCATAATAGCATACCCGGCATGGAGCATACGTTCTTGAAAGTCTGCATCGGCCACCGGCGCGTTGAAAATGGCCATGAATCCGTCGCCCAGGAATTTATTGATAATCCCGCCATGGGCGGAAATGATTGTTTGACAGCGGGAAAAAAAAGCGTTCAGGAAATCCACAATGCTTGCCGGGGACAGACGTTCCGCCTGGGAGGTAAAGCCGACCAGATCAACGAACAGGATGCCCGCGTTTCGCAATTCTCCGGGAGCATTTGCGGACAGGGACATCAGGTGATCCCGAACCCGATAATCGACCGCCCTGCCGAAGCGTTCCGTCAGTGACTGATTACGCAAAGCGGCCGTCAGCGACGGAACAAGGTCGATCAAAAATCGCTGGTCCCCCGCTTCAAGTTCGTACGCTGCGCACACAAGCAGCGTACCTGCAAATTTGTCGCCTGAAATAATCGGTACATTATAGCAAGTAGAACCGGGAGAAACGTTCAGCTTGAGAGCGCGGGCAAGTTCGGCTTCTATCCGGATAAAACCGGTGCGACTCAGCGTGTCTGCAAGGCCGGAGAACGAGACGACTTCCTCCCGGGAACTGTTCGCCTGTATACAGGAAAAATTGTGCGAATCCCGAAACTTCAACAGTACCAGTTCTGATTTTTCAAAGTGGCGGGAAAGAAGGTCTACTATTTGAGGAAGGACACTGCCGGGATCCAGGTTTGATCCGATAATGGAACCTATGCGAAGTGTCAGCCTGTTCCGTTTCTCGGCATCAAAGGCCTGAGCAGCCAGTTTCCTCCAGGATTCATCAAGTGCAAGTCGGTAACGGCTGCGGCTACGCACAAGCTGTACAAGAAGAACGACACACAGGGCCAGACTGACACAGAGAGCGAATATCAAACCGGATACATAGTTCATTGTACTACCCATACTAGCATGAACTGACGCGCCGCGGCATCACGAATTAAATATAGGAGACCTCTAAATACTAACCGAGTATTTAGAGGTGCCCTATGTATACTTTGAAAGACTTTGGTAGTAAAATTATACACTATGAGCACTACAAGCGCGGTCATGGATTCAATTTCAACGGTCGGACGGGACATATACAAGGGTGTCGGTTTTGCCATCCGGACGGCAAACTGTCCGGACGTTCTCGAGAATGCAAGCGGGAAGGATATCTATCAGATCAGCCTGATTACCGAAGGGACGGTCATACTGTGCGACGGAGAGGCAAAAACCGCGCTCCTGCCGCCCCAACTGGTATGCATCAGTTACGCGAATCCGATGAAACGCCTGGAAATTCAGCATGCCCGCGGGTTCAGCGTCTTTTTCCTGCCGCGGGTAATCAACTTCGCCCTGTTCAACAGCCAGAGCGGACAGTATCAAAGTCCTGAAACGCGGAAAACCAGCCAGGAAGATGCGTTTCTGGCAGAAAAGCTTCTTATAAAACCATTCAAGCACGGGGAAATCAGCAACCCCTTTCATATCGCGCTCCACCCCGCCCTGCTCGACCGGTTTACCGACATGTACAAGGGCTTACACGACCAATTCACCCTGCAGCCGAACGAATTCTGGCCATGCCGGGGTCGCTCCTATTTTCTAGAAATGCTCATGCTCCTGCAAAATCTCTACGCCTTCGAGGGGAACAGCGCGCTCGACCTGCCCCTGCCCCGCGGGGACGCGCTCATCGAACAGGCGGTCAAGGACATGCTTCTTGCCTATTCGGAACCGAACTTCCGGTCCGGAAGTATTCGCGGAACACTCGGGCCATTCGCCTTTTACCGCAGATTCAGGAAAGCAACCGGACTCTCGCCGGCGCGCTACCTTCGATTCCTTCGCATGACGGTTGCCGCAAGCCTCATGCGGAACACCATGCTGCCGCCCGGCGACATTGCCGCCCGATGCGGCTACGGCCGACAAAGCCGCTTCGATCGTGACTTTCGCCGGCAGTACGGGAAGTCGGCGGAGGAATACCGCGCCGAATTCCCGAACCCCTACGGATAAGGCTACCCGGTCTTTTTCTTCCGGTGTTCAAGAATGATGCTTTGCAGCAGGATAAAAAAGCAGAGCATCAAGCCGGTCGTGATGCTTTGCCAGTACGGCTCGCGCAATCCCGAAGCTATCACGATGCTGTTGATGGTTTTCAGCGAAAGCACGCCAAAAAGGGATCCGATCACGTTTCCGACGCCGCCGGTTAACAGCGTTCCCCCGATAATAGAGGAAGCGATTGCCTGAATTTCGGCGGCCGTGGCATTTGACGCGTTTCCCGCTCCCGTGTGCATCACATACAGGTACCCCGCAATTCCGGCGAACAGGCCGCAGAGCACGTAGGACAAGAACACCGTTCGCTTGACGTTTATACCCAGCATCAACGCGCTGTGGCGGTTTCCGCCGACCGCATAGAGATTCCGGCCGAACCGCGTCCACCGGCACAGGGCCCAGGAAAAAAAGACCACCGCAAGGGCGATCAAGACGCCAAGCTCTATCCTGACCGGTATAAAATTGCCGGCCTTTCCATAGGAACCGATTGCGCTCAGCACAACCCGCGCGTTCTTGAGCGCAAGAAAGGACTCGTCCGTAATGGTGCGGGGAACGCTGCTGACAATGGTGGTCATGCCCTTGGCAAAGAACATCCCTCCCAGGGTCACGATAAAGGGCTGAATCTGCAAATAGGAGATGAGGAAGCCCTGGATAAGCCCTGCCGCAAGGCCCATACCGAGCGCGATCGTCAGGGCCCCGGCCGGACTTCCCCCGTGATCCTCGATGAAAATGACGCAGGTCATTGTCACAAACGCGATCATGCCGCCAACCGAAATATCGATGCCCGAGCCGATCATCACCACGGTCAATCCGCAGGAAATCACGATCAGGTACGCATTGTTGTTGAAAATATCAAAAAACTGCTGGGGGTTCAAAAAACCGCCGCCCCATACCGCCATCGCCAGCACATATAAAAAGCAAAATGTACACACCGTAATCGTCATCAAGAGTGCGGTATCGGTAAGCGATTCCTTTTCCCGGCGTAATGTCTGTGTCCTCATATTATTCGCTCTCCGCAAGTTTTCTTGTGTTCCGTACCAAAGTCATGCGCAATGCCGACAACCGTTCCTGTACGACCGGAGAGCCGAGCACCACGATCGCGATGATCACTATTGCCTTGTAGGCCTTTACCTCGGTTGACGAAACCCGCATGGCATACAGGGTAATGGTCAGCGCCTGGATGATATAGGCCCCGATTACCGAACCGGCCAGTTTGAACTTTCCGCCTCCCAGAGAATTCCCCCCGATCGCGACCGCCAGGATGGCATCCATTTCAATATCAAGAAGAATGGTCTCATGATTGATCAGCCCGATTCTGCACACATTCAGGCTGCCCGCAATTGCCGCGCACAAGCCGAGAATCACGAAGGCAACAAGTTTGATGAACACCGGATTGATGCCGTTAAGACGGGCAGCCCGTTCGTTCATGCCGACGGTCTGGGCAAACAACCCGAGCGTCGTCAGCCGAAGCACGAGCGTTACCAGAATACCGAAGGCCACCACGATCAAAATGGGACTGGGCACAGGAATTCCCGGGAAAAAACTTCCGATATACGTCAGAAGCGGGCTTTCGACGGTCGGCGTCGCTCCCCCGTTTATCCAGTACGCAATCGGCCGTCCCGCGGTAAACAGAATAAGGGATGCGATCATCGGCTGAATATTGAAAAATGACACGATCATCCCGGTAAACAGGGCGAACAGAATCGCCACAAGCGTCGCGGCAGCAAAGGCGGACACAATCGTTCCCACCCCGATCTCCTGTCCCCGAAGGACGCTGACGAATACGCTTCCAGCGATGGCCGCAAGGGCGCCGACGCTGATATCCTGCCCCTTCGTTGAGGAGGTGACGAGCGTCATCGCCATGGCAAGGATGGCAAGTTCGGAGGCCCCGTGTAAAATGCTTACCAGATTCCCCGAAAGCACCAGATGGCCCCAATTATTTCTGATTATGCTTATTGAAAAAAATCCCGGATCGCGCAGCAGATTGAACACTGTCACCAAAAAAAGGGCGAACAGCGGGACAAGCAGCTGGGAACCGGAACCGTGTTTGATCGCCTTACTCATGCAGCGCTTCCTCCCCCGCAATGGTGTGCATTATCTTCGACTCATGAAGATCATCTCCCGTCAATTCCCCGGCGATGCATCCATCGCGCATGACAATCAGACGGGAACAGGTATTCAGCATTTCCTCAATCTCGGACGAGATAAAGGTCACGCTCATGCCCTCTTCGGCAAGCTTTAAAACAAGTTTTTGAATTTCGACCTTCGTTCCCACATCGATGCCCCGGGTCGGCTCGTCAAGAATCAGGTAGCGGGGATTGGTCAACAGCCAGCGCGCAAGAATTGCCTTTTGCTGGTTCCCGCCCGACAGCGACCCGATGGGCGTATCAACGGAGGCGGTCTTTATTCCCAGAAGGGCAATATATTTATCCGCAATTTTGCCCGATTCTTCCCTCGACAGCGGCCTGAAAAAACCTTTCATGGCCTGCAGGGCAAGAATGATATTCTCGCGAACCGAAAGATCGGCGACGATTCCGTCACGCTTTCGGTCTTCGGGCAAGTAGCCGATACCGCTCGCCATCGCGTCGGACGGCTTTGCGATGTTGACCGGAGCTCCGTTAATCCTGACTGAACCGCCCGTAACGCGATCCGCTCCGAAAATGGCGCGAACACTCTCGCTTCTTCCCGACCCGAGCAAGCCGGCAAACCCGTTAATCTCTCCCTTGCGTATGCTGAAGTCAAACGCTTTTCTGACCGCCGTGCTCGACAGATCCCGCGCCTCGTATACACAGGGCCGATTGTCCTCGCCTGTCGTCTGGTTTGCTTTGTGCAAGGCAGAAAGCTCCTCGAGCTCTTTGCCCATCATCTTTGAAATTAGCTGCACGCGGGGTAAATCCTTCACCATAAATTCCCCGACCAGTTCCCCGTTTCTCAACACGGTGATCCGGTCACAGACCTCGTACACCTGTTCAAGGAAATGGGTGATGAACACGATACCGACGCCGCGGGAACGCAAGTCCCGCATCAGTGAAAAAAGCAGGGCAACTTCCTGCTCGTCCAGGGATGAGGTCGGCTCGTCCAGGACGAGAACCTTGCACTCCATATCCACGGCACGGGCAATGGCAACCATTTGCTGAACGGCCAGAGAACACTCGCCCAGAAGACGGGTTGCCCTTGCCGGAATTTTCAGTTTTTCAAGAATAGCCGCGGCCTTCCGTTCCAGCGCGCGGCGGTTGACGAACATATAATTTCCGCGGCCAATAAACATATTTTCCGCGACTGTCAAATTCGGGCACAGGGTAATTTCCTGATACACCGTACTGATCCCGGCCCGCTGGGCTTCCTGTGGGGATCGAATAGCGATGTCCCGCTCGCTTCCATCGATATACATCGAGCCCGAGTCTTTTTGATATACGCCGGTCATTACCTTTACCAGCGTCGACTTTCCCGCGCCGTTTTCCCCCATGAGCGCATGAATTTCCCCCCTGCGCAGGGTAAAATCGACCGCATGCAAAGCGCGAACGCCGGGAAATGACTTTGAAATTCCACGCATAGATAAAACGATGTCACTTGTCATTGAAAGATCCTGTCCTGCATAAGAATAAAAAAAGAAGGAGACTGTCCCGAAGTACAGTCTCCCTGATAACCGGAGCCGATCACCTAGCTCAGCTACCCAGTCCGTACATATCGATGTCTTTTTGCGTAATAGTCTTTGCGTCAAAGCCTTTCTCTTCGGAAATGACCTTCTTGTTTGCAATCTTGCCACCCGATTCAAGGGTCTTGATCATACCGTCGATGACCGCAGCCTGGAAGGGACTGCACTGTCCGTCGTAATTCCAGTTTCCGGCAAGCAGTTCGCGGAGCGCCCATTTATTGCAGTCAAAGCCCATCACGACCACGGATTTTCCGACACCGTGCGTAATACCGGCTGCATCAAGAGCCGCAACCGCGCCCTTGGCCATACCGTCGTTCTCGGCATAGATGACATTGAACGGCTGCTTTGAATTGATCACAGACTCGACAATCTTCTTCGCTTCGGCTTCATCCCAGGTAGCGGTTTGCTGTACTACCTTCTTCATGGTTCCTGCAGCAAACTCGGCGTCAAGGGCGGCGGTTCGTCCAATCTGCGCGTCGCTTCCCATTGCGCCCTGAATATGAATAACATTGTACGCGGGCAGCTTTTGCGCTTTCAGCCAGGCAACCGCGGTCTTGCCCTGCTGGGCCATGTCCGATACAACCGCTGCTTCGTACAGTGAATCCTTGGCATTCAACATGCGGTCGAAAAGGAACACCTTGATTCCCGCTTCCTTCGCGCTGGTCAGCACGGATTCCCATCCGTCCGTTGCTGCGGCAGAAAGCAGAATATAGTCTACCTTGTCGGTAATAAACTGGCTTGCGGCATTCAGCTGCTCGTCATTTTTCAGGCTGTAGAACATGGAAACGGAATAACCATTTTCCTTGGTAAATACTTTCTCGAAATCGGCAACGTTCGCAGCCCGATATCCGGACTCTGACGGCGGGTTATTGATAATCCCGACCTTGATCAAACCGCTGTCCTGCTTGCCGCCGGCAAAGGCCAGAGCCGGACCCAATAGAGCCAGAACGGCTACTACAAACAGAATCTTCTTTCCCATACATTCCTCCTTCAGACACACCACAGGGCGACTTGTTACCGCTTCCTGCGCACTCCGCTCACTCACTTTTTTTCGCGCGGCAACGCCGCCAGAATCATTGAGCCAGTGTGTATCACAGTCGTTCAAAGGTACATGAAAATTCTTACCGAAAGGGTACGACATTTTCCGCCGCCTCCCGCCAGTGCGACAAATCACGGATGATGGGTAATTTTCTTATGGTTTTAGTTCATTTTTTTACGGAATGCGCATGCGACAAGGGGATGAGAGGGGGGGGATCTTCAATAGATTGAGGCAGAAAGCGGGACGACTGGCGAGCGGGCCATGCGCGGAGCCTTGCGACGTTCCGTCGCCCGCGGGCGAACGCGCAACGGGGGGCGTCGTCCATTGAAACAGTCCGGCATTTTGACGAAAAGCCCGCCAGATGCGATACTCCACAGTGATGGAACAAACGGCACCCAATAAAATCGACTTCGGCACCTGCTCCTGGAACTACGATTCCTGGATGGGTCTCGTATACAGCAAGAAGGCTTCCCGCTCGGCAGACTACCTCAAGGAATACTCCGCAAAACACCCTACGGTAGAGATAGACAGCTGGTTTTACAAATTGCCCGACCCCGCTGATGTCGCCGAGTACCGGTCACTCACGCCCGAAGGATTCACGTTCTCGTGCAAACTCACCGAAACACTCTCCCTGACCCATGAGCGCACAAGGGACAAGTCCTTGCCGCTAAAGGCGAACCCGAATTTTCTTTCGTCGGACGTATTCCGACACTATATAGAAGCAACCGCTGAACTTCATGACCGCATCTTCCTTGCCGAGCTTGAATTCGAATATCTTAACAAACAAAAAATGTCCGGTCTTGCTTCGTTCCTGAAAGCCCTCGAAGGCTTTGTTTCTGCCCTGGAAAAAAACGGCATCCGGAATACGCTTCCCCTGGGTGTCGAATGCCGGAACGCCAATTACCTCACGCGTGAATACTTCCAGTTTCTCAAGGACTGTGGAATCGCACATGTATTCTCGGAAAAACAATACCTGCCGCATATCTACGAACTGTATGCGCAATACGGCGACCTCATCGGGGATCGTGTAGCCATTCGCTTGCTCGGCGGTGACCGTAAAGAGATTGAGGAACGAACCAAGGGAAACTGGAATGAAATTGTTGACCCGAAGGAAGACCTTGTCGAGATTGCCGGGATGATCAGGTACCTTGCTAGGGGAAGCCGGCTCGTAAAAGTATATCTCAATAATCACTTCGAGGGGTCAGCGCCGAAATCCATCGAGCGCTTGAAGGCATTGCTATAGGTACTGCTATCAATATTGTTGAAGACAACGCATGTGGGTATGGCGCTTTCAACAATATTGATAGCAGCAAGAGTTTACTAAGCGAGCTTCTCGTTCATACAGTATTCCATTATTGCGTTCTGGGCATGCAGCAAATATTCCTTTGCCTGATAATCGCAATATCGGGGAGAAGACAGGGAGTCTTCGCTCAACTCTTCGCCCCGGGTTATGGGCGGACACGGCATATAAAAACCGTGAGGATTCATTCTATCGACTATCTCTTTCGTTATTTGATAGGGAAGGAATAATTTCTGTATGTCTTTCTTGTTCCCGTTCCTCGGCCAGCAATCGGTATACAGCACATCGGTTTCTTTCGTAACGGCTCCACGGATATCCGATGCCGTGGATATACGCCCGACCGCATTCATATTCAGACTTTGTACAGTTTCCATCTTCGCCAGGTATTCCGTTGGCCCAACCTGAATGACATTGACGGGAAGAACCCGTGCCACTTCAAACCAGCTCATGCACAGATTGGTAACTTCCCCGACAAAGACAACGGAAAGATTATCAATACTGCCGCGTACTTTGCGTATGTACTGCAAGTCTCCAATAATCTCGCAGGGATGGTTGAATGAGGTTCTCGCGTTTATTACCGGAATCCGTGAGTCAGCCGCAAATCGCTCCAGATCGGCATGGTGAAAACAGCGTATGACAGCCATTGAAAACCAGTTATTAATGTAATGTGCAATATCCTGAATCGGCTCGTGCACTCCCAGGTCTCCGGGAATGAAGCTGATATCTGCGCCAAGCGAGCGGGCGCCAATTTCAAAGGCGACCCTGTTTCTGAAACCCTGGCCAAAGAACCACAAAGCGACTTTTTCACCCTTGAGAGTTTGGGGCATTGTATTGCCCTTCCAGCATTGTTGCAAATAATCCGCGCGAGCGAGAATATTTTTTATCTCGTCCCCGGAAAAATCGTCAACCGCAAGAAAGTGTTTCATACTATGCTCCTATTATCTTATCTTCTGATGAGCGGAATAAGGAGCGATTCAAGGCCGTTAACCTTGATTTCTTCTATTTCACGCAGTTGCTCACCAATGCGCCCTTCGGGCCAGCCTTTATCCTTGAACCACAGAATATAGGTTTCAGGAAGTTCGACCAAATAGCGACCGGCATATTTTCCGAAGGGCATTTTCGTGTTTGCAAGTTCAATAAGATTGTTATAGTTTACCTCTTCCGACGAGCCGGTGATCCGGTCGGTACCATATATATGATCGGCGAATACCCCTGTGTCTTCTTCCATATAATTCATTTGCCAAGGGTACATGAATACAAGGGTCTGACTCAATAGTGTCAGGCATGAGACCTAAGTGACGTGAAGAAGGACGGTCGGCTCTTGCCCGGCGCTTCAATAATCCATACTTTGAAAGCATGAACGAATTTGTAAGAGACGTCAGCGACCTCCTTGGCGAGAACCTGCCCCGAGTGGAAAAATTCGATTACCACCACTTTGGATACCTGTGCGAAGGGGATGACATCGTAGAAATCCGCCTTAACAACAAAAAAATGGAAACCCTTCCTCCCTCGATCGGCTCACTTTCACAGCTTCGCCATCTGGCTTTGAATCGCAACAACCTGTGCTCGCTTCCGTCCGCCCTCTTCGAACTGCCCCTCCTTGAATCCCTGTCCCTCATCGGTAACCGGTTCACCCGGCTTCCCGAGGGCATCCACGCCCTTAAAAACCTCAGGGGCCTCCACCTGAGCGGAAATCCCCTGACAGAGTTTCCCCCCTGGCTTATGGGGCGAACCGATCTTGAGGAGATCTCCCTTGCCCGGCTTGAACTAACCGAGATACCGTCATGGCTCGCCCGCTTCGAGAACCTGAAAGTGCTGGTTCTCTTTGATAACCGGATAACCCGCGTACCGGACTGGATCGGGCAATTAAAGAACCTCGAGATTCTGACACTCGGGGGAAACTGCCTGGAGACCCTCACCCCCCGAATCGGAGGCCTTGCCCGGTTGCGTGAATTGTCCCTCTACGGAAACCGCCTCTCCGTGTTACCCGACTCCTTCGGAAACCTTGCATCCTTGCGGGAACTGGCCCTCTCGGACAACGGCCTTACCGAACTCCCCCCGAGCCTGGGCGAATGCGCCAGGCTAGAATACCTCATTGCCGAGGGAAACGCCCTCACCCATATCCCCGAATCCTTCACGGCTTTACGCAATATGAAAACCCTGAAACTGGAAGGCAGCGCGATCGAATGGTCGCCCGCACAACAGCGATGGATCGCCAGCCTCCGCGCGGGGGGAAGTCTGATCAAGGAATAGCGGATGCGGGATTCTTTACCCATTGAGAATTGCACTGAAAATGTGAAAAGAATATTTCCTTTCCTTCTCTTCCTATTTTCCTTATTATTCCTATTGGAGGATTAAGATGAAATACGCAAGCGAAGAACTCAAGAATGAACACGAGGGAATTCTTTTGGGTTTACAGATTTTGGAAAAAATGGCAGAAAAAGCGGAAAAAGGCGCTCCCCTGCCCGCAGAGGACGCATCGGAAATCGTGGAATTTCTCAAACTCTTCGCGGACAAGTGCCACCACGGGAAAGAAGAGGGGATACTGTTCCCCATAATGGAACGCTACGGCATACCGAACGAGCGAGGCCCGA
Organism: Spirochaetales bacterium Spiro_09; assembly: GCA_001604385.1. Classification (GTDB taxonomy): domain Bacteria; phylum Spirochaetota; class Spirochaetia; order Treponematales; family Treponemataceae; genus Teretinema. The sequence goes on along the minus strand of LVBK01000032.1, from coordinate 12,239 downwards.
TCGGACAGATGCTGAGCGAGCATGTGGAAGGAAGAAAATTCATACAGGGGCTATCGTCGTCTATCTCGAACGGCACACTCGATACGTCGGCCTTCGCAAAGAACGCCCGCCTGTACATCGATCTCCTTCGCGCGCACATCCAAAAGGAAAACAATGTACTGTTCCCCATGGGGGACAAACTGATACCCGAATCCGAACAGCAATCCATACTCAAGGCCTTTGACAATCACGAAAGCACCACAATGGGACCCGGAATACATGACAAACTGCATGGAATGCTCGATACTTTTCAGAAGAAATACCTGTAAGGAGACGCCATGCACATTCCGGTAAAAAACAACGTATCCTGGGTCGGCAAGATCGACTGGGAATTGCAAAAGTTTCACGGTGACGAATATTCCACCACCCAGGGTTCTACCTACAATGCCTACCTCGTCCGCGAAGAAAAAAACGTACTGATAGATTCCGTGTGGAGGCCCTACGCGAAGGAATTCGTCGAGAACCTCAAAGCGGAGATTCCCCTGGAAAAAATTGACTTCATCGTGGCAAACCACGGCGAGGTGGACCACTCGGGCGCCTTAAGCGAACTCATCAGGCACATTCCGGACGTACCGGTGTACTGCACGGAAAATGCCGTAAAATCCCTCACCGGCCAATACCACGAAAAATGGAACTTTCATACGGTAAAAACCGGCGACTCGGTAGACATCGGCAACGGAAAGAAACTGGTTTTCGTGGAAATGAAAATGCTCCACTGGCCGGACAGCATGGCCACCTACCTGACCGGAGACAACATCCTCTTCAGCAACGATGCCTTCGGCCAGCACTTCGCCTCAAACAGCCTCTTCAACGACCTGGTGGACAAGGGTGAACTCATGGCACAGTGCCTCAAGTATTACGCGAACATACTCACGCCCTTCAGCAGCCTCGTAGACAAAAAAATCCAGGAAGTGCTCGCGCTCAATCTACCCATAGACATAATCGCCCCGAGCCACGGCGTCATCTGGAGGGAGAACCCTGTCCAGATAGTCCAGAAATACATCGAGTGGAGCAGGGACTACCAGGAAGACCAGATCACCATTCTCTACGACACAATGTGGGAAGGCACCCGTCACATGGCAGACGCAATCGCCGCCGGCATGCGCGAAGCGGGCTCCGCGTCCACCGTCAAAGTCTTCAACATTTCAAAAAGCGACAAAAACGACCTCATCACCGAAGTCTTCAAGTCCCGGCTCGTCCTGGTGGGCTCCCCCACCATCGGAAGGGGCATCACCCACGCTACGGCCGGCTTGCTCGAGATGATCGAAGGCCTTCGCTTCAAGAACAAAAAGGCCGCAAGCTTCGGTTGTTACGGATGGAGCGGTGAGGGCACGGTAAAAATCAACAAGCTCCTTGCCGCCTCCGGTTTCGAACTTGCGAACGAAGGCATGAAAGCCCTCTGGGAACCGGACGGTTCCACGATAGACCAATGCAAGGCCTTCGGAAAAAGCCTGGTGAAGGTATAAGGCAGACAGCGCAAACAATCATGAATACACAGTATTATTACTTGATTGCAAATATATTGCGGTATAAAATTCCGTAATGAATCCATGCGAAAACTGCATAATAGTCAAAGGTCAGATCAAAACACAAAATATTGATTCCTGCGTGTTTCAGCCTGAAACAAGAAAATACATAATTCATTTTCATAATACCGCTAAGCCTTACAGCTATAATCACTCCGATATTATTTGGATAAGAAACCCGGCTATCATAAATCCGAACGATTATCAAATTAGCCACAGGGGAAAACTATTATTCAACATTGTCGGAATTTATGAATTTACGTATCACGACATTCAAATATGGCATATACGTTGCGAAAAATCCCTTAGTTTTGATTATGAAAAAAAAGACTTAGAAATTACAAAATCATGCCTTACCAAGCCAAAAACTAATAAAATCTATGAATACTTGCGCACGACTGCAGAAAAGATCAGCATAGAGTCAGATGAAGGTGTTAACCTTCTTTCGAAACAATTCAATAAAATCAATTTTATCGCACAAGACACAGTCTTTTCAGTGTACACAGAGCCGGAGAGGTTTATACCCAGCCAATCAACCTCTTCAATTCCAATATTCCCCTTCGGTTGTAACGCGAGTCAATATAAGGCCGTAAAGAATGCCCTTGAAAATCAAATCAGTGTAATAGAAGGCCCTCCCGGAACTGGCAAAACGCAAACAATATTGAATATTCTCGCCAATCTGACCCTGGCGGGAAAAACAGTTCAAATAGTCTCGAATAATAATTCTGCGATTTCCAATGTATATGAGAAAATGGCCTCGTATGAATTGGATTTTTTTATCGCTCCCTTAGGCAAACAGGATAATAAAAAAGAGTTTATGCAAAAGCAAACAGGCAGATATCCCAAATGGATAACATCATCTTCGGGAAAGAATACCCCGGAGCATATAGCAAAGATCAAAGGTCTTTCAGCGCAATTACAGGAACTATATATTGATCAGGAACGCTTATCGTATATCAAACAAGAGCATACAAACTTTGAGACTGAAAATTATCATTTCCTTCAGTATCTCAAAGAGGTTAACAAGTCATTTCAAGATTTAAAAATCCGATATCATATTTCTTCATCAACTTTAATTAACTTATGGAATGAGTATCAACGATGCATACAAAAAAACAATAAATCATCTTTTTTGTTTAAAACTAAATGCAGATTCAGACATGGAATTGCCAGTTTACGCTTTTACAAAGAAAGGCCAGAGGATGTCGCCTTGCTCTTCCAATATCTATACTACGCCACGAGATTAACAGAGCTAACCTCGGAAATTCGTGCATTAGCAAGGAAACTCTCAGATAACAGTGCTGACGAAAAAACAAAACAATTGCAGACATTGTCAATGGAGTATTTCAGAGATTCGTTATCAAGAAGGTATGGATATGCTTCAAGTCGAACAATCTTCAAGGAGGAAGACCTTAGGAGTAGACACAAGGACTTTCTGGCAGAGTATCCAACAATTCTAAGTACAACATTCTCGGCTCGTGGAAGCCTGTGTGCCCAGGCGACGTTTGATTACATCATAATTGACGAGGCGTCCCAAGTTGATATTGCTACCGGAGCCCTGGCCGTCTCAGGATCACATAATGCGGTGATAGTCGGAGACATGAAACAATTACCGAACGTCATTACCGACGCAAACAGAAAAGCACTCCAGGATATTTTCAACTCATATTCCCTTGATACTGGCTACAATTTTGCCGCTAACAGTTTTCTTCAATCAATATGTGAAATTATACCAAAGGTTCCCAGAACGCTCTTACGCGAACATTATCGCTGTCATCCCCAAATCATCAATTTTTGCAATCAGAAGTTTTATCACGGTAATCTTATAATTATGACAAAGGATGACGGGAGACGTGATGCGATTTCAATAATTAAAACCGTTGCAGGAAATCATGCAAAAGGCCATCTCAATCAACGACAGGTAGACATTATAACGCAAGAGGTACTCCCCTCTATTTCATATTCGAGTAAAGACATTGGCATCATTGCACCATATAAAGATCAAGTTGGTGCAATAGCACATGCAGTCAAGAAAGACGAACTGAATATTGCAACCGTACACAAGTTTCAGGGGCGTGAAAAGGACGCGATAATCATATCGACGGTTGACGATACTGTAACGAATTTTTCTGATGATCCTAATTTATTGAATGTTGCAGTTTCCAGAGCAAAGAAACGTCTGTGGGTAATTGTATCGGGGAATGAACAAAAAAAACAGGGCAATATTTCAGATTTGATTGACTATGCCGAGTATAACAATCTTACTATTACTCAAAGTACCATTCGCTCGGTCTTCGATTTATTATACAGTCAGTATACGAAGCAAAGAATTGCATATCTCAATACAAAAAAGAAGATATCAGAGTTTGATTCAGAGAATATTATGTTTGCCCTGCTTACAGATATCATCGGTAACGATCCTTTTACAGAACTCCAGGTTATATGTCATCAACCAGTTGCTATGTTGCTACGGGACATTACTCTATTAAACGAGGAGGAACGCACATATGCAAGCCACTATGCCACCCATCTCGATTTTCTGCTATATAATCGCATAAGCAAAAAGCCCGTTCTCGCAATTGAGGTTGACGGGTATCGGTTTCACAAAGAAGGAACCATGCAATCCAGAAGAGACCAGATGAAAAATCATATCATGGAATTATACAAGATTCCCCTTTTACGCCTTGGCACCAATGGAAGCGAAGAACGAAGAAAAATCACGGACAAACTAATGGGAATTTATCAGCAGAATCAATGAGCGCCGACCGCTCATAGAGTGAATCCCGTGTCCCGCCTACGACCCGCGCGCAACCTCCGTTCGCGCCCTTCGCGGGGGCTCCGCGGTACGTAGTTCGCCCCACGTAACGCCCTCTGCCTCAATCTGAATCTTTTCTCTCTACTTCCGCAGTCGGCTCAAGGTCAGGACGCGAGGGTCCTGAAACAGTTGCCTGGCGTTACGGTTCGAAACGAGAGCTTGATGTTCGCTGGTGCCGTCGTCGTTGGGCCAGTTGTGCCAGGAGACCCAATAGGCCGCGCTGGGATAGGTGTTCAGGAGGCGGTGCGCGAAGAGGTTTGTATCGGACTCGCCCCGCAAACTGTGCATTCCCCCGCCGTCCCCCAAGCGCCAGGTCCGCGTGCCGAATTCGGTCATCGCGACAACCTTGTTGTACCGCTGCAGCTCGGCGTACCCCGGCACGATCAGCTGGTCGTCATACTTGGTGCCCGCCACGATATCGACGTAAGAGTCGCCAGGGTAGAGCCAGCCAAACACATAGTTTTCCTCCATTGCCGGCGAGAACACCCACAGAAGATTATGGAGGCCTTTGGTTTCGGTGAAGTATGCGTACATGTCGCGCCAGAGATTAATGTACGGATCGCCGCTGAACTTGTGGCTGCTGATGCCCCACCAGAACCAGTCGCCGTTCATTTCCTGCAAGGGTCGCCAGAGGACAACGACGCCCGCCTCCTGCAATTCCGCCAGGGCCGTTGCTATGCGGTCGAGTTTGCGCCGCCAGACAGGGAACATGGGCGACGTCGGGTCGACAAGCTCGCGCATGTTCACTTTTTGGCATTGCCGCCAAGGGTTCTGGTGTCGGTCCATACTCCGGGATGATTCAGAATATCCGATTCGTCGTTGAGCCAGGGGTTATGGGGCGAGCAGTTGACGGTGACCATGCCGCCCTTGCGGGCGTGTTCTATCAAGGGCTGGATCGCCGCGTGCAATTGCACTTTACTGAAGATCTGGTCATGTTCGAAATCAAGGCCGAGAAGCCCCGGCACTTCGCCGGTCTCGCGTTCCAGTTCGGCCACAAGGGGTTGATACCCGAAAAAGCCGGAGGGATTCAGGATCTGGTCGCCGTGAGCCCGATATGCGTCGCCTTGGAGAAATACGTCAGTATCTCGCGCCAGGCAGAGTCCTCCGCCACACATCCCCGGTGACACTCGTCGATAACGATAAGATCGAAGAAATCCGGGCTGAATTGCTTGTAGATGTTCTTCTCTTCCTCGGTGCCGGTCACGACTTGGTAGAGCGAAAGATAGATCTCGTACGATTTGTTGACCTGACGTTTTTCGATTTTGGTCATGGCCGAGCCGAAGGGCTTGAAGTCGTTCGTCTTTGTCTGGTCCACGAGAATATTCCGGTCCGCGAGAAAGAGGATGCGCTTCTTCGTCCGAGACTTCCACAGCCTCCAGATGATCTGGAACGCGGTAAAGGTCTTGCCCGTCCCCGTCGCCATGACGAGAAGAATCCGGTTCTGTCCCCGAGCCACCGCCTCGACCGTCTTGTTGATCGCGAGAAGCTGATAATAGCGCGGCGTCTTTCCGCTTCCGTCGCTGTAATAGTCCTGCGTGACGATCGCTTCCTGTTCGCCGGTCATATCTTGAGAAGCGCGCCACGAAGCCCAAAGCATTTCGGGAGACGGAAAGTCGTCGAGGGAGATTTCCCGCTCGATGGTCCCTTTCGAAAGCTTGTCATGAAAAAGGAAACCCTTGCCGTTCGAGCTGAAGACAAAGGGCACTTCAAGTAATCTCGCGTAACCAAGAGCCTGCTGCATTCCCGAGCCGACGGATTGAGTCGCGTCCTTCGCTTCAATCACGGCGATAGGGATGTTCGGCTTGTAAACAGAACATAATCAACGCGTTTATGCTCTGCCCGCGCGTGAACCTTCCCCCGAACGATGATCCGTCCTTTGGTCAGGGGAAACTCCTCACGGACCTGCCCCTGAATATCCCGCACAGCCCGTTCAAGGGCTGGGGTTATGAACTTTGTGCAGATATCTCGTTCGGAAAGGGAATTGTCCATATTTATAATTCCTTAGTTGGTAATGTTTTGAGTATACCCTTACTTTTTGGAGATATCCAACTCTTTCCTTATCCCTTTCAACCTTACCCGAGCAACAAATCCCGAACATTGAGATGCACAATGCAACTTCCTTAGTCTATACCCGAAACTTTCATGTATTTCCTGTGTTCCCGCTACCGGTTGAATACCAGAAATACCGTCTGGAAGCACACAAAAGAAGCAACCCCGGTAATTGCGCTCGTAAACCACGACAATCGGTGGGTCACCCGCGCAACGACAGTGAAGGTGAGCACAAAGTACCCGACATACAGGGCAAAACTAAGCCAGAGGATATTTCGCCAGATGCCCGGGCTATTCATTGCCACCTCGTGAGCGGTCGGGTCGATGATTCCGGTTACCGACGCAAGGCTCATCGCAAGGTCATGTACCAGCGTGAAGCTCATCGAAACGGCAACAGCGTGTCCCAGGGACCCCAGCACTGACTCGAAGGAACCTCGCCCCGAAAGGGCGTAAAGCATACTGTGAAGAACCGCCGACGCAAAAAACCAGCAGAGCAGAAGACTTGGAACAATAAGGAAACGGTTCGCAAGATAATACACCTCTTTCGGTATTGCAAGCCAGGGAGTAAAGGTCGAGGGCGCGCCCCCGGCTTTCGCGAGCATAATGTACATAAGCTGATAGCCGATTGCAGGGCACAGCATACATAAAAAGCCGTCCCTGAATACCGTGCCGGAGGAGGCTGTTTCACCGATAGAAGTAAGGGGGTGTACATAGGTCAGAAAAAGGCGCCTGGCAATTCTCATGCGTCGCGCTCCGGTTTCAGGCGAGGACCCTCACCAATGGCAAAAGAACCGGTAAAGTACAGCTTTCGGTTCATCGCGGCCTCGCGCAGAAACTCTTCCGGGCCCAAAAGGCGAAGGCGCATCAGGTTATACAACTTCATGTTATGGGGATAGACCGCCGCGCCCTCGGCAAGTGGCATTATCCTGGTGCAGGGAAAGGAAACACAGTCCGAGCAAAAAGCATGCCCCTTGGCGGTCACGCATTTTCTTGTTGAACAGTCGGGTTTCAGTACGCAGCCGCTTGTTCTGCAGCCGTCGCAGACTGCCTTATCGGCAGGGATTCCGAGCTTTGCCGCAACCCGTTCCTGGGCGGCACGATTATCGTTCGCACGAAACAGCTCGCAGTTTGCACAATCGATTCCACAATACGCAATTCCATTCATTTCCATACAAGAACTCCTTCTTATGGATATTGGTGGAATGACAGGGGATTTTGTGACAACCAGATATGATTATTTCTTTGCTTCCCGCTCGTAGAGGTCTTTCCAGTAATCAACCTGATTCCCATACCAGGCATCGGCCCGGTCAAGGAAACAGAGCTTGCGGTACAATGACCTGACTCGTTCCTGTTCTGCAAGAAAGTTCGGGTCAACCTGTGCAATCGGCTGTTTCATCTTGCACCGGCAGGTCCCCGAAGGATTATAGATTGCACATTCACCGGAAAGGAATCCCCGGATTTTTTTACGGGCCCGCAGACAGGTTTGCCTGACTGCCGCTTCATCGGTTTCCGTAATCTCCGCAATTTCCGCATAGTCGGCCCGGGCCATCTCGCGCAGGAGATACACAAACCGGGTCTCGTTGTCGACACAATGAAGTATTGCCGAAAGACAATCAGAACAATTAATCCGGACCCATGTCTCCCGATCCTCGCAGGGGATTCGATCCATATCCCACAGGCCGTCATCCGAATGGGCCGAAAAAAATTCGCGAAGAAAGCGGGTTGACCAGGTTTTCTCCCGCATGGCATACCGGAAAATTGTTCTGCGCGCGATTGACCATACCCAGGTGGAGGGAGAAGATCGACCCTCGAACGAAGGCAGCGCCCGGACAATCTCGACCCAGGCTTCCTGCGCCGCATCACGGGCAGTTTCTCCATTCCGGATCATTCTCCTCGTGAGGCGGCTCACCAGGGGGGCATAATCATGATATACCGTGTCAATATTCATATACACGGGAACCTTGTTACGACGTCTGTTCAAACATATTTATATGAAACAAATTGAGCTCATTACTGATGCCCTTCAGCGCAATATTCTGTTTGCGAACTTTTTTTACATACTTCCCGATAATCGCTCTGTTTTGTGCCGACTCGAACAACAATTCTGATAGCACCACTTCCCCGGGCAAGGCTTGGCCCTGAATTCGTGCTGCAGTGTTCACGCTGTTTCCAAAATAGTCCAGTCGGCCGTTCAGTGTGACAATAATCGTATTCCCCGTATGGACTCCGATCTTGAGCACTATTTTCTCATCGTTATTTTTTCCGTTTGAAAACTCGTTGATCAGTCTTTGTATTTCCAGCGCAGCCGATACTGCTTTCTGCTCATTTATAAACACACCCATTACGGCATCTCCTATTGTTTTAACCGGAACGCCATCATGCTCCTTGATTATCCTGAACAAAATTCTGAAGTGATCCCTGACCAATTTGAACGCCACGGCATCGCCCAACCTGGTATACATTTCAGTAGAACTCTTGATATCGGTGAACAAAATGGTGGAATTCATAATTTCGAGGCTTTGATCAGGTTGTAGAACCTCATCCCCCATCAGTTCACGGAACAGGTTGTTTTGAATAATGTTGATACCAGAGATAGTGTTCTTATCTTTCCATTGATACATCATTTTTTTATTAATGTTGTCCATGATGTTTGAATCAAACGCTTCTTTGTATTCATGGGATAATTTTCGAATATTCGGATGTATCGAGAAAAAAACTTCAATGTTGTTATCAAGGGCGTTTGCAAAATCAACCTTGCATAGCTCGCAATAGTTCTCGTGCTCTGCCTCATGCAAGGTAGCTGTTTCTTTCGCAATTGCCCCACAGTGCGGACAATGATATTCCCACTCCATCTTGAAAACACCGTTTTTAACGCCAAAAATAAAGATATTCAGCAATTCCTCGATATCATAGCCATACTTTTGAGCTAAAAGAAATAAATCGATATGATATAAATCCTTATCCGGTGAATCTTCGATAAATTTCACGATTTCCGAGACATCGACAGTACCTTCATACATTAACTTTTCAGCAAGTGCCATAATCTCTCCTTCATTCTCGGGTATAGAAGTTGCCCATCAGCCACTTTTCAAGCCAACATGCTGGCCATACTCACGGTTAGGCATGATATAAGCGTACATTGAAATGAACTAGAAGAAAAAGCAAAAATCCTTGGACGACCATTGCTGCTACACAAGCAGCAATGCAAAGATAATTCCCGCAATGCCGATAACCGCAAGAACCATAGCGGTTTTTCTGGGCATAATCCCTTCGTTGGACATGGCCTTCCCGAACATTCCAAAGACAAGGGGGTGAACGAGAAAGGGCATGGCAAAAATAAAGGGAATCATCACCGCTGCATTTGTTCCAAACATTCCTCCCTGAGTTGCCGCGAAAAGACCAAAGTGCGACAAGGCCGAGGATGTGGCAATGGCAGCATTATTGATGCTTACTCCGGAAAGCCCCAGAACGAGAAAGCTTCCAAAAACGGCAGTCAGCTGCCATCCAAGGCTGAAGAGCATCAGCGCTTTGACTTCCCGGGCTTCATCACCGGAGGATTTTCTTAGCAGGTTCAGGGAAAGAATCGTCAGAACCAATCCAATGACGGCAACGACGATAATCGGGAGATAAGCAAAGCTGTTGATGCGTGCACTATGCGCCAGGATGGAAAAAACAAAAATATGGCCAATAAACGGAACATTGATCATGATTGGCGCCCTCGCGGCCGCTTCCTGTCCGAGATCTCCTGCCGTACAGGCACCTGTCAGCCCCGAATGCGACAGAGATCCTGCCATGCCCGGCGCGATATTGCGTACGTGATTGGCCATCATTGCCAGAAGGGTTATTCCGCCAAACATCCAGAACAGTTGACCAAAAAATCCGTACCCCATGACTGCCCACATGTCAGGATGGGAAAAGGCCTCAAAGAGTCTTGTTCCTCCGACAAGAAAATTCGCTGCAAGGACGACGGGAATTCCCGCAAAGAGCAGGGCCCGGATTGTGGGACCGAATTGCCAGCGGGAGAATATAAACCCAAGACCGGAAGATATCAGCATGGCAAAAAATATCTGGGGAAGACCAATTATATCCTTGATGGTTGAAGAAATGTAATACGAGAGAAGCAGTATGGCCAGAAGCGAGGCAAACTCCAGAAGCCCTTTGCGGATGTAAGCCGGTTTGTCCTTTATCGTTGCCTTGCTGTCAATAAGGATAACTGAAAATACCAAGCCTATGTAAGCCATGACTATATAAAACGAGCCGAAGATATCCCTGGAATCGTAGCCGATGATCATTTTATAAAAACTGAAAACGCCAAGCAGGATAAATATCGACCTGAGAATATAATAGAACTGGGTTCTTTTTGTCCCGAGGACTATCTCTTCCTGCGAGGGACTGACCAATTCATCTATCTCCAGGTGCCTGGAAAAAATCAGTTTGTGAAGCTCTTGTCCCCCGACAAAAAAAGAGACAATCAAGGCGATAATGGTCACCTGGCTTAAGAGCACAATAACGGGAAACTCGACAAGGCCCTCGGTTGCGGCACCGCTTCTGAACAGAATGGCTCCCATCAACAGGCCAAAAACCACTATAATCAGAATGGGTGAGTATCGTGTACCGGCAACAACGGAACGCGCTATCAGAACAATGGGTATAAGGACAAGAAAGGCTATCAGGATATGATTAAACAACGACAATTCCATATGATCCTCCGGCTGTCTGTTAGACTGTGTTAACATAGATAGAGGTGAGTATAGAAGCCGGGTACCCTGCTGTCAAGCCGAACTTGATTTTTCCTGCTTCACGGTTCATGCCCCGGGTTTATGGACCGCGCGCAAAGCTTTTCCGAAAAAAAAACCGCCTCACCCCATAGGGGTAAGGCGGTTTTTCATGGGCCCACCTGGACTTGAACCAGGGACCGACGGATTATGAGGCAAATGCCTCAACAAGCGTATGTAAACCTATACAAATGAGTATAGCGTATTCTTTATATATAAGCAATATGCTTACTTTATTTTCTTTACGTTTGCATGTATTTGGAAAATCTGCTGAAAGTTTTGCTGAAAGTGAGACTGTTAAGATTACCGTCTATTCTTACGCTGGCTCAACTTTAGGGGTTAACAATTCCACCTCATTCTCTCCGTCGCTCCAGCCCTTCGGGCTTTCCGCTCCTCCGTTCATGGCGTAGAATTGTTCCCAGGAAATCTAATCGGCTAACCTTCACAAGACCCCTCATGCTGTCTTACACCCTTACCAGTTCCCCAGTTCTCTCTCGGCAGTAAACAAAAATTACGTGTCTCTCTCCGTCACTCCCTCACTCGTCGCAGACCCTTCCTCCGCTCCTTATCAGTCGCTCCAGTCGGGCAAGCTCCTCGTTCCGTCGTTCCTCCGTTCGTCACATAATTTTTGTTCTCAAGAGTCTATCGTCCATTGCCACCTACACGGACAAACCGGCAGCAATCCCGCACACCGCTACCTTCTGGCTTTCACCAGTTTTGCCGCGCATCCCTGCGCGGCTCCACCTTCGTTCGGCCCCTCCGCCCGTCGGCCCTCCTGGCCTTCCTCGCACCGGTTTAGAAAATTATCACCTCGTCCGCTGATTATCAGAAATCATCCAGACCCGAAAGAACGCAACCATTCCCCGCAGTCAGTTCACCGGCATTTACTGTCTGCTGTCAGCTCATCTCTCATGGCCCCAATTCTCGCCGGGTTCCCTCCGCCCCTGCCGGCCCCCCTCCCCCCAAACCCCTCACCCCCCGCATACCCCACAATAAGGTACCGCATTTTACTTGGGGGAAGGGGGGTCTCTTAGG
>LVBK01000073.1 GCA_001604385.1 Spirochaetales bacterium Spiro_09 | reverse complement strand
TAACTAATTTCTCAAAACTCAAAAATTCCATCTAGATATTTCATTGATAATAAACAAACATTATTAATAATTTTTCTCAATTTCCTCTATTCTACCTTACTTCCCACAAAAATCAACAAATTTCTTCAATCCCTCAGCGCCACGCCCACCCAGCCCCGCGCCTTCTTCGTTCGTTCCTTCTGTATCCCCTTATTCTGCAGGTGCATGGCGAAAATTCTCTGTGCATATGGCCTTTCCGAGTTCTTTTCACACCACGCAAGGTATACCCGGTACAAATCAGACGAAGAAACACGCAAATAGCCGGAATTATCCAGCACACAGCACTCCGTCAGGAACGAACCAATCAGATCCATCTCCTCCTGGTATTCCTCCGTAGCGAGTTTCACTTCCTCAGGCTCCCCGAGCCTTTCCCGTTGCCACATAAGGCACCCATCGATCATCCAGTTAAGAATTCCGGACTTCTCCGCCTGTAATTTCTTCATTAAATCCGGGTCCCGCTCGCCATACGGAATAGTCACCATAAAGGGAATCAGCTTGATACGCCGCCAAATACCCAAATCATTCCCCTTGATTACCGGCTTGTGATTCGTCGCCATGAAGATCTTGAAGGTCGGGAGAAAATCAAAATACTCGCCATAGAGAAAGCGGGCGGTCAATACATCCTGCCCGGTCACCTGCTTGATAAGCGGCTCGCTCAAACGCCGGCCTTCCTCAGCTTCTACCGTCGTCACAAACCGCGCACCCCGGAGCCGGGCAATATCATTCGACATCACATTCCCGTTCTTCCGCATAAACGTTTCCGTTTGCGTGGACATCGCATACTCGCCGAGGATATCCATGATCGCGTTCAAGAAAGTGCTTTTCCCGTTCGCACCTGAACCGTAGAGGATGAACATCACCTGTTCACTCATATCCCCCGTCAGAGCCCAGCCGACCGCCTTCTGCAAGAAGTAAATAAGCTGTGCATTCCCGTTCATGATTCGCAAGAGAAAGTTTATCCAGGTTGTGCAAGGCGCAGAACGGTCATAGTTCACCATCGCACACTTCGTAATGTACTTGTCCTTCATCGAGGGATGGAGCGTACCGGTCCGTAGATCAATCGTACCGTTTAGCACATTAAGCAAAAACGGCTCCTGGTCAACATCCTTCGGGGTTATCCTGATTCGCCGTTCATACGAGGCACTTTCCACGAGCGCCTGCCGTCGCCTGAGAGACTCGGACTTAATGACATGGGTAGCCATATCAACCGCACGCTTATGGTCGCCTATCGATGCCACCTGTAAAAAGAGACCACGCAGGAAATCCTTGCACAGGGCGTATATCTCCCCGCAATCATCGGGCCGCCATGCATGATTATCCCAAATGAGCCATTTCTTCCAGGCCATACAATACCGAATACGGTCATAATAGGCTTTCACGAAAAGCTCGGCGTTGGTGAGATCGGTAAATTGTTCCCTTCCGGCTATGAGATCATCAAGCTTCAACTGCAGCGCATCATACTGAACCTCAAGTTCCCGATCGTCCTCGCTCACAGGCACCCCTTTTCCTGCAACACCTCATAATACTTCTCGAACCGTTCAACAAACGGAATAAAGCCGCCATCCGGCGTATGCGACACACGGTACAATGCCACCAATGATCCCGGCATCTTTCGGTACTGTTCCTTCTGGAAATAAATCATGACGTTCAAAACCTTGAAGGGAATCATCTGAGCCGTCTTCTCGTAGTACATCTCATAGAGTTCCGCTTCCGAAATTTCATAGTCAGCA
>LVBK01000003.1 GCA_001604385.1 Spirochaetales bacterium Spiro_09 | reverse complement strand
CACAAGCCGTAAATACCACAGTAAACACAACAGTTAACAACAATAATGATAGCACTCTTACAAGTCTCATGTACTCACCTCAAAATTAAAATATACGTACTAGAATGATATCACAGGCATTCAGTAATCACAAATCAAAAATATGTTTCCCCCTTTTAACGCCATTACCCGTTCTTGCGTAAATGACCCGCTTTATATAGAATGGTTTTTACATTTTTCAAGGAGCTTGACGCAATGGCAAAATATCCTTTTGAGACCATCGAACCGAAATGGCAGCGCTTTTGGGAAGAAAACAAGACATTCAGGGCGGTGGAAGATCCCTCGGTGCCCAAGGACAAGCGAGCTTACGTACTGGATATGTTCCCCTACCCCTCAGCCGCCGGTTTGCATGTCGGTCACCCGGAAGGATACACCGCAACGGATATTTGGTGCCGTTATTTACGCATGAAGGGATACAACGTTCTGCATCCAATGGGTTTTGATTCCTTCGGTTTGCCCGCGGAAAATTATGCCATCAAGACCGGAACGCATCCACGGAAAACCACCCTCGAAAACATCAATAAATTCCGTCAGCAGATCAAGTCTTTCGGGTTCAGCTATGACTGGGACCGGGAAATTTCAACCTGCGACGACGATTATTACCACTGGACCCAATGGATATTTTTGCAGCTGTTCAAACGCGGTCTTGCCTACGAGGCAGAAAGCCCGATCAACTGGTGCCCCAGTTGCCTGACCGGGCTCGCGAACGAAGAGGTCAAGGATGGTTCCTGCGACCGCTGCGGAAGCCGTGTGGAGCGACGCAATATCCGCCAGTGGATACTGAAAATTACAGAATACGCCGAACGCCTTCTTGAGGATCTGGATGAACTTGACTGGCCCGAGTCGGTCAAGGCAATGCAGAGAAACTGGATTGGCAAAAGTATCGGCGCCGAAGTCGACTTTGCCATATCGGCTGATTCTCCGGGGGCGGGAGCCTCGATCCGGGTATACACCACCCGTGCGGACACCCTCTTCGGCGCTACCTATATGGTATTGTCACCCGAACATCCACTCGTACAGAACATCACCTCGAGCGACCAACGGTCAGCAGTGGAAGCCTACATAACAGAGGCCGCAAAAAAAAGCGACCTTGAACGCACCGACCTTGCGAAGGATAAAACCGGTGTCTTTACCGGTGCCTGGGCAATCAATCCGGTTAACGGTGCGAAGATTCCGGTATGGATTTCCGATTACGTGCTCGTATCCTATGGAACCGGAGCAATTATGGCCGTTCCCGCTCACGATGAACGGGACTGGGACTTTGCCAAACAATTCAAGCTGCCCATAATCAAGGTTGTCGCAAGTGAAGCTGAGTGGGCAGAAAAAGGTCCTTCTGGCGACTACTCGGCCGAACCCGCCGAATGCACTGCAGCCGACGGACGCTCGGTCAACTCCCCCGGTTTTGAAGGCTTGGGAACACAGGAATGCATCGACCGCATGATTGCCTTTCTGGAAAGCAGGGGAATCGGCAAACGGGCGGTAAACTACAAACTCCGTGACTGGCTGTTCAGCCGCCAGCGATACTGGGGGGAACCCATACCGTTGGTACACTGCCCCTCCTGCGGAATTGTACCGCTTAAAGAAGAGGACCTTCCCTTGCGACTTCCGGAAGTTGAAAGCTATCAGCCCACTGGTACCGGGGAAAGCCCGCTCGCGGGAATAGACCACTGGGTACACTGCTCATGCCCCAAATGCGGAAAAAAAGCCCGGCGTGAAACAAACACCATGCCACAATGGGCTGGTTCCTGCTGGTATTATATCCGGTACCTTGATCCGAAGAACCCGACAGCCTTTGCCGCGCAGGATAAAATGGATTATTGGCTCCCCGTTGATCTCTACGTCGGAGGAGCGGAACATGCGGTTCTGCATTTATTATATGCCCGCTTCTGGCACAAGGTCCTCTATGATATCGGCCTCGTTAAGACCAAAGAACCCTTCCAACGGCTGATAAATCAGGGAATGATCACCAGTCACGCCTATCAACGGAAAAACAAGAGTCTCGTCCCGGTGGACGAGGTCCGCGAAGTTCCCGGAGTCCCCGACACCTATGAGGAAATTGCGACAGGAGAACGCCTTGAACGGGTCATCGCAAAAATGTCAAAGTCGCTCAAAAACGTCATCAATCCGGACGATGTTATCCGTGATTTCGGCGCGGATTCCTGTCGTATGTATGAAATGTTCATGGGCCCACTTGAGGTTTCGAAACCCTGGAGTACCCAGGGATTGATCGGCGTCAGCCGCTTTTTGGAGCGGGTATGGGCCTTATCAGAAAGACCAATGACCGACGGACCGGCAACCGACACATCCACGCCGGATTCCCTGTCCCTTTCGCGGATTTTGCATAAAACCATCCGCAAGGTAAGCGAGGATACCGCATCAATCAATTTCAACACCGCAATAAGCCAGATGATGATTTTTGTAAACGAGCTGTACAAACGGGAATCCTTTCCAAAAACGCTGTGGATTGAATTCGTAAAACTGTTGTCTCCGTATGCTCCGCATCTGGGAGAAGAACTCTGGCAAAAGTCAGGGAACACAACATCCATAGCGTACGAATCATGGCCGACATGGGATGAAGCGCTCTGTGTCGATGATACCGTGACGGTTGTGGTACAGGTAAACGGGAAAGTTCGGGACAAATTCGAAACAGCACCCGGAACAGCCAGGGAAGAACTGGAAAAAATTGCGCTTGCGATGCCGAACGCAGTAAAGTTTATGGAAGGGAAGTCCCCAAAAAAGGTGATCATTGTTCCGGATAAACTGGTAAACGTTGTGGTATAAGTTCACAACAGCATGAATCTTCGGGCAAACCGGACATACGGTTTGCTCAAAATTCTCCACTTTTCCCTTGCCCGACATACCATCTTTCATTATTCTCAAGGAAGCTATGAACTATATTGATATTAGAAGTGACACCGTTACCTGGCCGACGCCGGAAATGAGAGAAGCCATGGCCCGGGCTGCGGTCGGAGACGATGTATACGGAGATGATCCGACCGTCCGTGAACTGGAAACCTATGCAGCAAGTATAACCGGCAAAGAAGCAGCCCTTTTTGTGCCTTCGGGAACCTTCGGCAACCAGCTTGCCCTGTTTACTCACTGTCCACGCGGCAGCGAAGTAATTCTTGATGAACACTGCCATATTGTACAGCATGAAGCAGGTGCATCGTCTGTTATTGCGGGAGTGCAGCTTCGTACGATTGACTTTGGGGACGCACTGCCCAATGCGGCGGATATTGAAAAACGAATCCGCTTTGGCGACGATTGCCACGAACCAAAAACTTCGCTGATATGCCTCGAAAATGCGCATTCCAATGGAACAGTGATGCCCCTGGAAACCATGGAGGAAATCAGGCGAATATCAACCCGTTACCATATTCCTGTTCACATGGACGGAGCACGGCTTTTCAATGCTGCCGCAGCACTGAAAGTTCAGGCAAAAGATATTACACAATATGTCGACACCGTCATGGTGTGCCTTTCCAAGGGACTGTGCGCTCCGGTGGGCTCAATTCTTGCAGGTTCCCGGAAATTTATCGATGATGCCCGAAGAAAGCGGAAGATAATGGGTGGAGGACTCCGTCAGGCGGGAATTTTGGCGGCGGCCGGGCTCATTGCACTCAAGGAAATGCGTTTGCGCGTTGCTGATGACCATGAACATGCACGTCTGCTTGCACAGCGGCTTTCAGCTATCCCGGGATCTATGATCGAAATGGACAGAGTTCACATCAATATGGTGTTTTTTAATCATGCACAAAATCCCTCCATAGATGGTGAAGCCTTTGTTGACTTTATGAAAGAAAAGGGTATCCTTATCAACGGGGCAGATGAAAAGGGTCGTTACCGCTTTGTCACCCATTACTGGATTACCAAAGCCAGCATAGATACAATCGTATCGGCAATTGGCGAATTTTACCGACAGGAGTGATCCATACAGTGGAATGCGAAACCGGTCAACAACGAAATAAATTGGTAAAAACTGCAGCGTACATAGCAATAGGCGGCAATCTTCTGCTTGCCGCCCTCAAGATTGCATTCGGCTTGCGAACCGGCAGTCTGGCTGTCCTGGGAGACGGAATAGATTCATCGAGCGATGTAGCTATCGCACTGATGACCCTTGCGGTCGGGTTTATTATCTCCCAGCCTTCAGACAAGGAACATCCCTGGGGACATTCACGGGCAGAAACGCTTGCGACCATAGTTCTTGCCTTTATCATTATGATTGCCGGTTTCCAGCTCTGTATATCGGCAATTCAAAAACTGTTTTCCGGCGAGTTGACCCAAATACCGCCTCCCCTGACGCTCGCTGTAACCGGAGTCTCCATTCTGGGCAAACTCGCGCTCGCATTCAGTCAATATACACTGGGAAAGAAGTCGGGAAGCGCAATGATTATGGCCAATGCAAAAAACATGACAAACGATATATTTATTTCTTCGTCAGTACTTGTCGGTTTGGCAGCATCAATATTGCTAAAACTTCCCTTCCTTGATCCACTTGCCGGTTTTATTGTCAGTCTCTGGGTAATGAAATCTGCTGTTGAAATTTTTTCGGATCTTCGCATGGAACTGATGGACGGTAATGCGGATGATCAGCTTTACCGCGATCTGTTTACCGCGGTAAAATCAGTTACGGGAGCGGGTAATCCGCACCGGGCACGTATCCGTAAAATGGCAAGTCTGTGGGATATTGACCTTGACATTGAAGTCGATGGCCGGATGTGCGTCCGAGAGGCCCATGAAATTGCCGAAGCTGTCGCCCGGGAAATAAAATGCCGTATACCCGATGTCTATGATGTTATGGTTCATGTTGAACCGTCCGGACAAGGCGAGCACAGCGAACAATTCGGTTTATGCGTACGGGATGTTCAGTAAAACAACCACCTTCCCCTGCCGATTATTCCTTGTGAAAGCGTTTCCAGGCGTCAATATACTCAAGCGTATACTGCTGTATGCCGTCAAACCACGTATCCTGCAATAAACAGGCTTTCTCTCCGATATATCTGTAATGCCAGGATTCCCAACGGTAGCCTGTCGCGTTTTCGTATCCGTCAGGATACGAAAGCGACCAGCCAAAACGGGACGCATTGCTCGCAAGCCATTCTCCTGCCGCGGTTAACGCAAACTCGTCGGTGATCGAGCCAAAATCAACCGCGGTACCCAGTTGGTGCTGACTTGAACCGGGAGTGGCAGATTCCCGGTCAGCGACCTCTTTACCAAGAGTGCCTACATGACGTTCATATACCGTTTTTTGATAGCTCCAGGATCTGTACGTAGAACTTACCAGTAGCGGTCTTCCTTCTTTCAATGCCCGAGCTGCCATCCGCTCAAGGGCTTCCTCTGCAGATTTCCGCAAAGAAAGACCAGATCTGTTTAATCGATACGAAGCCTTCGGGTTCAGGGGAACTATGTCACCAGGTTCAAAATCGGGGGACAAAAAATTTCTTTTATCTACCAAAATCAAAAGATTTTCTTCATCTGCATAAAGGACTTCTTCAAGTTCGGCCACAAAAAGATCATACTGTGCCGAAATGCCCGACAAAATATGTTCAGGGATGCTTGACGGCGGCATGAATTGGCGCGGTAGCGGTGTTCCGGAATTTTCGCCTGAGGGCGGACGGGCATTGCAGGAATAAGCAGTCAGGCACAGTACAGCAAACGCAAGATAACGGTTCATTTTCTGAAGTCCTTTATTGTCCAGCCCTTTTTCAGTGCTACGCGTCTGAGACGTGCGTCCGGATTGGCCGCAACCGGATGCCCAATCACTTCAAGAAGCGACAGGTCGTGTATTGAATCGGTATAAAACGAACAATTCTTTATCTCCGTTCCGCTTCGCTCTACATATTCCCGTATTATTCCGCTTTTCAGGCTTGAAAACACAGGACGACCGGCAAGCTTCCCGGTAAATATATCACCGTCATAGGCAAACTGCGTCGCAATAATGTCATTCGCACTGATTCCGCAAAATTGAGCCAGCGGATACACAGCCTCAAAGGGCGTTGAAGTAGCTAAAATGGTTCTGATCCCGTTCTCTTTGTGCTTGTCAATTTCACGTAAGGCACCGGGATATAACCGGTCTTTAATATACCGATTAAAGGCCTCGACCGAAACATCCTCCATTTCCTTTCTGGTCTTTCCGCGTAGTACCGGCAAACTCCAGGAATATAGAAATTCCATGTTTACCGAGAAAAGACGGTATGCAATAAATAAAAGGGGAGCACCCAGAAGATACCAGGGTTTAATGTATCCGCGTCGTATACATACAAACACAAAAGCCAGGGCTGTCGCACGACGGCTAATGGTATGATCAACGTCAAAAAAAGCTATTTGCTGTCGCCGCATAGGTTTACAGAATAATGGTTATTGAGCTGGTAAACAAGCCTTTATGATATTCCGTTCGGGACGAAAGATTTGAGCACATACGCAAACCCAGTCCCCGATAGCGTCTGGAAAGCCTGTCAAAATGGGGTGCGGTACTGTCAAGCGCATTGAGCATTCGGGAAAAATTACAGGTCCGATATTTGATAAACAGTGTATATGAGTTATTTTTTCGAATTTGAAACAACACCTGTCCCTTGAACAGGGACTTGCTGTGACAGATAATATTGTCGAAGTATTCGGTCGCAATCAGCGTTGCCCGGTCCCGCGTTTTATCATCCATACCGGAGCAGGATCGTATAAAATCCTCTAAAACGGGGAGATTCCTGTATACGGGAGAGAGGCTGATTTGTCGAATAACACCCATCAAATATCAAAAAACCTCTGTAAGAGAATATATTACGGTAAACATATCGCTGAATCCGGTAGATTCAATCGCAAGACGAACTACTTCGGATGGCTTCATTATGTACAGCTTGTTTCCCAATTCCTCGCCTTCATCGAGGGCGGCCATCAAGACTCCCAAGCCTGATGAGGAAAGATTGGTAACGCGAGAAAGATCAAGTACCAGATTGGTAACTTTAATAAGGGAGTATACCTTCTCCTGGAATTCTGTATAGGTATAGGAATTGATAGTTCCGCTCACTTCAAGCAGCGAATAATTTGAGCCATTTTTCTCTACTATGGATACATTCTCCATCAAAAACTCCTTTATTTTGCCAAGTACTTGAGAACGAGAACGGTGATGTCATCATCAAGTTCCCGGGAAACAAATTCCGCCAGATTATCGCACAGGAATTGCGCGATTCGCCCGGCAGGATACGAACGGTTATCCATCAACATACGTTGCACACGATCCTTACCGAATCTTTCTCCGCGAAGGTTGGTGGAATCTACCAGACCGTCTGTCGTAATAAGTATGATGTCCTGGGGGTTCAGAGTGATCTTCTTGACTTTAAGGAACTTTGATATGTCCTTGACAAAGCCAAGAACCTTTCCATCACCCTGAATTTCAATGGCATTATTATATGATGCAGTGTAGAGGAACATGGCAGGAACACCGCAGTTGATGTAATACAGCGTATTGGTGGTAAAATCCATCAGACCAAATACACCGGCAAAGAATGTGCCCTTGGGAAGATTGTTCTTGATAAAGAGATTTACCTTGACGATTAGCTTTTTGAAGTCACCTGTTTCCGTTAGGAAAGTACGCAATACCGATTTAAGAATGACCATCGACATACTGGCATTCAAGCCCTTTCCGGAAACGTCTCCCATTACAAAAAGATACTTGTCCTGGGCAAGCTTGATAAAGTCGATAAAGTCTCCGCCCAATTTACGGGCAGAACGGGTAATAAAATCCACGTCCACCATTGGATGTTGTATTCGGTCAATATTTTCCTGAATTGCG
Organism: Spirochaetales bacterium Spiro_09; assembly: GCA_001604385.1. Lineage (GTDB taxonomy): Bacteria > Spirochaetota > Spirochaetia > Treponematales > Treponemataceae > Teretinema. The sequence goes on along the minus strand of LVBK01000003.1, from coordinate 56,305 downwards.
GTAATAATCTGCCCGGAAAACTCGATTTCACGGTCTACGGTCAAAACAACCGACTCATTCGCAATATTTTTCAGGTAGTACATGACCAGGAAGAAGTTTGAATACAACCGGGAAAGAACCGTATAGTCATAATCGGTATAATCGGAGCCGCGTTTTTTCGGTCCCAACAGGATAATACCGATACAGCGATATCCTTCACGGAGTATCATGAGGGCATCAGCGCGGCCCATATCGAAAATCTTGAGCAACTCCGGTTTGATGTCGGCATAGTTATGGTGAGTAATTGCCTGTGTTTTCAACACGATCGATTCATTATGACCAAGCAGAAAGTCGATGGCCTTGTTGTCGGCAGCAATTTCATTCTTGGATCCAAGGGTGGAATAAATGGTATGCAGCCTGTTTTTTTCGTCGGAAACGAAAATTTCTACCGTTGAGGACTCAACAAATTCATCAAGAAGGGCCGCGGTTTTTTGCATAACCTGCTCGCCACCGGATGTATATTCCAGAGCTTCAAGGCCAGCTTCAAGATCGCTTTCATAATCGGTTCCGATACGGATATATTTACGCAACCGCCGCGCCAGCTTTACCCTCAGGCTCAGCATCAAGACGGCGACGCCCGCTATCAAAAAACCTGCCAGTATCCAGTTGGCAACAAACGTCACGATAGCGACCGTAATGAGCGCAACGAATACCGAAAAAAGCAGGGACAGGAGCGTAAAATTGATAAGGGTCGCCGAGACAAGCGAACGATCATACAGCGTGGTAATTGAAAGCGAGCGATACATCAGCACAATCAACACGGCAAGACCGAAGGGAGTCAGGGGAAACAGCCAGGAATAATCGGAGGACAGCCGGAAGATAGTATAGGATACCGCAAAACCGAAGGCGACCGAGACGGCTACCAGCAACACCCGCTGCCGGTAAATACGGCTTTTCAGCGCAATGCCCCGAAGCGCGAGAACACAAAACGAAAGAGCGGGAAACAGAATGAAATACACCAGGACAAACAGCACCAGACCGTCAATAAAACCGAATACGGTCATCCCGCTGATCTGAAAACCGGTCGACGTATCCCACAGAAAACTCTGCACCCCGGTAAAGGAAAGATAAATGGAAAAAATAGCCAGTATCCAGCCAAGTACGTCAAGAAAACGGCTGGTAGACATATAGGGAATGGAAAAAGCAATCTTGAGGAGAGAAACTGAAACGAATGCCGAAGAGATCATGCATAACCGGAACATGAGCAGGCTGACCATAACGTGATCGGTAAACAGCAGATGCGTGGACAAACCGGCAAAAAGAGAAACGAAGGCGGACGCCATGGCCAAACCGGTCAGATAGGTATTGGACTTTTCGGTTCGGGCATCCAGATAATACGAATAGATGAAGAGAAAAAACGACATTATATAACTGAAAATGAGCAGACCCATAATTACTCCTCGATTTTTGCTACAAGCATGGTCACATCATCCCGCAGTTTTTTGTCCCCGTTATATTCGAGAACCAGATCCGCAATATCATTTATAAAATGGCGGGCGGTCTTGTGCGCGCTGTTCCGGACTGTATTCAGATATAACTCGGTATCGCCAAGTTCAACGCCGGAATCATCCATTACTTCAGAAACACCGTCCGAAGCCATGAGAACAACGTCCCCGCGATACAGAGACATTTCATCCTGGACAATTTCGTCCAGATCAATAATACCAACCAGACTGCAGGTTGATTGAAGCGGTTTGATTTTGTAGCCGCTGGGGCCACGGGTAATGATGATGGGGTCAGCCATCGAAGCGTTTACATACCGGATCTTCATCTGTTTTGTGTCGATAATACCAATAAAAAGTACCGCGTACTTGTCCTGAAGGTGCATTGACTTGATGGCGGTATCAATCGCCCGGATAACACCGGGTAAATCTTCCTTGTTCTCGATAATTTTGACCGTATTACTGACAACGCCCATAACCAGGGCTGCAGCAAGACCCTTACCGGAAACGTCCCCGAGCAGGAAGAAGGTACGGTCGGCATCCAGGGGAATAACGTCATAAAAGTCGCCCGACACATTCACAAGCGGTCTGAAATAGGCAGCTACATCGAGTTTCGCAATATCAGGCATTTTCGCAGGAAGGAAGGACATCTGCGTTTCCGCAACCATATCCCACTCCTTGGACAATTCCGAAATGGCGGTCAACTGGGTAATGGTTTTCGTGCGCTTTTGAAAGCTCTCGAATTCATGAAACAGTGTCAGGAATATGCTTTCCTCAAACACTTTCATGTACCGGCACATCACATAAAAATGAAGTTTCTCATATACAAGAAAAAAACCGCGTGCATGTTCAAAATCCGATACCAGGCCAAGTTCTTCATCTATCAGGTAAAAGCCTGCGGGCCAATGATCATTGAAATTTCGTGAAAGCACTTCCAGGGTTAGTGGATCGGTGGCTATGCGGGTAGTACTGTTATAGATGACATAATTATTTTCCGAGTTGACATATAAAACAGATGCATCCGCATCATGCTCGAGAACGGACTGTATCGAATCGATAAGATCTTCAATTGTGTATGAAAAGCGAAGCCGCTCGATAAACCGGACAATGAGCCGGGTATCCTTGACCCTGAACACGGAATGCTCAAGACGTGACCATATTTCAGAAGTCAACAGCGACGATATGGTCGCGATAATCAGGAAAACTATTGCCGCGACAACAAAACGCCCCGCAAATTCAAATTCGGGGACAATGATATACATGAAGAACGAAAAAACAAGTCCTACAAATGTATCAACTGCGAGTTTGGAAAACCGTTTCCGGGATTGGATCATCCTGATGCACCTCGTGTTATATAATCGGCAGCTTCAGTATAACACAGGATAGGCAAAATGAGCAAAAAAAAGAAACCGGGGATCTAAATCCGGCTGTTCACGCCCCTCTGCGGGATGAAGTAAAATACTACAGGAAAAGGAAATACGGAAATGTATACTCCCGTATTTCCCGGTTATTCGATTAATTGTTCGCAAGGTCAGCAAGGCTGACCGGATTCGGAGAGGTATTCTCCCCTTCAAGAGACGCTATCTCAGAAAGCAGGCTTTTAGCCTTTGAGGAAAGTTTTGTCGGAACCTGCACGAGTATCTTGATGTACATGTCACCGGTATGCCCGTTTGCGGTCGGCACCCCTTCATCGCGGATTCGAAGCAATTTTCCGTGCTGTGTTCCCGCAGGTATCTTGAGTCTGAGCTTTTTGTCGTCAAGAGCCGTTACCGTGATCTCGGCGCCAAGGGCCGCCTGTGTAATGGAAATGGGTATAGCGCAATATAAATCCGAGCCGGAACGCTCAAAATAGGGATGAGCCTTGATCCGTATGAATACATACAGGTCTCCGTATGGACCACCATTTGCGCCAGCATCGCCCTGCCGGGGTATGTTGATTCTTTTTCCATCTTCTACGCCGGCCGGAATGGTAACCAGTATTTTTTGCCGTTTTCCCTGCAATCCGGTGCCGGAACACTCACGGCAAGGATTTTCAATAATAGTTCCCTCGCCACGGCAGGTGGGGCACGGTTGTGCAATCGAGAAAAAGCCCGAGCTGTGCCGGACCTGACCGGCGCCGTTACAGGTAGAGCACATTTTTTTACCGGAACCTCCGGAGGCTCCGCTGCCCTTGCAGGCCTGGCACGTTTCCTTTCGGGAATACTGAATCTCTGCCTTGGTGCCGTACACGGCTTCCTTGAAGCTTATCTGCAAGTCGTAGCGGAGACTGGAACCCTGGCTTACGCCACCCTGGGAAGAACGACGTCTTCCGCCACCGCCGCCGAAAAGGTTTTCAAATATACCGCCGAAATCACCGAAAATATCCTCAAAGCCCTGGAAATGACTGGGATCAAAACCACCCGGACCTCCGGCGCCGCCCATTCCTTCCAGCCCTGCATGACCGTATTGATCGTAGATGGAACGTTTTTGATCATCCGAGAGAATCTCGTAAGCTTCGGTTGCCTCCTTGAATTTCTCTTCGGCTTCCTTGTTTCCGGGGTTCTTGTCGGGATGATACTGAACGGCAAGCTTTCTGTATCCTTTTTTTATGTCATCCTTGGAGGCGCCCTTTTGGACCCCCAAAATCTCGTAGTAATCTCTTTTTGCCACAGGGCACTCCAGCTGTAAGAATAAAAAAGCCTCTGCTTGTCGGGAAATCGGGGGAACACCTCTGTGCTACCCCATCTGCCCTAACACCGGCTTCCGTACCGGGGCACGGAAGCCGGTCAAGCGGACGCAATTTACTTATTATCGTCGTTTACAACTTCATAGTCAACGTCGTCAGCGGAGCCCTTGTTCGGTCCATTCGATCCTGATGTACCGGCTCCGGCGAAACCTTCCGCGTTTCCGCCCGATTCGGCGCCCGAAGCTGCTCCCTGCTGGGCTGCTTGCTGTTTGTACATTTCTTCCGCAATCTTGTAGGAAGCCTGCTTGAGTGCCTCTGTCTTCGACTTGATGGATTCCACATCCCCGCTTTCAAGTTCACGCTTGAGGTCTGCAACTGCTGTTTCAATCTGCTGCTTTTCAGCCGCGCTTACCTTGTCGCCCATTTCCTTGAGCGTTTTTTCCGTGGAATATATCATCGAGTCAGCTTCATTACGGACTTCAACTTTCTCGCGCTCGCGCTTGTCCGCCTCGGCATTCGCTTCGGCTTCTTTGACCATCCGGTCAATTTCAGACTCGGAAAGACCGGAAGAGCTTTCGATCCGTATCTTCTGTTCCTTGCCTGTTCCCAAATCCTTGGCAGCTACATGGACGATACCGTTGGCGTCAATATCGAAGGTAACCTCGATTTGCGGCACACCCCGAGGAGCGGCAGGAATACCCACAAGGTCAAATTTTCCGAGAGTGCGGTTTTGGCTTGCCATCTCGCGCTCGCCCTGGAGTACATGTATGGACACCGCAGTCTGACCGTCCGCCGCGGTAGAGAACACCTGGCTCTTTCTGGTCGGAATGGTGGTATTCCGGTTAATCAGCCGGGTAAACACGCCGCCCATTGTTTCAATACCAAGTGAAAGCGGAGTAACATCGAGCAAAAGAACGTCCTTGACATCGCCACCAAGAATACCGCCCTGAATGGCAGCTCCGACAGCAACAGCCTCATCCGGGTTGACACCCTTCGAGCCTTCTTTCCCAAAAAGTTCCTTTACGATCTGCATCACCTTGGGCATACGGGTAGAACCGCCAACAAGCAGCACATCGTCAATCTGGTCAATAGTGACACCCGCATCCCGCAGCGCTTTTCTGCACGGTTCCTTTGTCCTCTCGAACAGGTCATCGGTCATCTGCTCGAATTTCGCCCGTGAAAGACTGCGCTGCAAATGCTTGGGCCCCGAGGCGTCCGCGGTGATAAACGGCAGATTCACCTCGGTGTTGGTAACGGCCGACAACTCGATTTTTGCCTTCTCGGCTGCCTCGCGCAAGCGCTGCAAGGCCATGCGATCCTGGGAGAGGTCGATACCGGTATCCGCCTTGAACTCGTCAACAAGCCAGTTCATTATACGGCGGTCAAAGTCATCGCCACCGAGATGGGTATCGCCGTTTGTCGATTTTACTTCAAACACACCGTCACCCAACTCAAGGATGGAAATATCGAAGGTGCCTCCACCAAGATCATATACCGCAATGGTTTTCTCTTTCTTGGAGTCCTTGTTAAAACCGAAAGCAAGCGACGCAGCAGTTGGCTCGTTGATGATGCGCTTGACTTCAAGACCCGCAATTTTACCCGCATCCTTGGTTGCCTGTCGCTGGGCGTCATTGAAATAAGCGGGAACGGTAATAACCGCTTCGGTTACCGTTTCTCCAAGATAGTCCTCAGCTGTCTTCTTCATTTTCTGCAGAATGAATGCGCTTATTTCCTGGGGAGAATACATCTTTCCATCAATATTAACACGCACATCTTCGCCCTGCGGTTCTACCCTGTATGGAACAAGTTTTGCCTCACCGGTCAATTCGTTGTAGCGATGACCGATAAAGCGCTTTATGGAATACACGGTCTTGTCGGGATTCGTAATCATCTGATTTTTCGCAGGCTGTCCGACGACACGTTCCCCTTTGGAGGTAAAACCGACGATTGAGGGGGTAGTTCTCCCGCCTTCCGAGTTCTGGATGACGACAGGCTCTCCGCCTTCCATCACTGCAACGCACGAGTTTGTCGTTCCAAGGTCAATTCCGATAATCTTTCCCATAATATTTCATTCTCCTTCTGTTTCAACAGCTAATAAAAAGCAGGTCTTCCCGACCGCGTTCACGCGCCCTGTGTTTCTACCGGCATATAAACCATGACCTTTGCATGGCGAATAACCCGGTCCTTCAGCTTGTATCCCTTCAAATACTCCTCGGCTACCGTCGGTTCGCTTACATCGGGTGAAGGAACCTGGCCAATCGCTTCATGTATATTCGGATCGAACGGCTCCCCCTTTGCGGGATAATAGACGAGTCCGTATTTTTTCTCCAGCATTGCGCTGAACTGGTTTCTGATCATCAGAACACCTTCAGCCATTGCAGCCGCGGGGGTTCCCGCTTCATGAGAATCCCCGGCAGAGAAAGCCCGGTCAAAATCATCGAGCACCTGAACCAGGTCGGTAAGCAGGTTCGTGTTGGCGAAGTCAATCGCTTCCTGCTTTTCACGGATCATCCGTTTGCGATAATTATCAAAATCAGCCGCCTTTCTCAGATACTGATCCTGAAGTTCCGCGTTCAACTTCTCGAGCTCGGCTACGCGGTCAACAAGGTTTGAAGAGGAATCTTCCGGGGCGCTTTCCTGAAGCGTCTCCGCAGCTTCCTGTTGTACCGTTTGTTCTGCCGGGGAAATGACCGATTCAGTCGTTTCCTGCTTCATTTCTTCATTCTCTGCATGTTTCTTCATCAATAACCTCAAAAAAAAGATACTAACGGGAAGGGTTAAGGGTCAACATTCCCGCTTAATGTTTTTTCCTGCCTAACTGAAAGATCACCGTGAATGAGTCGCCAGGCAATAGTTCCGGGTCCCGGAACAGGCGGAAGGGCGTCCCGGTCGAACCAGAAGGCTTCGGAAATCTCCGCCGGGTTCACCTCGATCTCTCCGGACTCCCAGTCGGCGTGAAAGGCAATCATGTACTGGTCGGGAAAAGGCCAGCTCTGGCTGCCGGCATACCGCACATGTGTCACCCGAATCGCCGTTTCCTCGAAAACTTCCCGGGCAACCGCCTCTTCAAGGGATTCACCGTGCTCAACATAGCCGGCAATGCAGGTAAACACGTCAGTATTGCGGTTTACATGACGGGCAAGCAATACCCGGGAGCCGCGATGCACCAACACAATGATTGCCGGCGATATTCGCGGATACACCAGGGTTCCGCATTCAGGACAGATCCGGGCAATTTCGACAGGATGATCAGCGAGCGGAGAAGCACAGCGGGAACAATAGCGCATCGAGGCCAGCCAATTAAGTATACCAAGCGCGCGTGAGGCCCTGTCTGCAACGTCCTTCGTACACCGGGCAAAAACAGATCGAAGGGGTATCCACGTTCCCCTCATCAATCCCGTATCCGCATTCTCCGAAATCAGGACGGCTACTACCTGTGAGGATTCATTTTTGTCAACCACACAGGAGGCCACCACCGAATCCGGAAGAAGGAGCGGAACCTCATGAGGAAAAGAGCCGGTTTCATCAAAAAAAAGTTCCGATTTCCGGAACACAAGGACACACCGTTCTGCCATTCCAGTGAATATACAAAATAAACGGAAAACCGGCTATCGGGAATTTGAAAGCTGCATGTAGTATTATAGAATTCAAGGAGAGTGACATGAAAAGAACCGTATATTCCGTCCTGTTCGCGCTGATCATGGTGTCAGCCGCCGCGGCCGCAGATCCTGTAGAGGGATTATGGAAAAGCATCGATGAAAAAACCGGCAAGACAACCGCTGCCTGGACAATCTATGAACGGAACGGAGAACTATTCGGGGAAATACTTGTCGTTCCCGACCAGAAAGCGGACACGCTCGCCACTGAATGCAAGGGACCCTACAAGGGTTTCCCGCGAGGCGGCGATGTAACCAAAATGACATTGGTTAATACACCCTTCATCTTCGGTCTGAAACGGAAAGCAGCCGGTTTCTGGGAGGGCGGCAACATTATCGATCCCAAGGACGGGAAAATGTACAAGTGCAAGATTACGTTCAGACAGGCTGACGGCTCAAAATTCACCGTGGATACCCTGGAAATGCGCGGTGAAATCGGTTTGGGAATCGGCCGCAGCCAATATTGGGAACGGACGACACCGGAAGAAATAGAAAATCTGAAAAAACAGCGGCCCTCTTGAACCAACGCCGCCCGTAGGGTATATCTTGTGTTCATGAACACAGCAAAGCCAGCACTGGTCGGCTTGATCATGGGATCAAGTTCTGATTGGGAAACAATGAAAGGCGCAGCCGAGACGCTCGATACGCTCGGCATACCCTACGAAACAGAGGTCGTATCCGCCCACCGCACTCCGGACAAACTTTTTTCATACGCAGAAAGCGCATCCACTCGCGGAATTGAAGTCATTATTGCCGGAGCGGGTGGAGCTGCGCACTTGCCCGGCATGACAGCCTCGAAAACGATACTTCCCGTACTCGGTGTGCCGGTTCAGTCCAAGGCCCTTAACGGGATGGATTCACTGTTATCAATAGTACAAATGCCTGCAGGAATTCCGGTTGGCACGATGGCGATCGGACGGGCAGGAGCGGTGAATGCGGCCCTTCTGGCGGCAGCCATGCTGGCAAACAAATACCCGGAAATCCGCAACGCCGTACTTCTGTGGCGGGAAAAGCAAACCGCCGCCGTTCTTGATAATCCCGACCCGCGGAACGCCTCATGAGCATACGAACCGTCGGAATCCTCGGTGGCGGCCAGCTTGCGCGCATGCTCGCCCTCTCCGGCTACCCCCTGGGTCTGGAAGCAGTCATTCTTGAGCCCGCACCTGACGCATGCGCGGCTCCCGTAGCACGTCATATCAAGGCCAGGTACGATGACATTCAGGCAATGGAAACGCTCTGCGATACATCCGATGTCATAACCTGGGAATTTGAAAATGTTCCTGACAAATCGGCTCATTTTCTTGCCTCACGCAAGAAAGTGTACCCACCGCCTGCTGCCCTTGCAGTATCACAGGACCGTTTCAGCGAAAAAACGCTATTCACCCGTCTCGGTATTGCGGTTCCCGCCTTCCACACCGTCGACAGCAGGGAAGATCTGGTCAATGGCCTCGAAAAGACCGGGTTTCCCGCCGTTCTGAAAACGCGACGCATGGGATATGACGGAAAGGGTCAGGCAGTAATCCGGAATGAGGAGGATATAGATCGGTCGCTCCAACTGACCGGTACCCACTCATGCATACTCGAGGACTTTGTGCCCTTTACCCGGGAAATATCCATCATAGCAGCCCGTTCGAACAGCGGGGAAACAGTGTTTTATCCTCTTTCCGAAAACACGCACCGGGACGGCATTCTCCGGTATGCACGGTGCACTTTTAACGACCCGCGTCAAAAAGAGGCAGAATCCATGATTCGCCGTATTTTGAACGAATTGTCCTATACCGGGGTTCTCGCTCTCGAGCTGTTTGACACGCCGGGAGGCCTGCTTGCCAATGAAATGGCCCCGCGCGTACATAACTCGGGACATTGGACTATAGAAGGATCGGTAACAAGCCAATTCGAGAACCACATGCGCGCGGTTGCCGGTCTACCTCTTGGCAGCACTGCAGCCCGAGGCCCGGTAGCCATGCTTAATTGCATCGGCGCGATGCCGGATCGGGAACAAGTCCTTGCCATTGAGGGCGCACACTATCACGATTACGGCAAGAAACCCCGAGTGGGGCGCAAGGTTGGTCATATCACGGTATGTGCGGCCCATGATGCAGAACTTGCGGAACGCCTTGAAGCGATTCGCCGGTTATTGCCCGACAGTTGACCCAAGAGCCGACTCGCTCGTCTCGTGACGCTGCGTTCAGTCGGTATTCAATGCATTGTGGACGATGTGGCACTCTTGAAGAAGATGGGGAATCCATGATAGATTCCACTATGAAAATCGTTCACTCTTCAGAATTATTTCCCGTATCTACCGGTACAATACCGGAATCCTTCACTATGTTCATTCACGGTCCCAAAAGCCGATTTTATTCGGTCTCCACATACCCACGTCAATTTTTTCACCTATCCAGGAGCAAACAATCATGAGCAGCCGTTCACTTGAATTCGCCCAGAGTCTTGTCAAAGGAAGTCAGTTATATGAGGGAAAGGCAAAGAAAATATTTGCCACGAACAACGCTGACTATGTCATCATTGACTACAAGGATGATGCAACCGCCTTCAATGGAGAAAAAAAAGGAAGCATCGAAACAAAGGGTGTTTTGAACAATGCGATTGCCTCGCGTCTTTTTGAAGTACTTGGCGCAAAAGGGGTCACATCCCATTTTGTGGCAAAGACCTCCGAACGGGAGATGGTGTGCCGCAAGGTTTCGATTATACCGCTGGAAGTGATAGTACGAAACAAGGCCGCAGGAAGTTTTTCAAAGCGACTGGGTATTGAGGAAGGTTCAGCTCTTATTGAGCCCATTTTTGAAATTTCCTACAAAAACGACGCACTGGGTGATCCCCTTATAAATGATTATCACGCGGTCGCCATCGGGGCGGCTAGCTGGAAAGACTTGAAAAAACTCTACGCCATTACCGCGAAAATCAATAAAATACTGAGTGCTTTTTTCGCTGAACGGGGTATTACCCTGGTCGATTTCAAAATTGAATTCGGGAAGACTTCTGACGGAAAGATTATGCTTGCCGACGAAATATCTCCGGACACCTGCCGTTTCTGGGATGCAACAACCGGCGAGAAACTTGACAAGGACCGTTTCAGAAGGGATCTGGGGAATGTAAAGGAAGCCTACGTGGAAATCTTTAAAAGAATTTCCACATAAAGCTCTCCTTGCCAAAGCATTGCCGGCACAGTCTGTGTCCGGCAGTTGTCCACAACAGAAATACACGGAAGGACAGGATGGATACCATCAACGAACACGACGATTCAGATAAACTGAAAGAATACTGCGGCGTAATTGGCGTATTTCTTTCGGATCATGAGACATCGGCGGCACGACTTGCCTATTATGGACTACAGTCGTTGCAGCACCGGGGTCAGGAAAGCACGGGAATAGCAGTTGCAGACGGAGAAAAAATTGAGCATTTCCGGGAAATGGGACTTGTTGCCGATGTATACAACAAGGACAATCTGGCTTCGCTCAAGGGTCATATAGCTATAGGCCACGTTCTGTATTCAACATCTGGAAAGGCAACCATCGAAAATGCCCAGCCCTTTGTCTCAAAGTCAAAGCTGGGCACCATCGCCATTGCGCACAACGGCAGCCTGGTCAACACGGAACCCATGAAGGAATTCCTTGAAGAAACCGGGTCCACCTTCACCTCGTCAAGCGATACCGAAGTCATCATCAAACTGATCGCGAAAAACTACAAGAAAGGCCTTGAAAAGGCATTGACCGATACAATCCAGCTGATAAAAGGTTCATTTGCCCTTGCAGTCATGACCGAGAAAACGCTTATCGGAGCACGCGACCCGAACGGAATCAGACCGCTGTGCCTGGGCAAGCTGAATAACGGCTGGATACTGGCAAGCGAATCGTGCGCAATTGACGCCATCGGCGGCGAGCTGGTGCGGGATATTGAACCGGGAGAAATTGTCATTATCACCGAAGACGGGGTTCTGTCATTCAATTTCGGTGAAAAGACCGCAAAGAAAACCTGTATCTTCGAGTATGTCTATTTTGCCCGGCCGGACTCCATTATCGACGGGATTGCCGTACTGGAAGCCCGCATGAAAATGGGAGAGGTTCTTGCCCGCGAGTCGGGTGTTACTGCGGACGCGGTCATCGGAGTGCCGGATTCCGGGCTGGGCGCAGCGCTCGGCTTTGCAAAGGCCTCAGGAATTCCCTATGCAATGGGCATTGTAAAGAACAAGTACATTGGCCGTACGTTTATTGCGCCGAGCCAGGAAGAACGTGAACAGATGGTGTTTGTCAAATTGAACGCCATCAAGAGTGATATTGCCGGAAAACGGGTGGTCATAATTGATGACTCAATCGTTCGCGGAACGACAAGCCGGCGCCTCATCCAGTTATTGCGCAATGCCGGCGCAAAAGAGGTTCACTTCAGGATTTCCTCTCCGCCGGTCAAGTACCCCTGTTTCTTCGGTATCGATACTCCTGCCCGGGCAGAATTGATTTCAGCCACCCATGACATCGAGGAAATCAGGAAGGCTATCGGCGCCGATTCCCTTGCTTTCATATCGATGGAAGGAATGATCGAGGCGCTTGATATGTGCCAATATCCGGATGAGAACGACTGGAAAAGAGCGCCGACACGGTTTCATAAAAACGGAAAACAGGATAACGGAGACAGCGGGGCCTCAAATTGCGGCTATTGTCAGGGTTGTTTCCTCGGAGAATATCCCATGCCCATGATCGGCGAATTGGGAAAGCGATAAGGAGAACAGGATGATTGATTACCGCCAGTCAGGCGTGGATGTGGAAGAAGGCTACCGCGCGGTTGACAACTATAAAACCAGCGCAAAACGAACAATGATACCGGGCGTATTGAACGGTCTTGGCAGCTTTGCAGGAATGTTCGAGCTTCCTTCCGGCTACCGGGAACCGGTAATTGTGTCCGGTACCGATGGTGTCGGAACCAAGCTGGATATCGCCTTTGCCACGGAGAACTATGATACCGTCGGCATCGACTGCGTCGCTATGTGCGTCAATGATATCTTGTGCCACGGCGCAAAGCCCCTGTTCTTTCTTGATTACCTTGCCTGCGGAAAACTCGACGCCCAGGTTGCCGGACGGATTGTCGCGGGTGTTGCGGAGGGCTGCTTACAGGCCGGAGCCGCGCTCATGGGAGGCGAAACCGCGGAAATGCCCGGATTCTATGATCCGGGAAAATATGATATTGCCGGTTTCGCGGTAGGTGTGGCAGAGAAATCCCGCATCATCGACGGATCAAAGATCCGCGAGGGTGATGTACTCGTCGGACTTGCCTCGAGCGGAGTTCATTCAAACGGATTCAGTCTGGTACGCAAACTGGTAACCGATTACACTGAACCCTTTCAGGGCAGAACTATTGGTGAAGTTCTTCTCGAACCGACCAAAATTTACGTCAAACCGGTCCTGGCCCTGATGGAGCACATCGATATTCACGGAATGGTGCACATAACAGGCGGAGGATTCCATGAAAACATTCCCCGTATGTATACCGAAAAGAGCGGTTTGGTGTCGGTCCTTGAAAAAGGAAGCTGGCCGGTACCGCACATCTTTGATGAACTGATACGAAGGGGGGCGAATCCCGACCGGATGTTCAACACATTCAATATGGGTATCGGCTTCATTCTTGCGGTCTCTGCAGAAGATGCAGAGTCTGCTGTTTCGTTCCTGAACAAGGCAGGGTTTCCCGCTTACCGGATCGGCACCGTAGAGAACGGAACCGAACCGGTCACCATATGTTGAGCCTCTTATGATGACAACACGGGCAATTCGCATTGCAGTTTTAGTCTCCGGCGGAGGTTCCAATCTTCAGGCTCTGATAGACAACTCGCGCGACAAGCCCTATGAAATTGCGCTTGTCGCCGCCGACAGGGATTGTTACGCTCTTGAGCGCGCGCAAAAGGCGGGCATCCCGACAGTTCTGACAAGCGCACAAACCGGAATGAAACGAAGCGAAGCTCGGGATTACATCAGCACGGCACTTCTTGAGCGCGTTCATGAATACCGCGTTGATGCACTGGTGCTGGCAGGATTTCTTACTATCATGACCGGGCCCATTATTCAGGAATTCTCCCAACGGATTATCAACATCCACCCTGCCCTGCTTCCGAAATTCGGCGGACCTGGCATGTGGGGACACCATGTCCATGAAGCAGTGTTGGCAGCCGGCGAAGTAGAATCGGGCTGTACAGTCCATCTGGTAGACGCCGGTTGCGACACCGGGCCAATTTTGCTCCAGCGAAAAGTCCCCGTCATGCCCGGCGACAGCGCCGAAAGCCTAGCCGAAAGAATACTGAAAGAAGAACACACCGCAATAGTGGAAGGCGTTGTTTTACTTGCCGGACGGCTTGCTCTGACGACCGGGGTGTGATACCCTGTACACATACTTTACATTCGAGGAGGCAGTATCATATGGATACGGAACCTGGCAGTCATAGATACCGGTATCTTGTCACCATAGTCCAGCCTCCACGGAACTTTCGCCAGAGCTGACGTTCACGACGACAAGTTTCCTGCGGGGCATTCGTTGCGCATGCAGGAGAACATTCATGATAACTATCTGGAAACAGGAGAACAAAAAACTTGTCGAGGGCTGTGACAAGGACACACCCTGCTGGGTTGACGCCAGAAACGTCACGCGGGAAGATATTCGAATTCTCGAATCCGAGTACCATATAGCCCCGGAAATAATAATGGACATTCTTGATCAGGACGAACTTTCGCGCATCGAGCGCGAGGACGATTTCACCCTGATCATTGTCAGATTACCGATCTTTCTGGCTGCAAACGAAGTGAGCTATTTCACCATTCCGGTTGGCATACTTCTGTTCCCCGACAGAATAATCACCATTTGCTGGGCAGACTGCGAAGTGCTTCACGATATCACAAACAACAGGGTTCGCGGTATCAGTCTTTCCGACCTGCCTGCGTTTGTATTGCGTGTACTGTCCCGGGCCGATCTGATGTATTTGCGGTACCTGAAAGAAATAAACCGCAGGTCAAACACCATTGAACTGGAATTACAAAAATCCGTACGAAACCTTGAACTGATACAGCTTCTTAACCTGGAAAAGTCTCTTGTCTATTTCACCACTTCCCTGAAAAGCAATCAGCTTTTGTTCGAGAAGCTGATGAAAACACGGCTGATCCAGCTTGATGAGGAAGACCGGGACTGGCTGGAAGACGTCGCGACCGACAACAAGCAGGCCATCGAGATGTCGGAAATATACAGTAACATCCTGTCGGGCATGATGGATGCCTTTGCCTCGGTCATCTCGAACAATCTGAGCATCGTAATGAAACGACTCACCGTTATCTCTCTTGTCCTCATGCTCCCCACACTCATTACCAGTTTCTATGGCATGAACGTACCACTGCCCATGACCGGTTGGGGTGGTTACCGGGCAGTCCTCGCGATAATAGCCCTTTGTATTGGCTCGTCGGTCGCCGCGATCCTCCTCTTGGTTGACAAGGTGCCAAAAAAACCAAAGAAAATACAAAGTGGACGCCGCCGCTTGAAAAAAAGAAACCGCGCGATACAATGAGACCGATATGAAATAAAGAGGTATATAATGAAACGAACAGTATCGCTTCTTGCCCTTCTCGGTATCATGCTTTCAGTCGTTGCCGCCCAAAGTGCACAAGTGACCATCATTATAGAAAATACCGCACCCAAAAAAGGGGACATTCTCATTGCGGTTTTCAATACCAAAGAATCCTATGAACAAAACAACCCATCCTGGAGAATCAAGATTCCCGGAGACAGGGAAAATCCGCGGACAACTATTAGCCTGCCCGCAGGTGACTATGTTATTACCGCTTTTCAGGACGAAAATGAGAACATGAAGCTTGATACCAAACTCTTTGGTATACCCCGGGAACCGGTTGGAATCAGCAATTATTCCGGCAAGGGGATTCCCGGCGGGTTTGACAAACTTAAAATGGCGATTACAGACGGACCAGTTGAAGTGATAATAAAGCTTTCACGAATTTAGCAAAAATATACTGCTATCAATATTGTTGATGTTCAAATATTTGAGGCAGATAACAGGAAGATCCGTGACAGGGCCATTCGCGGAGCCGCCGCGTTCGCAAGCGCAACGAGGTTTCAACAATATTGATAGCAGTACAAATTGATTACAGCAAAAACTGCATCCAGCCGGCATACTTGCATCATCTGTCCGCTTGATCCTGACGCCTCATCCTGAAGCTACATTGAAGAAATACGCTATTTCTGCTATGGTTTCACCTTACCCGGTCTGATATTCCGTTACATAAAACGATGCCGGATATGGGCTTACGGAAGCGATTCACAATTGGGGACCTCTAAAAACCTCAGTTTTTTAGAGGTCTACAAATAAAAATGCAAATCCTGTAAGGATTTGCGGAGGCACCTCTAAATACTAACCGAGTATTTAGAGGTGCCCAATTGTTAAGGGGTACACAATGAAAAAAAGGGCACTCATCAGTGTTTTTTACAAAGATGGCGTACTGGATCTTGCGCGCTATCTCGTCGACAAGGGGTGGGAAATTCTTTCAACCGGAGGAACAAAAACCCACTTGAGCGAAGCGGGCCTGCCAGTCACCGATGTCACTACAGTAACCGGTTTTCCCGAATGTCTGGACGGACGGGTGAAAACATTACACCCGAAGATTCATGGCGGATTACTGGCAATAAGAAAAAACAAGGATCATATGCAGACCATTGCCAACCTCGATGTCCAGACAATCGATCTTGTCTGCGTTAATCTGTATCCCTTCTTTGAAAAAGTCCAGGCCGGTTTGACGTTCAATGAAACTGTCGAGTTCATTGATATTGGCGGGCCAACAATGCTTCGCTCAGCCGCCAAGAACCATGCAGACGTACTGGTACTGACTGAAGCGGCCGATTATCCCGAGGTAATTGAACAGCTTGACCTGGCAGCCCAAGACGTTTCGGCAATTCCGATGGATTTAAAGCGCCGGCTTGCCGGAAAGGTGTTCAATCTGACGGGAGCCTATGATTCCGCTGTTGCCCGCTTTATGCTGGGAGAAGCATCTGTTCCGGTCTCTGAAAAGTCTCCCGTATGGCCTGCATATCTGACAATTCCGCTCTCGCGTTCACAAAGCCTCCGCTATGGAGAAAACGGTCACCAACAAGCTGCACTTTACTTGACTGCTGACAGTAGAGGTGCCTTTGGCGGTATGAAACAAATTCAGGGAAAGGAGCTTTCATATAATAACATGCGCGATCTTGACATTGCATGGAAGGTTGCCTGCGCATGGGACAACGTCAGAGCAAAACTACCGGAAACCTTTCCAGCTTCTCCTGAAAGAGCAAGCGAAACTGTCTGTTGCGTCGCATTAAAACATAATTCTCCCTGTGGAGCGGCACTTTCTGCAACGGTACTCGATGCGTACAAAAAAACCTTCATGGCTGATCCGGTTTCCATCTTTGGCGGCATCATAGGGTGCAACAAACCGATTACCAGGGAAGCCGCAGAGGAGATGGTAAAAACTTTTCTTGAAGTTATTGTCGCACCTGACTTTGAACCAGGCGCTATTGAAGTCTTTTCCGCCAAAAAAAACCTCAGGCTGATCAAGGCCTCGATTAAACCAAACAATGTAACCGAACTGATTAGTGTTGATGGCGGTGTACTTGTACAGAGCAGGGATAACGACCTGTTCAGCCAATGGAATGTTGTCACGAATAAAAAACCGACTGCGGAAGAAGCTGCCGACATGGCCTTCGGTATGACTATTGCATTATACGTCAAATCGAACGCGATCGTTGCCGTAAAGAACAAGGTTGCGGTCGGTATTGCCGGTGGACAGGTCAACCGGATTTGGGCAACAGAACAAGCACTGGAACGGGCAAAAACCATTACCTCCATACCCGAAAATGGCTTTGATGGTCATGCGACCGTTATGGTATCCGATGCGTTCTTCCCCTTCAGCGATTGTGTCGAAATGGCGAACAAATACGGAATCAGGGCCATTGTGCAGCCGGGGGGCTCCATGCGGGACCAAGAGTCTATTGACGCGGCAAACCAGGCAGATATAGCAATGGTATTCACGGGAACAAGACATTTCAAACATTAATCATTCGAAGGCTCACCAAGTCCGGTTGTGAAACCGGACTTTTTTTGTGACAAAATCACCGTGTCAACAATTCGGTTATGCTATACTTTGTTGCATGAGTATAACAAAGAACATTCTGTTGATGGTATTCGCTTCGCTCTTTCTTCTTTTATTCGTTTCCTGTAAAAAGGAAGGAAGTACCCGGCAGGCAATACAGACTGATTACACTCCTTCAGGGAAAGTTATGGAAACGGCAGACAAAACAACCGTACAGCGTCTTGCCCCACTGGGTTTTCATGTATTCCCTGAACCAATTGCGCTACCACCCTTTTCTGCGCAGGCCTTATCGGGGCAGCCATTCAACACGCAAAATCTTCCGGACAAGGTAATTCTTCTTAACTTCTGGGCAACCTGGTGCCCTCCCTGTAAAAAAGAAATGCCCTCTATCGAGAGACTCAATACGTTGATGAAAAATGAACCTTTCATGATTGCGGCTATAAGTGTTGGAGAATCAAGGGATACTGTTTCTTCGTTCATACAGAATAATGGCTACACATTCCCCATATTCCTCGACCCGGATAATACTTTGGGCAGGGCCTTTGCGTCTCAAGGAATCCCGACAACATATGTAGTTGACCGCTCGGGTATGGTTGTTGCGGGTATTGTGGGTTCACGCGATTACGATGATCCAGAACTTGTCGAGATTTTCAGGGAGCTTGCCCGTCAATGATACCCACAAATGCACCCGGTTTTCTCTCTGCCTTTGCAGCAGGACTCCTTTCGTTTGCAAGTCCCTGCGTACTCCCGCTCATTCCGGTATATTTGTCTTTTATTTCAGGTGAGTCAGTACGGGGAAAGGAAACAGATTCCGGGAAAAAGATGGTCTTGTTTTACAGAACCCTTTTGTTTGTAGCAGGCTTTTCTATAGTTTTTGTCCTGCTTGCGGTTATATTTGGTGGCGGTATGCGTTTTTTGGGCAGTTCGGCTCATACCTGGATATCCCGTGTTTCAGGACTACTGGTCATTCTGCTCGGAATAAATATCATGTTTGACCTCATTCCTGTGCTAAGACGGGAAGTACGCATACAGGCAAGCACGCACAGGGCCACCCCCCTCCTCCTGGGCATGGCGTTCGGCGCGGGATGGACACCCTGTATCGGTCCAATTCTTTCAACAATACTTTTATTTGCAGGCCAGGCAGGTGAAGTACCCCGGGCGGCACTCCTTTTGACTATGTACTCGGCAGGATTCGGCCTTCCCTTCATAATTGCAAGTCTTTTCTTTGACCGCATGCAACCGCTGTTTTCCTGGCTGAAAAGACACGGAAGCGCCGTAAAAATCGTATCCGGTGTCCTTTTAATCAGTTTTGGATTGGTAATGCTTGCGGGAAATCTGACACAGGTTACCGTTTTCTTCCTGAAAGCCGGCTATGCAATGGAGGAACTATCACAAACAGGACCACAGTGGTTCAAACCGCTTGCATCCTTTTTATCCCGTTGGCTCTTGTTTCAGGGTATCTAGCGAAGCGGGAATTAGGTCATATTACTATTGTAAAAGGACCATTTCAAAGATAGAATGATGTCATGTTGTTTCAACTTGCACTTCGCTTGCAGCAGTTTTTCGGCCCGCTCAGGCTCTTGCAGTCATATGCGGTATTGATCATCATAGCCCTCTACGCAGGATTCTTTGTTACTGTCCGGCTCTTGCCCCATTTCTATAACAAGTTACCAAAGGATCGTGGCAGGGAGTTTACCATACATGCGGAAGCCGCAAAGGGAAAACCAACCGGAGCAGGAATTGTCTTCATTACCCTGTTTGTACTGGTATCCCTGCTTTTTGCTCCCCTGGGCAAGGCTCAGTTCATTATCCTCGGTTTTACCTGGCTCAATATGTTGACTGGTTTTCTTGATGACCGTGCTCTTCATTCCTGGGGGGAATACCTTAAGGGGGCTATTGATCTGGCACTCTCGATGCTGGCATCAATACTCATTCTGTACCTGTATTTTGACGGTACTGTTTCATATTGGCTTCCCTTCTTCAGCGGCTCTGTGGTGGTTCATCCGGCCATTTTCGTCACCGTCTCTACCCTGGTTCTTTGGGTCTCGATCAACACGACAAACTGCACGGACGGCGTCGACGGGCTTTCAGGAACCCTGGTACTGCTTGCGCTCAGCACCCTTGGCCTGATTTTCTATTTTGTGTTGGGTCATGCAAATATCTCCGCGTATCTGCTGGTTCCCCACATGAAGGACGGAGCCCAATGGGCAGTATTAATATTTGCCCTTGCCGGTGTTCTGATGGGTTATCTATGGCATAATGCTTTTCCCAGCAAGGTATTGATGGGCGACGCGGGTTCCCGCGCACTGGGATTTTTCATCGGCGTCTGCGTTGTTCTTTCAGGCAATCCTTTTTTACTTATTATGACCAGCGCGATGATTCTGATAAACGGCGGAACCGGACTGCTCAAGGTAGCCCTTCTGAGATTTTTCAATATAAGGATATTGCATACCATCCGTTTCCCGTTGCATGACCACATGCGAAAAAGCAGACAATGGTCCCCGACACAGGTTTTGCTCAAGTTTATGATTATGCAAGTGCTTATTACACTTGCCGTGCTCGGCTTGTTTTTCAAAATCCGTTGATGGTGTGCCGAAAAACCGTGGTTTTTCGGCACTCATCCGACACGGAATAATCTTTTGCTAATTGACTGAAGATAACCGAACAAGGAACGCAGCGAAACGCTCATAGTACTCTTTCTTCACTTTTGCCTCCGCTGCCCGGAGAGCCCGATTTTCCGCTTCCGACACGCTGGTATGACCTTCACGACCATTCACGCTATAGGGAATCAGAACTGCGCCGGTACGCGAATCTACCAAGCGACTGTCCAGTGAATACCTGACAAACTTGTTCGGATTCCCCGCAAGTTCGGCTTCCGCGAAGGTAATGGTTCCTTCTATGTAATACCGTAAAGAGTCTCCGCCTGTGCGAAATCCTGATTCGGATACTGCCGAGGCAAACGCGGAAGCAAGTCTGTTATCACGGTCTCCGGCAATTCGAATGGCAATGGGTATCGTTTGCGCTATTCTGATGCACTCAAGGCGGATATCATCACCTCTGGTAACCTGCGCACGCTTTGCCGCGGCAGCGCCAGGGCTGACAACGGATAACACATTCAGGAACCGGCCATTCGCATCCCCGAGAGCCGCGGCAAAATCATACCGTGCATAGGCATCAAGTGTATTTTTTTCATCCGCCGGAATACTGGTCAATTTCTGAATGGTTCGCTCATTGCTGTCAATCAAGTCAGAATAGGTCACCTGGGCTTTAGCCCGCTCAAGAACAGCTACCGCATAGGTAGTATTTTTGCCATCATACCAGATATCCTTGATTTCAGCGCCGACCAGGGTATCGAGATCAAAGGACGTTTTTACTGCCTGATCAAGTACAGTATCTTCGGTAATACTAACCGAACCGCCCCGTACCGCTTCCGAATACCGGTTAATTGTTGTTGTTTCTCCACTGACATTTTGTCCGAAAACCGCAACAAGAGCGCCGAGGGCGTTCTTCTCGGCGGTTTCCCGATCAGGAGCGAAACCTGTTGCAGACACATACCGTTGCTCGGGATAGACAGTCCGGGGATTCGATACCCACTCCGGAGCAGTAGCGGAAGCGTTTTTTTTCTCTTTCTTCGATTCCGGTGCGCTGGCACAGGAAAAAAAGACAGCTATTACGGTCGAAACTGCCAGTAGTCGTCTTATTGTATGCATATTGCCTCCGAAAGATTCAGCCGGTTAGGCCTCAATTCTATGTTCTCGTGTCGCATTTCCGATACCAGTCGACCACCCCCGTCAAGAAATTTGACCGTGTACGAGTAAGTTCCGGGAGCGAGAGTAATGCCCCCGACGACGGCTTTGGCCGGAAAATACCTTGACAGGCGTAAATCAGCCTGTTCGCTTGCTTCGGCATAGATTTGGGTTCCTATGCTGAGGAGGCCCAACAAGAGGGCTGTTTCTGCTGACTGCGCCTTGTCTGAACCCTTTCTCAACGCCGCTGACGAAGCCGTTTTGGTAATGGATCGCAACACTGTTTTCAAATAAATGAAAGCCGAGCGGCGGGCAAAGGTATCCATTGCTACCAGGCCAAGGTCCTCGATCAACTCCAGGTTGAAAGATTCACCTGAATCAAGGACAACTTCTACACGATCAATCCGGCTGGGGCGTTGAACCATAACCGGAAACGCAAATTTCAGCCAGTTGCCTGAACCCAACATGATTCGTGATGCCTCTTCCACCTTGATCGGAGACGGACCGTAAAAACCTATGACATTCAAACGAGCCTGACCCTGCGGAATGGTCAATTCATGGTCAATCGAACCGGGTAACGGAAACGGATACAACGCAGGCTGATTCGCAAACGCGAGCCGTATCTGGTCGCGATCAACGCGCGCACTGTCGCGCTGACCGTTAGACCGGAAAAGGAGCATGCTCACATACCGTGCCAGCGCCGAATTGACAAACTGTGACTGGACAGCATTCGGATCAAACGGCACGTCGGAAGATTTTGCCAGAACAGCCTGCTGCGCATTCGTAATAACTTGTCCATACTTCGTCGATAAAAACTTGAGCTTATTATCAATACGCCTTACTTCTACAAGGGCTCCTTCAACTGACCCGTTGTGATAGTAACTGAGTGCATTGAACACATTGAGGTATATATCCTCGTAATCTTCGCCGGGATATTCCTGTACAATATCGTTTACCAGATAGGTTGACACCTCAAGGGAGATGCTTTTGGTAAAAGCAGCCTCGATCGCACGCTCTGCCTCGCCAAACAACCGTGAGGCCTCCGGATAATTTCCCGAATAATATGCTAACAATCCGGCATCCAGGAAGAACAGAACACGGTCGTTGGGTTGAAACGCGGTATCCCGAACTTCCTGAATCCGGGCGAAAGCGGCCGGAAAGTCGCCCCGGTAAACCTCAGTGTCTATCTGATCATAATGAGCGACAGATGCGCATGAAGTAACAAGCACCAGAACAATGGCAAGTGCGCAATATCTTCTCATATTACTAGAATTTGACCGAGGCGGTGGAAATCACCTTCTTGATCGCGTTATTTTCACCAATCCAGATTTTTCTGTTGGTTTCAACATCAATCAATTCGGCACTGACGAAATAGGTCCGCGTAGCGGTTTTCCCGTCACGGGATCGATCCACGATGGTCTTGACCGAACCGATCATCAAGAAATCCGCGCCGGTCTCATTTGCAAGGGCCTTCGCGCTTTCCTCGCTCGCCCAGGACTGCTGTTCCTGTCGTTCAGTCCGGATTTCATCGCGCTCGGAACTGCTGGCAACAAATTCAGCCTTACCACTGTTTAAAATGGCCGCTTCCATCCGTTTGGTAATGATGCCGGTATCGATATGCTCGTCGCTGTCATTTCGGAATGTTCCGATAATGAATACGGGCGTATTGCCGGTCCGCTGCTTGAATTGGGCAACGCGCGGGGAGGCAAGACAGTCCGTAATAAGGCTTTCCGCTACGATACGGACGTCTGTATCATTCCAATAACCGCTCAAATCTGTCTGTGTATCCGAATCCACCCGAGTTACCTTGGGTGTGGATGAGCAAGAAGCAAAAAACACGAGCACACTGGCAATCGCTGCTATACGTACTGTAAGCTTTTTCATGAAACAATCCTCCTGTTACTGTCCGAGTATATACCCGAACCGAAAAAAAACAAAAAGAGCGGACACTTCGTAACACACAGTATGATACAGGGAAACAGAAGGTATCCGCCTATACATTCGTGCCTTATTCCTCGATAAAGTCCAGCTCTACCCCGTTAGGATCAACTGCGGTCATAATCTTCTTGCCATTTTTAATCGTACGGGGCGAAGAGATAATGCGAACCTTGTTTTCCGTCAAGAACTTCTCGGCCTCTCCTATCTGCTCTACCTCAAAGGTCAAGGAAACGCAATTTGAAGGAACTGCCGTGCTGTTTTCATTGTGAAGCAATTCGATCTTTGCACAGGATTCCTTGTCCAACAAAAAGGCGATCTGCTTCCCGGGTGCTGCTGATATCATGGTTTCGAATGAAAACCCTAGAACCTTCTCGTAAAATGCCACAGATTTCTGGATGTCATTCGTCCTGATTACGACACTCTTCATTTTCATACCTTGCTATTCTCCCTTTTATAACAACCATAATGATCCGGGATGTTACCCGGCTGATATAAGATACCATTTTTTTGCATAGCTGCTCATCTATCTTGTAATAGAGGAGTCTTTTGCCCGCTGCAATCAACCGCAACGAAGGTCACACAATTCGAGAAAATAAGTTTCTCCAGTGACTGTCCGGGCATGTCGGCATATACATCCACAGAGTAGGTTGCAGACGTTGAGCGCGTTTCCTTTCGCTCAACCTTGAACCGCATGATGGAGCCGTTGGGGACAGCGTGCTTGAAGTCGCATTTTTCCATGGCGCGCGTTACGAGCACGCATCCCGGGAAATCACGGGCCGCTGCCATCCAGGCATACTCGTCAACCCACTTGAGAAGCTGCCCGCCAAACAGCTTCCCGTGATGATTCAAATGTTCGGTTCTGACCAGGGTGAAGGAATCCATACGGTTTATTCTCCTCCGGGTTTTCTGAATATAGTGTGGAAAACGCCGGGATTATACGGTTTCAGGATATAACTCATGATTATATCCCGATTATTGTTCAGGGCAGAAGCATCCTCGCTGGTGGCCGTAACGGCAATAACCGGACACATAATGCCCACTTCCTTTTTCAGGACTCTGGCAGCCTCATATCCGTTCATGCGGGGCATATGGATATCCATGAGAACCAGATCATAGTAATCCACCGGATGACTTCGACACATGTCAACCGCTTCCATTCCGTCGCCCGCCCGGTCGACGATACATCCCGATTCTTCCAGCAAGGATTCGGCAATTTCCGCATTTATATCATTGTCCTCAACCAGAAGAACTTTACCGGTTTTCAACACAATTCGGGGAAGACTGGTATCCGGAACCAGCAGCTGAATGTGTTCGGACTTTTGAAGCACCACTACAAAATGAAATGAAGAGCCTTTGTTCACCGTGCTGTCAACCCAGATGACACCATGCATCAGTTCAACCAATCGCTTGGTGATTGCAAGACCAAGGCCGGTGCCCTCCTGTTTCTTTTCAAGCACCTTGCCGAATTGTTCGAATTCGGTAAAAAGTCGGGAAAGATCCTCTTCGCTCAGGCCGCAGCCAGAATCGCGCACGGAACAGCGCAAGATAACTTCGGAACCCAATTCTTCGTGATTGAGAGAAACCGACACAAAGCCGTGCTCGGTAAACTTGATAGCATTCCCTACCAGATTCATGAAAATCTGCGTAAGACGAAATTGATCGCCATGGACAAAATATACCGGAGGAATGTCAAAATTTACCTGAAAACGCAAATTCTTTTGCTCGGCCTTGAAAGAAAACAGATCAAAGAGAATCTTTTTTAGATCATGG
Organism: Spirochaetales bacterium Spiro_09; assembly: GCA_001604385.1. GTDB lineage: Bacteria > Spirochaetota > Spirochaetia > Treponematales > Treponemataceae > Teretinema. The sequence goes on along the minus strand of LVBK01000003.1, from coordinate 30,928 downwards.
AGATTAAAATCCTCGGGATTCAGCGAGAATTTATGTTCCTGCATTTTTGAAAAATCCAGAATATCATTAACTACTCCGAGCAATAAATCGGAAGCATTCTCAATTTTCTCGATATATTTCAGGCATTTTTCATCATGGGTCATGGTTTTCGCAAAATACGTCATTCCCAGGATGGCATTGATAGGAGTCCGAATTTCATGACTCATATTGGCAAAGAAATTATCCTTTGCAATTGCATGCCGATGGGTCTCTTCAAGTTGCAAGGATAACTTTTGCCTTATTTCATCCTCTTTGGTACGGTCCGCAAAGGTGATAACAGAAATCCGCCCGAATTGGGCATTGATAAACTGATAATAGTCACATTGCAGGCAGCGAACGCCGCTCGGCAAAAACACCCGATATTCACGGGAGAAGGTTTCATTGTTTTCGATAGCCTCGTTCAATCGTTCCGCTACCGGTTCCAGAACAGGATCGATAAACCATTTCCAGGAGGGATACTCAGGGACGGTCGAGGGATCGCGTTCCAACAGGATACAGCAGGCATCATTGACGATGCGTACCATTTTCTTTTCGTCCAGGACTATCAATCCGATTTTGATTGAACTGAAAACCGACTGATAAATATGCAACAGACTTTCATGACGTTTTTCCTGCCGGGACATTCTGACGATCAGGACAATCATTACGCACACAAGTATGAGACAGGCTGTCGAAAGCACGATCGATACGAGGAATCGCTCATTCGTCTGGTTCTGGATAAAGCCCGGATACGGGGCAGGGCCCTGCAATCTGATAATGTAATACATATCAAGACCGATAAAGAGGACCATAAGTATCGCAAGAAAGACCAAAATACCCGTAAAAATCCGTTTCAAAGTATTACCCGATACCACATTATAAACGGGCATTGGCTCATTATGCAAACCCTGAAAGCTCCCGGGCCTTTAGTGCGACGGCATTTTGTACCCTGTCAGTGCCTAGGTCAGCGTTTTCCCGAATCAGATCCACAAACACGGACCCCGCGACCACCGCGTGTACCTGACCGGCTAGTTGACGGGCCTGTTCTCCGGTACGGATACCAAAACCCGCCAGAATACGGGACGGAGTTCCGGGAGCAGCGTCAACCGAACGCAAGAACGACAAGGTTTGTTCATCAATAATGGTTTGGGATCCGGTAATGCCGGCCCGTAAGGCTGCATACACAAGAGGAGGATTCAGGGCGGACAGCTGTGCGATTCGGGCAGGCCTCATTGAGGGCGCGACGACGGGAATGGAAAGAAGTCCCGTTTTGGTGCACATGAGCGCGAGACCCTCATCGGAATCGAAGGGCAGATCCGGTATGATAAAGCCCTTGCACCCGGCTTCGGCACAGGTTTCCACAAAGCGGGGAATCCCGGTCTTATACGCCAGATTCGCGTATGACATGATATACACGGGAATTGACGGGTATCTGCGACTGAGGGTTCGGACGAAAGAAAAACCCTCGGACAATGTCCATCCGCCCGAAAGAACCTGAGAACAGGCGGACTGGATGGCCTTTCCGTCCGCGCTTGGATCGCTGAAGGGAAACTGTATCTCAAAATAAGCAATCCCGCCCGAGGCAAGACCTTCGGCAGCTGCTTCCGCAATGCTCGCGCTTGTATAACCCGCAACAAGATGCGCCATAACCCTCATCAGTTTCCTCCAAAAAGGTGAATATCAACTCCCGCTTCAAGACGGGAAAGCTCGGCTGCCAAAAAGGACTTCCACTGCTCGGGACGAAAAACCGGAGAGGTAATAAAGATATCCTTATCCCCGCGACCGCTCATATTGACTATGACTGCCTTATGAGGTGAGCAGTTCCGGGCTATTTCCAGGGCCGCGGCACCGGCATGCGCACTTTCCAGGGCAAAGATAACCCCCTCGGTTCGGGCAAAAAACCGCACGGCGTCAAGGGCCTTGTCGTCAGTGACAGAGGTGAACTCGATTCTGCCTGATTCACCTAAAGAAGCCAGTTCCGGACCAATACCCGGATAATCAAGACCGGCGGAGATGGAACGGGTTTCCGCTACCTGACCGTCTTCCGTCACCAAAAAGCGACTCTTGTACCCATGAATGATCCCGTCACTCGCCGCGGTGCCCGTCATACGTACCGCGTTCTCACCGACGGCCGGACCGATTCCACCCGCCTCCGCTCCGATAAGGCGAGGAGCAGGGAGACTGCGGAACGGCTCAAAAAAACCGATCGCGTTCGAACCGCCACCCACACAGGCGACCAGGGCTTCGACGTCGAGCTTCCGTTCCGCTATCTGATCAAGCGTTTCCCGGCCGATAACTGACTGAAATTCCCGAACCATATCGGGGAAAGGAGCGGGACCAAGGGCTGAACCGATCAGGTAATGCGTCGTTTCAAAGCTTGCAGCCCAGTCCCTCATAGCTTCATTGATGGCATCCTTGAGCGTTCGGGAGCCGGAGGTCACGGGAATGACCCGCGCGCCATAGAGCTCCATCGCGGCGACATTGGGCTGCTGCCGGCGAACGTCGACATCGCCCATGTATACCACGCATTCAAGCCCAAGACGAGCGCAAGCCGAGGCTGTTGCCAAACCATGCTGACCGGCCCCGGTCTCGGCAATTATTCTGGTTTTGCCCATTCGCTTTGCGAGCAACGCCTGGCCAATCGCATTATTGATTTTATGGGCACCGGTATGGGCCAGTCCCTCCATTTTAATGTATATGTCAGCGCCGCCAATCTCCCTGCTGGCATTTTCCGCAAACAAAAGAGGTGTCGGCCGGCCGATAAAATCTCTGCGTAGCACTTCAAGGCGGGTCAAAAAAGAAGGATCGGACATGGCATGGGCAAAACCCTCTTCCAGATCCTCCAGGGGACGCCGCAAGACCTCGGCGACATACCGGCCACCAAAACGGTTAAAATATCCCTGTGCGCTCATTGTACATTCTCCCTGTCAATTTCTCTGAAAAAGCTCTTTAAAAGTACATGATCCTTTCTTCCGGGAGAGGATTCCAGACCACTGGACACATCGATCAATTCCGGAGAAAACTCGTCAATATACTGACGGACATTCAATGGGTGTATGCCCCCGGCAAGCCATAAACCGCCGCGATCGGCCACCTTTCTTACGAGCGAGCGCGGTATGGTCTTGCCGGTTCCCCCGGCTATTCCTTCCACGCGCGCGTCAATCAACACCCGAGGTTCGCCCTGCATCGCCAACCGGTCGATACGTTCTATATCTGCATCGCTGCCAAGCCTGACAACCGTATATCGTCCGATACCGTAATTTCCGCCCGCCGCATCAATGTTTTGTAAATCCCGGTCATACGATTCACCATGATACTGGATGGCATCGAGAATACCGTCACGCACCAGTGAAAAGGCCATTCGGGCAACATCGCTTTCTGTTTCCGTTATTACTGCTACCAGCAGAGGCCTTTTCCGTTTGGCATCAGTGATTTTTCCGTACATGCTATCAAGACGCGCGGCTACATCGCGGATTATCCGTTCATCTGCCTTGCGGGGACTTTCGGCACACACAAACCCGAGCAAATCGGCACCGCAGTCCGCGGCGGTAAGCGCGTCGTCAATATGCGTTAACCCGCAGACTTTAACCAGCGGCCCACCCTGCGTACCCGATTCATGCCGGGCGGAGGTGCGGCGGCCTATTTCCCGCCAGAACTGCCCGACCCAGTCAGGCCGGGCTGACAAAAAAGCCGATACGAGAGAACCCGCAGTATCGGGATTCTTTGCAGCTGCCTCGCCGATCAGCAAGCCGTCAAAACCAAGCTGGCGGGCAAAGCGGCATGCACCCGGGGTAGAAGCCCCGGACTCAAAAACAGTACGGCAGGGCAATCGCGTTCGGAGCATTGCGGGAACCAGGGGATCGATGCGGAACGTTGCAAGATCGCGGGTATTGACACCCGCAACGACCGGGCCATCGCGTGCCGCTGCTTCAAGTTTTACAAGATCGGCTTCTTCCCTGACTTCAATAAAAGGGGTCATGCCAAAGGAACGGCATCGGGCAGCAAGCACACGAAGGAGTTTGGTATCCAGAATTCGGGCGATCAACAATACCGCGTCCGCACCGGCACGGAAGGAAACCTCGATCTCGTCCTCATACAGGATAAAATCCTTGCGAAGAAAGGAGAGATTAAAATACGTTCCGGAAACAGCGACCAAATCGTCAAGACTCCCCTTGAAAAACACCTGCTCGGTCAGCACGGAAACGTTTTTGGTTCCCGCGCTGGCGTATTTTCCGGCAAGTTCGACCGGATCAAGGTCGGGCGCAATATCTCCTTTGGAAGGAGAAGCTCGCTTGATCTCCAGGATTGTTCCGCTTTCAGCCAGGAAGGGGACAACCGGTCGGCGACGATGGTCAGGCACCGTACAACCGAAGGTGGGGCCAAGCCGCTCATAGTCGGTTCTCCGGCGCGCGGTAATCTGGTCAAGTATGTCAGGCACAGCTTGCCTCCCTGACTTCCTCAATTTTAGCGCTTACCGCCCCGCTGTCAATTGCCGCGCACGAGCGCGTATATGCTTCCGCAAGAGTCTCCACACAGCCGGAAATATAGAGCGTGGCTGCCGCATTGAGCGCGACTGCTTCCCGAATGGAACGGTCTCCCCTGCCCTCGAGCATTTCACGGGCAAGTCGCACATTCTCCCGGGCATCGCCGCCAAGAAGCCCCTGAATAGAACAACCGGTGATTCCGAACGAAGCAGGGTCAATAGTGTACTCCCGTTTTGTTCCGCGCTCATCTATCTCGACGACGTGAGTTATCCCGCAGGGAGATATCTCGTCCATGCCGTCTTCGCTGCAAATAACCATAACCCGGCGGGATCCGAGCATTTTCGAAGCGTCGGCTACCGGATGCATGAGCGACCGATCATATACGCCAATCATTTGATATTGAGCGTTTGCCGGATTCGACAAGGGGCCAACCAGGTTCATGATGGTTTTTACTCCCAATAGCCGTCTGACCGGCGCCGCATGACGCATGGCGCTGTGATACACCGGAGCAAACAGAAAACCGAAGCCGGTACGGGAAATTATGTCCGCAGTCTTTTCAGCAGGTATATCAATTTTGATGCCAAATGCCTCATAGAAGTCGGCAGAGCCAGACTTACTGGACACCGCGCGATTTCCGTGCTTTGCGATAACCGCACCGCAACTGGCGGCCACAAGGGCAGCCATAGAACTGATATTGAAACTACCAATGCCGTCACCGCCGGTTCCCACAATATCCGTCAAGTCCCGATGCAGGGGGACATTTTTCTTTTTCCGGCATAAAACGGCGGCACAACCGGCAATTTCTTCGGCCGAGGGTCCCTTGGCGGATATAGCGGTTAACAGGGCCGATGTCTGGCGTTCATCCAGTGAGCCCTCGGTCAAGTCCTCCATGAAAAGCTCCGCCTCGGAGCGACTCATGCTTGTGCCCTGCATAAGACGGGATAATATCGCACTGAACGGAAAGGATTCCCGCCGATACGCCAAAAAGGCTTTAAGCAATGCCTCTCCCTGGCCGGAGGCAATCGACTCGGGATGAAACTGAACGCCCTCCACATCGAAGGTTTTATGTCGTACTCCCATGATGTCGCCGTCCGCGGAACGGGCAGTAACTTCAAGACAGTCAGGCAGGCTTGATTCTTCAATAACCAGACTGTGATACCGGGTAAAGGTGCCGGTTTTCCCGATAGTTCTGAACAAGCCCTTACCGTCTAGCGCCATTTCCTCGGCAATACCGTGCTTTATGAATTTTGCGCCGACAATCGTGCCGCCAAACGCGTATCCTATTGCCTGGTGTCCAAGACAAATTCCCAGCACGGGTATCTTCCCCGCAAAATGCCGGATGCAGAACACGCTTATTCCCGCATCTTCCGGTCGGCCGGGTCCCGGGGATATGACCAGTCTGCTCGGATTAAGCGCGATAATGTCATCCAGGGTAGCTTCATCATTTCTGATTACCCTGATCTCCTCTCCCGAAAGACGCGCAAGATATTGGTATACGTTATAGGTGAACGAATCATAGTTGTCGATCAATACAATCATTTCTTTCCTCCCTCGAGAACAGAGCGCATCGCGGACAGTTTTTCGTTGGTTTCTTCCCATTCCCGTTCGGGAACGGACGCATGAACAATTCCGGCACCGGCCTGCAATATCCACCGGGAGCCTTTTTTCAGGGCACAGCGTATGGCGATACAAAAATCAAGATCCCCATCGGGTTCAATATACCCGACAGAGCCGGCATAAAAGGTCCTCCGCTCACTCTCGAGTCCTGAAAGGATTTCGATAGCCCTGATTTTCGGGGCACCGCTGACCGTTCCGGCCGGAAACGCAGACCGAAGGACATCGATACCTTTCGGATTCTTTCCGTTTCCGCTGCCCACCTGTCCGACGACATCCGAAACGATATGCATGACATGGCTGAACATCTCCACCACCATATTGCGGGCAACGCGAACAGAACCCGGAATACATACCCGGCCCAGATCGTTCCGCGCAAGATCTACCAGCATAAGATGTTCGGCGCGTTCCTTCGGGTCGTCGAGCAGCTCCCTTTCCAGCTCGGTATCCTCGGCCGAATTCTTGCCACGCCGTCTGGTTCCCGCAATCGGTCGAATGGATGCAACCGCATCGCGAACCCGTACAAGACTTTCCGGAGAAGCCCCGATAAGCTGATAATCGCCGAAGTCAAGATAAAAAAGATACGGAGAGGGGCTTTTTGACCGCAGCCGGCGATACGCTTCCAGCGCGCTCTCGGGCGATTCCAGGACGAGACGGCGGGACATGACAGCCTGAAGGAGGTTACCCTTGACGATATGCTCTTTGATCGCCTCGACGCCGGCAATAAAGGTGTCGTGGACCGATTGCTCGTCGGACACGACAACAGCACGGGGAGGCTCGTCAGGCGGCGCGAGATATGAAAAATCAAGGTCGGCAAGTCTTCCCCGTATATCGGCAACCGCTTCCTCAAGATCAATTTCATGCTGTTCGTAATTCAGCGCCAGAATATGAATGGTGTCCGTAAAATGATCAAACACAAGATAGATATGGCCAACGATAAATTCCGATTCGGGAATACCGATAGTGTCGGGATTCACCCGGGCATGGATTGTGTCGCAATGACGGGAAAACTCGTACCCCAGGAAACCGATACCCGCTCCGGGAAGGGGGATACCGTCGGGAGGCAAGGTGTTTTGCTCGGCAACCTCCATCAGGGCGTCGAGTATGTCGCCGTTGGCATACGGCACATCCCGTCCGTCAAGACAGTAAAAGACCCCGTCTTCATCCTGTCGTATTCTGAAGGCCTCACGCGCAAGGATGAGCGAATACCGGTCTCGTCCGTGGGTAAATGAGGCGGATTCAAGAATTGCCCGTGCCCCAAGTTTTTTGGCAAGCGCAAAGGGCGTATATCGTTCTCCCGGGATTGAGACAGTGATTGCATCGCTCCGCTTGATTTTCATAACCGGTACTCCTGAAGGGGAAATTGTTACTACTAATAGTAACAAGAGCACTGTACCGGAATGATTCGTTTCTGTCAATAGAAACAATAAAAAAAGCGGACCCGGCTACTGCTACCGGGTCCGCAAAAGCAAGAATACTGTGTCCTTTAGTCGAAATAAACGCGTATCAACCCAAACCAGCCTTCCGGCGGGTGTAAATGTCGTAAAGCACTGCGAGGAGAAGAACAGACGCTTTGACAACATACTGGGAATGCGCGGTAAAGTTCATCAGGGACATACCGTTATTTATAGCGGCCATGACAAGACCACCGACAATCGCTCCAATGACGGTACCGATACCGCCCGAGGTTGAAGCGCCTCCGATAAAACAAGCCGCGATCGCATCAAGCTCGAAGTTTTCACCGGCTTGGGGAAGGGCCGAGTTCATGTACCCGGTGAACACAACGCCGGCAAGACCGCACAGACCACCCATTATCACATGAACGATGAACACAATGCGCTCGGAATTGATACCCGACAACTTGGCTGACCGGGCATTTCCTCCAACCGCGTAGATGTACCGTCCAAGGATTGTGTTCTTCATGATAAAACTGAACACGACAATTGTCACAAGGAGCAGAATGGCGACTGTCGGGATTCCCCGGTAGGTTGCAAACTTCCAGCAGAGCGCGGCAATCAGAACACCGATAAGGGCTATTTTACCGACCATCATGGCGGGAGAAAGCACCTCGAATTTATTGCGCAGTTTCTTGTTGCGGTTCCGCAATTCCATGACAATATACAGGATAAACAGTACTGCACCGGCAAGCAGGGCTGTATAATAGACTTCTATTCCGTTGCCCGGAAGCGGTCCGGAGAAACCCGGAATATTGACCATACCGGACGCTATTTGCTTGAAATGATCGTCGCGCAGGGCAATTGGCGTAACATTGGTAATAATGTACGTCAATCCGCGGAATAGAAGCATGCCGGCAAGGGTAACGATGAATGCAGGTATTTTCAGGAAGGCAATCCACACACCCTGAAAAACACCGACACCCAGTCCGACGCAAATACTCAAAATAACGGTCAGCGTCATTCCCAGACCGGCGTTGTACATCATGGCGCTGATCGCGCCCACGAAGGCACAGACACGGCCTACCGACAAATCAATATTGCCGATGATAATAACCTGGACCATTCCGACTGCCAACAGAAGAATATAGCTGTTCTGTATAAAAATGTTGGTGATATTTCGGGAATTGAGATTGATTCCGTTAGTCAGAAATCCGAACACAATCATTATCAGCGCAAGGATGATAACCATTGAATAATTTCTTATGTTTGCGCTCAGCACACTGCGCAGCGTCTGTCGCTTGACTGCTATTTCGCTCATACAGCTTTCTCCTTCTGGTGTACAAGTGCCAGATGCATTATTTTTTCCTGTGTAGCCTCTTCACGGGTTAACATACCCTTGATTTCGCCCTCGTTCATTACATAAATCCGGTCGGCAAGTCCGAGCGCCTCGGGCAATTCGGAGGTCACCATGATGACGCTCTTACCCTCTTTCACCAGATTGTTCAGAATCGCGTATATTTCGAATTTCGCGCCCACATCAATACCGCGCGTCGGTTCATCAACGATGAAAATATCGGGATTCGCGAACAAACAACGGCTCAGGACAACCTTTTGCTGGTTTCCACCCGAAAGGTTACGTACCAGTTGGCTTATGGACGGCGTCTTGATACGCAGAGCATCGCAATACTGCTCCGCCGCGCGAATCTCCTTCTGGGAGTCCACCACGCCAAGGCGAGAGAGCTTGTCCAGACTTGAATTCGAGATATTCGTTTTCACGTCCTGAATCAGAATGAGGCCAAGACTCTTCCTGTCTTCGGATACATAGCCAATACCGGAATCGATAGCCTTGCGGGGTGTCGATGTATCGACGGGTTTCCCGTGCATCAGAATCTCTCCGGAACAGCTTGAGCCGAATGAACGACCGTACAGACTCATCATCAGCTCGGTCCGGCCGGCACCCATAGGTCCGCAAAAAGCCAGGATTTCTCCCTTCCTCAGATAAAATGACGCATCATCGACGACTTTCATTGAATGATAGTCCGGGTGATACACCGTCCAGTTTTTTACCTCGAGCAGAGGTTCCCCGATGCTAACGGCTTCCTTTGTATAGGCTGTACCGATGTCCCGGCCGACCATGTCCTTTATGATTGTCGCCTCATCCAGCTTGTCATTGCGTACATCGTAGGTCGAAATCGACTTGCCGTCGCGAAGGATGGTAACCGTATCGGCAACCTTCAATACCTCTTTCAGCTTGTGGGAGATCATAATCGACGTGATGCCCTGCCGCTTCAGTTCCAGAATCAAGTCGAGCAACTTGTCGCTTTCATCATCATTCAGGGACGAGGTCGGTTCATCCAGTATCAAAAGCTCGACCTTTTTTGACAGCGCCCGCGCAATCTCGACCAGCTGCTGTTTTCCGACGCCCAGCTTGCTGACAACGGTCGCCGGGTTCTCATGCAAACCAACCTGATCCAGATATTTCTTCGACTCGATAATATACGTATCCCAGTTAATGATGCCCAATCGGGTCTTCATATGACCGAGAAAAATATTTTCATAAATTGACAGATAGGGACTTAAGGCCAGTTCCTGATGGATGATAGCCAAGCCTTCTTTTTCGCTATCCTTGACGTTCGAGTAATTTGTTTCCTTTCCCTTGAAAGTAACAGTCCCTTCATAACTTCCTTTGGGATAAACTCCGCTGATAACGCTCATCAGAGTGGACTTTCCCGCCCCATTTTCACCGCAGAGGGAGTGGATTTCGCCCTTTTTCACCTTGAGGGTAACGTCGCTGAGGGCGCGTACACCGGGAAAGTCTTTTGTCAAATGGTTGATTTCAAGAATGTATTCACTCACCTTGTGTTTCCTGTTTTCTGATTGCGGTCATTGCAAAAAAAGACCGGGTGATTCACAAAGGAATCGACCCGGCCCAACCGGTATGTCAGGTCTTACTTGATATCGCTTTCTTTGTAGTAACCGGAATCGATCATAACAGCCTTGTAATTTTCCTTTGTTACGATAACCGGCTCAAGCAGATAAGCCTTGACGACTTTCTTTCCGGTGTTGTAGGAAGCAGTGTCGAGACGTGCGCCGGCAATGCTCGGGGTCTTCGCATTCAAAAGGGCATCAGCAAGGTCGATGGTCGCTGCTGCAAGCTTGCGGGTATCCTTGAAAACGGTCATGTACTGCTTTCCGTCGCGGATAGCGGCGATAGAAGCGGCTTCGCCGTCCTGTCCGGTTACCACGGGGAGCTTTCCGCCGGCGTATTTTGCGTCGGTTGAACAGGCTTCAATGATTGCGCGAGCCAGGGTGTCATTGGGAGCGAGAACGCCGTCAAGAACGTAGTTCTTTGCATCGTTGTTCAGAAGGTTCTCCATGCGTGCCTTGGCAATGTCGGCTCTCCAGTTTTCGGTGGTGATCTTGGTGAAATCAGCATCGCCGGACTTCAGGGGAGCGGGGCCAACGAGAACAAGGGCGCCTTTTTCCACATAGGGGCGAAGAACGTCAATTGCGCCATCAAAGAAGACTTTCGCGTTGTTGTCGGTGGGAGCACCGGCAAACAGGGTGATGTACTTGGGTTTGTCCTTGGTGGCGGCTGCAAGATTCAGTGCGGTTTCAAGCGCTTTACCCTGGAACTGGCCAACCTTGTAGTTGTCGAAGGTGATATAGTAATCATAATCGGCAGAATTGGTGATCAGGCGGTCATAGGCAATGACAAGAACCTTGTCACGGGCGGCATCCGCAACAGCGGAAATAACGCCTTCATTGACAGATCCGATAACCAGAAGTTTTGCGCCCTTTGTGAGCATATCCTGGATTTGCTGATTTTGCTTGGCCTGATCGGCGTCGCCGTAGGTTACTTCGGCGATGTAGCCCTTTGCCTCGGCGTCAGCCTTGAGAGCGGCACCATCTTTCTGCCAGCGTTCTACGTGAGTTTCCGGCATGGCCAGACCAATCATTTTTTGTTTGGAATCCTGCGCTCCACCAGCAAAAACAAGACCCGCGGCCAATGTCAAACCGGCAGCAACAGCAATTATTCTCTTCATCTCATATTCCTCCTTGAGATTAACATGGAGTCAGTATGAGCCCTGACAGGAATTCGGAAAACAGGAAATAATTGACAAAAAAGAGGACAAAGAACGCCACCGACTATTCGATCGACCGGGCAAGGGTAAAAAAACTACACTAAATAATTACTCATCCTGATCGGACAATACCCGAACGTTGCGATACACATCTTCAGCCGAATGAAAACCGTCACGTATGACTGAACTGTCCATATTGGACTGAAATACTGAACGCGGTTCCTCCATATAGTAGGGCACTGGTGTCCCGCTGTTATTATCGATATAGGCATCGGGTGACGGCAGCGTTCCCCTCACCAGCGTAACGGCCAGTTCCGCAGCCCGGGAGGCAAGGCGCACAATGGGTTTGTACACCGTCATCAACTGCGTTCCCTCGACAATTTTCTGGCATGCCCCAATGTCCGCATCCTGACCGACGACTGCTACCTTTCCGGCTAACCGGTACTCGGCAAGCAACTGGATCACCGCGCTCGCTATCTGATCATTCGCACAGGATACCGCCTGTATATCGGTTGTGCGTTCAAGTATTGCGGCCATTTTCTCGCGCGCCTCGTCGGAGCTCCAATCCTGGAGCCATACCTCCTCCACAATGGAGATTTCACCGCTTTGAATTGAGGAGCCGATAATCTCCTTGAGGCCTGCGTTGACCTCAAAGCTGTTATTGTCCCGAACGGATCCATTGATAATGACATAGCGGCCGCGGGGCACTTCCTGTTTCAGGGCCTTCCCGAACAGCCGTCCTACCTCCCGATTATTAAATGAAATATACGCGTCGACCGGAACACCGTAGATGAGCCGGTCATAGGCGATGACGGGAATTTTTGCGTCCCGGACTTTCTTGATAACCCCGGAGAGAAGCTCATAGTCATGCGCTATCACCACCAGTACGTCAATATCCCGGGTCAAAAGAAAATTGATTTGGGACATTTGCTCGCGCGTTCCTCCCGCTGACAATTGAACGAGCACCTCGGCACCCAGTTCATGGGCCGCGCCGGAGAAGATTTTCACGTCCTTATTCCAGCGCTCAATGATGAAGGTATCGGAGGCAATTGAAAATCCGATCCGGACCGTATCACCGGCCATCGGCTTCTTTTTTGGGGCACTGCAGGAGACACACACCAGCAGCGCACAGAACGCAATCGCATAGCACTTACTGACTTTTTTCATCGCGGAACCTCTGTGCGTACATACTCGGCGAAACGCCGACAATTTTCTTGAAACACTTGCCGAAATAATTCGGATCCTGATAACCGACCGCAAAGGCAACTTCCTTGATACTCATATTGCCCTCGCCTATCAGTTTTTCCGCATGTTCAATGCGGGAAACGCTGACATACTCGCTGAAATTCATTCCCATATGCTCGCTGAATATCCGGCTCAGATAAACAGGGGAAATCTGCGCGGCATCGGCAACATCGGATAGCTGAATCTGGTCGGACAGATGAATACCGATAAAATGGAGCGCCTTTACCAGGGGAGCCGGCAATTTTTCGCTTCTGTTTCGCCATGCCATATCATACAGGGAAGAAAACGCATACTGAGCCCAATTTCTCCACTGCTCGACAGACTGGACAGCGGTAATCTCCGCGGCCGGGTCAAGGGGCACGGTAATATCCTCATACGACCGGTAGTACTGGCAGCAATCTTCCAGTATCAAGGTCATGACAGAAATCATGCGGGCCTTTGCCAGGGGGAATTCCCACACAGCGAAGACCTCTTGCCAGAGCGAGTCAAAAATGGCTCGAACTTCATCATGGGCCGCAATGCCGATATCCCGCCGGAGTCTTATTATCAGCAGCCGTTCGCGAAGAAGCGCACTGCTCTGGTTTCGTTTGCGCCTGACTGTATCAAAGGCCTCAAGACATGATCCATGAAGCGCCCGACCCGAAGCCTGGGGACCAATGGCAAAGGAGGCAGACCTTGGGTCTGACAGGGAGGAGGCGATTATTTCGGAAAATGACGACTCGAGAACCTGCCTGTTTAGTTCCCCGGGGAAAAAATACATGCCCAGATCGAGATAGCGGGTAAAAAAATACCGGTATTTCAGGGACAGGAACTCATTGATCACCTGGAACCGGTTCGTCGAGTCTGCATCCAGACTGATAAAGACTATGCATCCGATGTCGGAGTCGAGCTCAAGCTCACGCCGGACAGAAAGCCATTCCGTGTCGTCGAATTCATTCCAGATACGGCTGTTCAGAAAATCAACAGCTACCCGGTCACGATCCTGAGAAAGCGGTTGTGCCGCCCTGCGGGCAAGAACCGGCCGCAGGTTTTCCAGTGTGTCAAGAAAGAGGCGGCGAGTAACCGGTTTGACCAGGTAGGCGTGAATTCCCAGGGGAATGGCGCGCTTCGCCAGATCGAAGCGTTCATACGCGGTCGAAAGGATGAAAACAGTATGCGGAAAACTGTCATGTACGCGTGCAATGGTTTCAAGTCCGTCAATCCCCGGCATATTGATGTCCATGAATACCACATCGGGTTTCAATTCATATAACAGCTGAATTGCCTCAAAACCGGTCCGCGCCTTGCCCGCCAGCATATAGCCTTCAGCGTCCTTTTCGAGCATATAGGAATAGCTGTCAAGAACCGGTTCTTCATCGTCAACAATCAGGACGGTGTACACAGGGTAACCTCCGTATCGATACGTATGACAATTTCAGTACCCTGACCCTCGCGGGTGTGAATACTCACCACATCGGGATCTTCCGGAAAGTAAAAATACATCCGCTGTATCACATTTTCCAGACCCATTACCTTCGGCATGGTCTCATCCACCGGCAGGGGCTGTAACAGGGCAAGGACGCGCTCCGCATTCATGCCGATGCCATTATCACTGACCGAAAGCAGCAAATAGCTCTCCTCCATAAAAATGCGGACAACAATGGAGTTGCGGCCTTCTTTCCCCTTAAAGGCATGTATTACACAATTCTCGACAAGCGGTTGCAGTATAGAAGCGGGAACGCAATACCGGTCAAGCAAATCGGCAGGACAATCAAGCACCAGGTCCAGATTCTTCGGGAATCTGACGCGTAAAATATAGAAATAAGATTCAAGACCCTCAATTTCATGACGGAGAGGCACAATCATATCTTTTTCACGGATATTGTGACGCAGCAAATGTGAAAGATGCTCCATATATTCCCCGGTACGTTCGGCGCCCTCAACAATAGCCAGCTGAATACCGGTATTCAGTGTATTGAACAAAAAATGAGGATTCATCTGGGCTTGCAGGGTATACAATTCCATCCGTCTGAGCATCTGCTCCATCTTCATATTCCTGACCCGTTCCTGCAGGTATTCCTGTTCGACATTCCGCTGCCACTTTATTTCTTCTATATAAGTGTGTATATCGCGCCGCATCCGGTTAAACGCATCGATAACATGATCAATTTCATACAAACTGGTCCTTTCCAGATCGGGAAATTCAAAATTACCGGTCGAGATTTCGGTTGCCGCGCCGGAAAGGCTTACCATCGGACGGTTTATCTTTTCAACGGAATACATGAGCAATATAAACGAAAAAAGAGAGACAGAAACAATGAATACGAGGTTTGTCAGCTGTATATTCCGTGAATTCTGAATAAATACCCCATAGGTCGCCAACTGGGCGGAAAGACGTGCGCTCGAAATGCTTTCAATACGTGCATGAATATAACCTAAAATAACCTGCATTTCCTCATAGCGGCTGGTGTACTCCTCTACATTCATACCCCGTTTTTCCTGAATAACCTGGTCTGAAAGAGCAAGGTACTCCGATACAAGAGAGTACACTTCTTTTTCCTGGAGACCGGACTCATCCAGATTCGGATAAAGCGACGATTCCGGAGGGAGCATCCCGGCGATACGCTGATTGAGCACGAGCAACTCGGCCAGGGCATTTGAGGATCGGGTAGATAAATATTCAAGAAAGGGTTGCTGGAATTCGGAAAGCTTTTCCTGAATTTCCTTCAGATGAAGCTGTTTTTCGAAACTTTTGTTGACAACATCCTGAATGCGCAAGGTGGTGTACAAAATATAGGAACTGGAGAAAACCAGAATGGCGAAAACTCCGATCAGGGAGGCAAACATTTGAAAGCGGAATGAATTGAACAGGCGCTGTTTCATTGCTCTGTCCTCTCGCGATTTGTCCGGAACAGTTGCAGATTATCGACCGTAATCACATCGATTCCGGTATCGACCGAAGAGGAGGTATAGCCGCCGGATACCAGCTCCACCAGGGAACGTACGCTTTGGTAACCGATATGCTCGGGCCGTACCGAAAGAGAACCAGCGATGATTCCACGCTGAATATATGAAAGAATAGTCGGATCCGAACCGAAGCCGATAATGCGCATCCGTCCGACCAGATTCAGGTCGATAATAGCCTGTGTCCCGGCAAGCGTATCATTGGTATCGGTAAAAATTACCGTGTTGATGGACGGATTGGTTTGCAGGATATGATAAATGATTTTTTCGGCATCACGCGGGTTCAAATCGGTACGTTGAGGAAAAAGCGGACCGCTCAGCGATCGGCCAATCACACTGTGTATACCCATTTCCACCAGTTCACGCTCGGCATAAATTGAAGGCGTTTTCTCGCTGTACACGATGGCAATTGAAAGGCTTTCACCTTCTTTTTGTGCGAGCAAAGAGGCAGCCTTCTTCCCCAAATCGAAATTATTAGTGCCGATAAACGGCCAGGGCTGGTCGGCTGGTACATTATGATTGGACAAAATGAGGGGTATGGATCTGGAGCGCAAACGCTCAAGGGCGCTCAGCGTTACGGAATCATCATTATTTGGATAAATGACAATACCATCCACCCCGATATACGCGGCCATATGCAGAACAATGCCGTCCCGGTCAAGGGTGTGTACCGAAAGAAGCGCATTCTGTTCCGCAGCAGACCGCCGGGCACCCTCGATAATATCCGAAAAAAAACTGTTTCGTTCCTGGGGAACATAGAGCGCAAAATGATAGCGAAGATTTTCTTTCTTTTCCGTAAAAGGAACCGCAAGAAACAGGGAGCGAACAAGCACGAGAGAAATGGCAAAGGACAGTGTTGCACAAAGGCCGGTAAAGACAAGTCCTGCTTTGATAATTGGTTTCACGGAGCAATTATACTATACAAAAGTCCTTTTTGTTGAGAAGAATACCGGCCTGTATCGGCTTTGGCGTACCCAGGCCGGTATATACCGCATGAAGGGTTGCAAAAGTAATCAAAAAGGACGATATTGTGACAATGGAAACATTTTTACCCGCATTTAATAGCTCGATCATGTATCTGCTCTCATTCAAGGTATACGTTCTGTTACCCGTGATCATTTTCTTCCTGGCGCTGATATTCAGAATACCGCTTTCAACAGCCTTCAGGTCAGCCCTGATGCTTGGTATCGGGTTTATCGGTATATTCATGACCTTTGATTTCTATGTCAGCATCATAAATCCGGCTATCACTGCCCTGATCCAGAGAACAGGCTTGCATTTTACCGTCTTTGACACAGGCTGGATTCCGCTTTCCGTCATTACCTGGCAATTCCATCTTGCCCCGATACTTCTGGTAATTTTTATCCTCATCAATGTCGTAATGCTTGTCATAAAAAAAACCCGGACAGTAAACATAGATATATGGAATTTTTGGCATGTCATCTTTATTTCGGCGGCCGTGTATACCGTTACAGGAAGCAATACACTGGCAATTCTCTTCGGTGTTGGAGGTTTTTTCCTGACACTGAAACTTTCCGACTGGAGCGCACCCCTTATAAATAAGGTGAGCGGCATGTCGGGTATTTGCATTCCCCATTTATCTGCCCTGGCATATTATCCCGTGGGAATTATCGGCAACGCCGTGCTTGACCGCATTCCCCTGATTAAAGACCTTGAAGCGAATCCCGAGCAACTGAAACGAAAGCTGGGCCTGTTCGGCGAGCCCATGATTATGGGCTTGTTGCTGGCGATACTTTTGGGTATAGCGTCAGATTATTCCGTAAAGGCGACGGCCGAGCTTGCGGTAAGCTTTGCCGGCGTTATTTATATTTTACCTATTGTGTGTAACATCTTGGGTTCAGCCCTCATTCCCATTTCTGACGGCATGAAAACATTTTTGGCAAAGCGCTTTCCCGATCTGGGAATTACGTTTATCGGTCTTGATGTTGCCGTTCTTTTCGGTATGCCTGCCGTTATGGTTACCACCCTTTTGCTCATTCCCGTTTCCCTTGTTCTGTCATTCGTCCTGCCCGGAATCAGTTTCATTCCACTGGGAGATTTGACGAATTTGACGGTACCGGTCGCGCTTCTTGTCATATCGACAAGGGGAAATATTGTACGTTCCTTTATTCTTGGCATTCCGGTCGTGGCGGGAAATTTATATTTCGCTACGGCACTTGCGCCCCTGTTTACCAATATGGCACGCGCAATGAATTATCGCATTGAGGGTTACGAAGGTGTCTTTACAAGCTTTCTTGACGGGGGAAATATCCTGAGGGGATGGCTCATACAACTGTCGGCAGGACATATTGCAGCATTCGTGGCAATTCCCTTCGTCATACTGCTGCTGGTGATAACGCGGGTCCTGTCACGCCGACAGGGCGCCGCACAGTCATGAGACTGACGGGAGGAAAGCGGGCAACATCCGCTCTCCGGGAAATGCAAATCACTTGCAGCAAGGCAGGGCTGTCGGTATATTTATCGGTATGAATGAACACCCACAAAGCTCAGTTGTACTGTATTTTGACAATGTATCTTTCTCGTACGGTCATGCCAGGGTACTGGAACAGGTATCTTTTCACATTCATGAAGGCGAGTTTACCGCCCTTGTCGGCGCAAACGGGGCGGGAAAGACGACCATACTGAAGCTCATACTCGGTCTTGAGCAACCGGAATCCGGTATCATTTCCCTCTTCGGAAACAAACCCCGTCAGGCGCGCAGCAAAATAGGCTATGTCCCCCAACATGCGGGCTATGATCCGGCGTTTCCCATTTCAGTCGGTGAAGTTATTCACATGGGACGACTCGATGTCCACAAAAAAAGAACAACGAATGAAGACAGGGAGGCGGTCACATGGGCAATGGAACAGTCAGGCATCCAAGATCTGGAGAAAAGGCCCTACTCCGCTCTCTCGGGAGGACAGCGCAGACGGGTATTGGTCGCGCGGGCTCTCGCGGCACGCCCGGAACTGTTGATTCTTGATGAACCGACATCGAACATGGACAAGGAAAGCGAACAGAGACTGTTTGAAACCCTGGGACGGCTGAAGGCGCATACGACAATCCTGATTGTCACCCATGACACCAGCTTTGTCTCATCCTTAACCGATGCGGTATTGTGCGTCGGAGATAAAAGTCAGGGGACGGGTACACACACGGTGGTACGCCACCAGGTTGAACCCCTTCGCGACGCACCCAGCAGTCTTTTCGGGGGTCAGGCAGTCAAGGTACTCCATGATACCGATTTGAATGATGCATGCTGCTGCGGAAAGGAGAACGTATAATGAATGGATTATTCTCTATTCTTTTCGATCCGTCGCTTGCCTTCATGCGCAATGCCTTTATAGCGGGACTCCTCTCTTCGATACTGTTTGGCGTACTCGGATCGATAGTCACGGTCAAACGCATAGCCGGTCTTGCCGGAGCAATTTCCCATGCAGTGCTCGGCGGCATAGGAATGGCACTCTACCTGTCCGCCAGCGGCATTGTACGCGGATTGCCTCCAATAGCGGGAGCGATTTTGTTTGCGGTTATTGCAGCTGTCATAATCGGGGTTGTTTCACTGCGTGCCCGTCAGCGCGAGGATACGGTAATCAACGCGATATGGGCCATCGGCATGAGCATCGGCGTTCTTTTTATGGCTAAAACCCCGGGATATACCGACCCCTCAAGCTACTTGTTCGGCAATATCCTTCTCATTTCGTCCAGGGACCTTGTCCTCCTTGCCCTGCTTGATATAAGCGTCATTGTACTTGCCTGGCGGTATTATCCGCAACTGCAGGCAAGCTCATTCGACGAGGAATTCGCCCGGGTCAGGGGAGTCAATACGACGGCCGTTTTCCTGATCATATTGACCGTAACGGCAATATCGATAGTGCTGTTACAAACCTTTGTCGGAATCGTCATGGTTATTGCCATGCTTACATTGCCCGCGGGTACTGCCGGGTATCGTGCCCGAAATCTTGCGGGAATGATGGTCGGTGCAGTGTTCTGGGCTACCCTGTTTTCGGTTTCCGGTCTGGTATTCGGCTGGATGTGGGACCTCCCTGCCGGAGCTATGGCGGTCGTACTTGCCGGAGCAATATTTCTTTTTGCGGCTGCCTTGAATATTGTGGGGAAAAGAAGATGACAAAAGCACGTCGCGCAGTTCTTGACCTCCTTCAGAAGAGTACGGTGCCGCTGTCGGCCGCAGCTATCAGCCAGTCGCTCGGCGACAGTATTGATCCGGTAACGGTATACCGCAGCCTGCATTATTTTGAGGGCCAGGGTATCACCGAGTCATTTGTACTCCATTGCCGTGAGCACGGAACCGAACGGTATTATACCGCACTAACAGCCCGGCAGGATGCCGACCGACACTGGTTTCATTGCGAAACCTGTCACTGCTTTATTGATCTGGGAACCTGCGGCCTGCAGAACCTTATGGCAGACTACGAAAACGAACGGGGAATATCCATTCACACGCATACCCTGTATTTTACCGGCGTTTGCGCTGCATGCAGGCAGAACTGATAAAAATACATTAGACTTTATCGGGATATATAATTTCAGGAGGAACTGCAAAATCATGAGAATCAATGATGTATCATTAAAAATTAAAATGATTTTTTTCATCGGGAGCGCAGTACTCCTTGTTTTTCTCGGAACCGGAATGCTCATCTATACGCAAACCCTGTTCAACCTGCGCGTCAGCTCACGACTGTACATGGAGACCATGTCCCAGCGGGAAGCAGCCATGGTAAAAATGGAACTGGAAAATGTATTGAGCTCCGCCCGGAATATCTCGCATATGCTTTCCGCTATGGAAACTCTTGAAGCGCCCTACCGCCGCGAACATGCCGACAATACCCTCCAGCGGCTATTGACCGAAAACCCCCGCTTTTTCGGTTTGTGGGCAGTTTATGAACCAGATCTCTTTGACGGCAGGGACATCATGAATGTCGACGCACCCCGCCATGACAGTACCGGCAGGTTTGCGCCGCTGTGGATGCGCAACCAGAGCGGTTACTCCCAACGCTATATTCTTGACGACTACAATGATCCGGAAACGGGGAATTATTACCAGCTCGCGCTCAAAAGTGGCCGGGAACAGATTCTCGAACCCTATACCCAGGTTATCAGCCGCATGCCCATCATGATGACAACGATTGCCGTACCGATAAAAAACCCCTATGGTCGCATATACGGGGTGACGGGAATCAATATCCGGCTCGATGCCTTTGTGCGTATCCTGGATAACGCGCGGCTCTACCGGACAGGATATGTCCGCCTTTTGTCCACGAATGGTCTACTGGTCTATCATCCTGACCAGGAAAAAGTCGGAAGTCCTGCAGAGGAATTCGTTGGCGGAAATAATCAGCATATACTGGACCGGCTGAATCAGGGCGAGACCGTTACCATGACGGAATGGAGCGACTCCCTGAACGCTCAAACCACCAAGACCTTTGTGCCACTGTACATCGGCAATATCGAAAATCCCTGGTATGTCGCCACGGTAGTTCCTTCTTCGGAAATAATGGAAAGCGCAAACGAACTTCTTGCGACCCTGGCAATCGCCTTTGTCGCCGGCGGCGCGCTCATCATTCTGGTCATCATACTGCTCTCCCGGACGATTCTGAAACCGATCGTTCTTGCCGGGAAGGCGCTTGAGGACATAGCGCAGGGAGAGGGTGACCTTACAAAGACACTGCCGGTAACGGGTAAGGATGAAATCGGAAAACTGTCGATGGACTTCAATGCGTTTTTGGGAACTCTCAACGCAATAGTCAGCTCCATCAGAAAATCGACCGTACAGCTGAAGGAAATAGGAACCGGCCTATCCGCGAACATGGAAGAAACGTCATCGGCCGTGTACCAGATAAACGCGAATATCGGCAGCGTTAAACAGCAGGTGCTGAATCAGTCCGCCGGGGTTACGGAAACCTCGTCAACCATCAAGGAAATATCTAGCAATATAGACAAGCTGTCGGACGTTATCAGGTCCCAGACGGACAGTATCGCGGACAGCTCTGCAAGCGTTGAACAAATGGTCGCGAATGTGCAGTCGGTCACGCAAACCCTGGAAAAGAACGCGACCCAGTTTGGAGAACTGAAAACCGCCTCCGAAAGCGGATACACGCGCATAAGCGACGTAGTCGAGCGCATCAGGGAGATCGAGGCACAGTCAGAAGGTTTAAAGGAAGCGAACGAGATTGTCACGTCCATAGCCTCGCAAACCAATTTGCTTGCCATGAACGCGGCGATAGAGGCAGCCCACGCAGGCGATGCCGGTCGCGGTTTTGCCGTGGTGGCGGATGAAATAAGAAAACTTGCGGAGAACGCGGCAATCCAGTCAAAATCGATCAATAAGGACCTGAAAGAGCTGAAAAGCGCGATTGATCAGGTTGTGCTTTCATCCGAGGAGGCCGGAAAAGCCTTCAATGCGGTGCGCAACTCGATCGAGACCGTCAGCGAGCAGCAGCGGCAAATTCGCTCGTCAATGGAAGAACAGTCGGTCGGTAACGCGCGGGTACTGGAAAGCCTGTCAAAAATGAAGGATGAAAGCAACGCGGTCAATTCGCAGGCCTCGGAAATTCGCGAGGGAAGCAGCGCGATAATTACCGAAATGCAGGAGCTGGTATCCATATCCGAACGCATCAGGGAGAGCATGGATGAAATGACCATTGGCACGGGAGAAATAAATACCGCCATCAGCGAGGTAGTCGCCCTTTCCACAAAAAACAGGGAAGGCATCAGCGCCGTCGCGGATGAAATCAGCCGATTTAAAACCCGGGAGGACTTTACATAATAGCGCCGCCATGCTATATGTTTTTCGTACATACGAGCTTGCGGGGGAACCTCACGGTTGAGAAGGTTAAAACCTGACCCTTGGAACCTGTCAGTTAATACTGGCGTAGGGAAGCAAAGCGTTCGGGCTGCGGTACTTCGATGCTACCGCTCCCGCAATGAAGCTTCTCCGCCGGCGGAGAAGCTTTTTTTTCGCCAGCGGCTGAATCAGATTTGAGCGCGGTTTATTCCGCACGCGCCCCCTGTCCGCAAGATCCCCGTCAAGGAGAGGACATGGGAACACAAATGGAAAACGCCCGGAAGGGTATTGTCACCGCGGAAGTACATGAAGCCGCGCTGTACGAGAACATGGACAGTGCAGCGCTTGCACAGCTAGTCGCATGCGGGCGCGCGGCGATACCGGCCAACAAGGCCCACCGCAGCCTGAAACCGCGCGCGGTAGGCAGAACGCTTAAAACAAAAATCAATGTCAATCTGGGAACATCCCGCGACTTTCTGGACATACCGGGTGAAATGAAAAAAGTCCATGAAGCGATCAGGCTCGGAGCGGACGCCATAATGGATTTGAGTTCCTGGGGAGACACGGCCGCTTTCCGCCGTGAGCTTATTGCACATTCGCCGGCAATGATCGGAACGGTACCGGCCTATGACGCGCCCGTACGCCTGAAAAAACCCCTCAAGGATATTACTGCCCGGGAATGGATTGATACCGTTCGGGTGCATGCAATGGACGGAGTCGACTTCCAGACCATTCATTGCGGCATTACCCGTGACCGCATGGCGCGCATTCAAAACCGCGAACGGCTGACCGGAATTGTCTCGCGCGGAGGTTCGCTCATTTTCGCCTGGATGGCCATGACCGGAGAGGAGAACCCCTTT
The DNA here is from genome assembly GCA_001604385.1 of Spirochaetales bacterium Spiro_09. Classification (GTDB taxonomy): domain Bacteria; phylum Spirochaetota; class Spirochaetia; order Treponematales; family Treponemataceae; genus Teretinema. The sequence goes on along the minus strand of LVBK01000003.1, from coordinate 7,477 downwards.
TACGAGCACTTTGACGAAATCCTGGATATCTGCGCGGAACATGAGGTAACGCTCAGCCTGGGCGATGCCTGCCGACCCGGATGTATCGAAGACTCGAGCGATGCCGCGCAGATCGAAGAACTGATCCTCCTTGCCGACTTGACGCGCCGATCCCACCAACGGGGTGTCCAGGTCATTATAGAGGGGCCCGGCCACATGGCCCTGGATGAAATTGAAGCGAACATGAAATTACAGCAACGACTGTGCGCCGATGTACCGTTCTACGTTCTGGGGCCGCTGGTCACGGACAGCGCCCCGGGCTATGACCACATAACCGCGGCAATCGGCGGCACTGTTGCCGCGGCGGCCGGAGCCGCCTTTTTGTGCTATGTCACGCCCGCCGAGCACCTTCGGCTACCTACCCTTGAAGACATGAAAGAGGGAATAATCGCCTCGAAGATCGCCGCGCATGCGGCAGACATCGCCAAGGGGATTCCGGGAGCCAGAGAACATGACCGGAAAATGAGCGAGGCGAGAAAAAACCTTGACTGGGAAACCATGTTCTCACTCGCGATAGACGGGGAAAAGCCGCGGAGAATGCGCGAGGAATCCCCGCCCGAGCATGAGGACAGTTGCAGCATGTGCGGTTCCATGTGCGCCGTACGGAACATCAATACCATTCTTGCGGGGGGGGAAGTCCATGTCCATAACTGATGTACGCTCACACAGACCGCTCGTTCACTGTATTACCAATTATGTTACCGTCAATGATTGCGCGAACGCGCTGCTCGCGATCGGTGCCGCGCCGGTCATGGCGGACGACTACGCCGAGGTTGCCGACATTACCCAGCTTTCGGGTGCCCTGGTGTTGAATATCGGAACCCTGAACGCACGGACAATCAGATCGATGCTCCGCTCGGGAAGAGCAGCCCGCACGAAAGGCATACCGGTTATCCTGGACCCCGTTGGTGCGGGGGCCTCGGCGCTCCGAACCCGGACCGCGCAAAAAATAATCAAAATAGTCAAACCCTCGGTGATCAGGGGGAACCTGTCGGAAATTGGAGCCCTGCTTTCCGGGAACGCGAAGACGCGCGGGGTGGATGCGGCAGCCGAGGACACGGGTTCGGACGCGACGCGGCGTGCCGAAGAGGCTGGGCGTCAGCTTGCCCGGCATACCGGAGCGATCGTCGCCATCACGGGAAAAACGGATGTCGTCAGCGACGGAAACAGAATTATTCGCATACATAACGGTCATTCCCTCATGCCGACCGTAACCGGTACCGGCTGTATGGCAACAGCCATTACGGCAGCCTTTTGTTCGGCGGCTCAGGCAGAAGGGAAACCGCTCATTGACGCCGTTGCACTTGCGCTTGCGCTGACCGGTCTTGCCGGCGAACGCGCGGCCCTCCGCCTTCCCCATGGCGGTTCAGCCTCTTTCCGTACCGCTTTCATCGATGAGCTTTCGCTCATCGATGACCGTATCCTGGAACGGGAGGGCCGCCTTGATACCGCTTCGTGATATGCTTGTCCTGTACGCGGTTACCGACGGCGCCCGGATTTCGGACATCGAGGAGGCCATCCGCGGCGGCGCCCGCTGTATCCAGCTGCGGGACAAAATATGCTCAGACGCCGAATTACTCGATCGCGCACGACAGATTCATCCCCTGACCAGCTCATTCGGCATTCCGCTCATCATCAACGACCGCATCGCGGTATTTGAACAGTCAGGTGCGGAAGGGCTGCATATCGGCCAGGGCGACGGACATTGCGCGGAGGTCAGAAAGAGGATCGGAAAAACCGCCATACTGGGAGTTTCCGTGCACAACAGCGAACAGGCGATACAGGCCGCCTGGGAGGGCGCGGACTATGTGGGAGCCGGAGCGGTCTTCCCGACCGGTACGAAGGCAGATGCACAGTCCCTCGACAGGGAAACCCTGGAGGCCATATGCGCCGCGACCACCCTGCCCGTTGTCGCAATCGGCGGCATCAGCGAACACAACATCCTGGCGCTTGCGGGAACAGGAATCTCCGGTATAGCCGCGGTATCGGCGATTTTTTCCGACCGGCCGGCAATCAGGGAGCGTACCCGGCGGCTTGCGACGCTCGCCGCACTGGTGGTCTCTGGCCGATCGGAGAAACCATGAAAACGGTATTATCGATAGCCGGGAGTGATCCGACCGGGGGCGCAGGCATTCAGGGTGACCTGAAAACCTTCGCTGCCCACCGCGTATTCGGCATGGCCGCCCTTACCGCCGTCATCGCGCAAAACAGTATGGGCGTGCCCTGCTTCGAACCAGTATCCCCTGCCCTGCTCGAATCCCAAATTGAAGCGGTTTGTGCGGATATTGCCTGCAATGCGGTCAAAATTGGACTTTTACCGACAGCCGAGGCCGTGTTGACCGTTGAATCCGCCATGGCCAGACACCGGCAGCCTCACGTCGTCATCGATCCTGTATTGATGTCCTCGACCGGGAAACGGTTTTTACACCGGTCAGATACCGGTTGCCTCTTCGAACTTTTCTCCCGGGCTGAACTGATAACCCCGAACGTACCTGAAGCAAACGAACTTTCAGGGTTAACCATTGAAACGGAGCGTGACCTGGAACAGGCCGCGTCCATTATCAGGAAGAAGGCAGGAAAACGTACAGCGATACTGCTCAAGGGAGGCCACTTCGGCTTGTCCTGTGATGATTATCTTCTGGATGATGATGGTGGACGATGGATCAGGGGCGAACGGCTTGAAGGCACCATTGCGCGCGGAACGGGCTGTGCGCTCTCTTCGGCGATTGCGTCGAATCTTGCGCTCGGATACACGCTTGAAGGCGCGATATATCGTGCCAAGGTATGGCTCCGGGAAGCAATGAGAACGGCCCCATCACTGGGAAAGGGCGCTCCACCCCTCAATCACTCGGTACAGTATACCGGATAGCAATGTCGTTTGTTCAAAATATTTTACAATTTCCCTGCAAATATATATTGCAAAATTATATTGCGTACAATATATTAAGCACAGGAGAAATATATGTCACAAACATTTTATGATCTTTCGGCCATGAATAACGCAGGCAAGACGGTTTCAATGAAAGATTTTGCCGACAAGGCGGTTATTGTCGTTAACACGGCAAGCAAATGTGGTTTTACCCCCCAGTATACCGGCTTGCAAAAGCTCCATGAAACCTATGCCGACAAGGGACTGGTTATTCTCGGTTTTCCCTGCGACCAGTTCGCACACCAGGAACCGGGCACCGATGCTGAAATAGCAGAATTTTGTTCTGTAAATTTCGGAGTGACCTTTCCTCTTATGGCCAAGGTTGAAGTAAACGGCAAGAACACGCATCCCGTCTTTGAATGGCTTAAAGATCAAGCCCCGGGGGCAATCGGTAAAACGGTAAAATGGAACTTTACCAAGTTCTTGGTGTCTCCCGACGGCAAAAAGGTGGAACGCTTTGCCCCTGATTTCCCCCCCGAAAAGATGGAAAGCGCCATACAAAAGGCTCTGGGATTATGAGCTGTCCGGAACTGCTCGTTTCAAACCAATTGTGCTATCAGATACACCGGCTTGATCGGCTTATCATGAATGTATACCGGCCACTACTGGATGAACTGGGAATTACCTACCCGCAATACATGGCCTTGATGGCCATGTGGGAACATGAAGAGCTAGGTATTGGCGAGCTGTGCTCGATTCTTGATCTCGATACCGGGACTGTGTCTCCGCTGGTGAAACGCCTTGAAGCTACCGGATATGTGCAAAAGGTGCGGAACAAAAAAGATGAACGAGCGGTGCGGGTAACACTGACCGATGCGGGAAGGAAACTGGAGGAACGCGCGAGAAGCGTTCCCGGAGCGCTTGCCTCATGCCTTTTATCGGGAGAGGAAGAATACATTGAATTGAAAGAAATCCTCGGCACCTTGATTGACAGGCTGGAACACAGGCAGTAAAAGCAAAACGCCTGCTCCGGCACAAACCGGAGCAGGCGTGCGGCCACAAACAACCGCAAAAACCCGCACATCCGTTCAGCTCCTTGGGGAAAGGCCGAAAAGACGTGCAAAACAGGCTGATGACGCCCGAAGGGAATCATCACCCTGTTTATAGTTCATGATTACCCAAGACACTCGACAAGCGTCTTGCGGACAGCACCCGGTCCGGCAACCAGGCGCATGAAATACGCTTCGACCTTTTCACCCAAACCGGCCTGATACAGATCAACACCAAAAATGGAGGCGTCAGAAAGAAGCGGTTGTAAGGCGACATGGAACGGGCCGTTATCTCCCAGGCGAATACCAGCCACACAGGCACGGGATTTTTCCAGCAGGGGATCCGGGCTCGGTTCAAACGGTGAGCCGGCATCGTCCAATGCCATTAAATACCGGCACCATCCGGCAAATACCAGGGGAATACACTCCAGGCTGGCAACATCCAGCTCGGGATGGGCAAGGTATGCCTTGACCGTTTCCCCGAAACGGATGGGCAATTTTTGGGACGTATCCGTTGCAATCCGCTGCGGGGTGTCCGGCATAAAGGGGTTCGGAAACCGAACAGTCAGCACTTCGCGGATAAAGTCCTCGGGTTTTATAATAAGCGGATCAACAACAACCGGCAACCCTTCCTGATACCCGATTTTTTCGACCAGCGACCGGAGTTGCGGGTCCGACATCTCCCGATGAATGGATGTATATCCCAGAAGGCAGCCAAAAATGGCCAGTGAGGTGTGCAATGGATTGAGACAAGTGCATACCTTCATTTTTTCAACGCGGTCTACGGTGTTCCGGTCGGTAAAGATGACGCCTCCCTTTTCGAGCGGAGGGCGGCCATTCGGAAACAGATCTTCGATGATAAGATACTGGGCCTCTTCGGCATTCACAAATGCCGAGGTCCAGGTATTTTTCGAGGTAACAATGATATCGGTACTTTCAAAGCCGCTGTCCCCCAACATTTTTCTGACCGACTCATCCGGTCGGGGAGTAATCTTGTCGATCATTGACCAGGGGAAGGAGACCTTCGCCGGATTCTCGAGCCAGGAAACAAAATGGGTGTCTGCAAAACCGCGCGAAACCCATTCACGCGCAACGGTAGCTACCGCGCTGAAAAGTTTGGTTCCATTGTGGGAACAATTGTCCATACTGACCACGGCAAGCGGAACGCCGCCGTTGAGATAGCGTTGCAAGAGCAGGGCGGTAAGCTTTGCCATAATATTTTTCGGTTGTCCGGGACCACCTGCATAGTCTGCAGCCACGTCTGCAAGTAACTTACCGTCGCTACCGGTCAAACTGTACCCCTTCTCGGTAATGGTAAAACTTGCCATTTTCAAGGTGGGGGAGCGAAAGATACTGACAAGACGATTCCAGTCAGCGGACAGAGAATCGGCTACAAGAGATTCAACCACGCTTGCGACAATTTTTTTTTCGATAGTTCCGTCAGCCTTCAAAATGACCAGAGCGCTCAGGTTATCAAAAGGTGTATATGCCTTTTTAATTATCTCGTAGTCAAAACCTTCCGCAACAATAATCCCGGTCGAAACCAGAGCCTGGTCCAACAATTCCTGGTGTACGGCAGCGGGAAAAGCGCGGAAAATATTACCGGCGCCAAAATGTATCCACTCGGGCGCAGCAAGTGTTTTAGCGATTACTGCGTCCCGGTCATATAATGGAAGGGAAAACCCCACCTTTTCCCAGGCGGCGCGGTCCTTCAATGCGTCTTTATTCAATTTCATATACCTGTCTCCTTTTGACAAAATAATCGGGGAACTCCGCAACAAGATCTTTTTCTTCGGCAAGTATCCTTGTCAAATGACATCGAATCAGCGAACGTGAAACTTCAGCATTATGAGCGGACAGGGCATCAAGAACTTCACAATGTTGCGCATAGAGCGCTTCCATAACCCCGGAATTCCGCAGTATCAAATTCCGTACCCTGCGGTAATGTCCGGACATACTGACAATGATGTCCCAGCACATAAGCTTCTCCGCACCCTCGAAGAATATGCGGTGAAAAGCGTCATCTTCGTCAAGAAAGCCGATCGCGTCGCCTGTTTCCATACACAGTTTTTGGCGGGCAAGCCGTTCGCCCAAACGGGCCAATTCTATTGCAGTAACCCGCTGAGCGAACAGTTCGATAACCGGAGATTCGAGGCTTTCACGCAAAAAACGCTCTTCATGCATTCGCTCGCTGTCGATGCGCGACACGCAGGTTCCCCTTTGCGGCATGATATCCACCAGCGCGTCTTTCTCCAGTTTCAAAAGTGCGTCGCGCACGGGAGACCGGCTGATACCCAAATTCGACGCAATCGTATTGATACTGATCGGGTCGCCGGGTTTCAAGGCCAGGGTGATAATGGAACGACGAAGATCGCCGTACAGGCGATCACTCATTGTGCTGGAAGCCTCGCGCGCGAACACGCTTACCTCCGGGGAAAAGTTTTGGACAAGGATTCCCAAATACCGTTCAAATAGGCAATACCGAGGGCCCGGTCATATAACCCGTACCCGGGCATTCCCTTTTCGCCCCAAATCATGCGGCCATGATCGGGACGCAGGCAACCGTCAAAACCGGTTTCATAAAAGGCTTTCATTATTTCATAGACGTCAAGCGATCCGTCCGATGAAAGATGGGCAGCCTCGTCAAACTTGCCCGGCGCATAATGCTTTACATTGCGGACATGGGCAAAATGAACGCGTCCCTTGAGCGCGCGAATGGTATCCGGAATGTTGTTTCCCGGATTCGATCCAAGGGAACCGGTGCACAGGGTTACCCCGTTATGCACGTTTTCGACAGCCTTGCACATTTTCAGCAGATTTTCTTTGTTGGTAATAATGCGGGGCAGCCCGAATACAGGCCAGGCCGGATCGTCAGGGTGAATGGCCATTTTAATGTTATACTTGTCGCACACGGGCATTATAGCCTTCAGAAAGTACACAAGATTTTCGAAGAGGCGTTCGTCATTTACCCCACGGTAAATAGCAAACAGCTCCTTGATCCGGGCCATGCGCTCGGGTTCCCAGCCGGGAAGCATAAAACCGTTCGAAGCTGAATCCATTTTCTCGAACATTGTTTCGGGGTTTATTTTATCAACAACTTCCTGGTCATAGGAAAGTACATTCGAACCATCAGGTCTAATCTTTGCAAGTTCCGATCTGGTCCAGTCAAAAACCGGCATAAAATTGTAACAAACCATATCAATGCCCTCTTCTCCGAGGATTTCGAGTGTTTTGATATAGTTCTCGACATATTTGTCGCGTTCCGGCAGTCCGGCCTTTATAGCATCATGAATATTGACGCTTTCAATACCGGAAATTTCAAGTCCATTATCGGCAGCATCCTTCTTGAGAGAGCGTATTCTGTCGCGCTCCCACAAATCGCCCGCCTGTTTGTCGTACAGTGTGGTGATAACACCGACAACACCGGGAATTTGGCGGATATGTTGCAGGGGGATCGGGTCATAACCCGTTCCGAACCATCTGAATGTCATTTTCATGAAAAGCCTCCTGAGTCTATACT
>LVBK01000031.1 GCA_001604385.1 Spirochaetales bacterium Spiro_09 | reverse complement strand
TAAGCATAGTATATTAAATATTATTTATATTGTCAATGGTGTTTAATTTATTTTGTAAAGTATATAATAATTACAAAAACCGATATATTAGTTTCTCCTGTGCTTTGTACACCTCTGGGAACATCTCAGGACGCCAATCGGTATACCTTGCGGTCATACTGCCCTTCCCTCCTGAGTGACCAATGACGGCATCCACCTTGTTAACCGGAACATTTTCTGCCTGGAGGTAGGTGTTAAAGAAATGTCGTAAAGAATGGAATACCAGATTATTTTCCTCTTTCTCATTTTTGAAGTGTTCAAGAACGATTTTATCAAACCGGGGAACGAAGTATTTTACGGTCAGAGGAACACCATTGCCGGAGTCAAAAGTGAAATATTTACTTCCGGTATGTGCATCTATCAGTTCATAAAGTTCTCTACAGATTGGCACCTTCCGGGCTTCTTTTGTCTTCAAGGGAGACAATCCTCCCATTGGCTTGTACTGCATTGTGACATCGATATAATCGGGATAAAGACAGTCCCGGCGAATTGCCCTGACCTCTGACTCACGCATACCGGTGGTTGCCGCGATCAGCGCAAACAATCGTGCTTCCTCTGAATCCCAGGGACTATGAAAAATGGTAACAAGCTGGTCCAGGGTAAACGCACCGCGGGTATCATCATCGACCAGGAGCTGGCTTATTCCACGGAATGGATCCTTGTGAATTACCTCTTCTGCATAAGCCCAGTCCATTATAATTTTAAGAGCAGAGGCAATATTGTTGATGGACTTATTTGTCAGCCCTGAGATGTTCACGCCGTTGTCGTTCCGCCCTTCCCGCAGCCATATACGCCATTTCCTTATCATTACAGGGTTTATTTTCGATATTGGTGTCTTTCCGAAATATGGCATGATATGATTGAGCAGGAATCCCCTCAGCTGCTTTGCATAGCTCTGAGTTATCCCGGGCTTTCGCTTTGTGCCGGAGGCCCTGCGATCCTTTACATACGGGCACTCATCCCACTTAAACCAGTGGCGTGCATAGGACTCAAACAGTACGGTGGAGTGCGGAACAAGGAGGCCAGCCCGGTATAAGTCCTCGCAATACTTTCGAGCAGCCCTCTCAGAGGTCTGTCCTGTAGACTTTCCAGACGTTCTACTCCCATCTGGCCGATATGCCCTATAATAATAATAGACTTTTTTTGCGGATTTTCTTCGATATAGATCGTAATTTCCATGCGCCATCTTGTAACAACCGATTGGCTACACTGTGGCTACAGTCTGGTTCTCAGGCGGGTAATTCCTTGCTATACAAGAAATAAAAAACCCCGATAGAGCGGATGAAGGGAGTCGAACCCTCGTCTCCAGCTTGGAAGGCTGGGGNNCCAAAAATATGAGTATCATGTCAAGAGCCGATATGATATATCCCTTCGTTTTCCCGAATCAAACCCTCCTCGACAAGAGCGTCGAGGGCAGCGCCAATGCGTTCGCTATCAAGCTGTTCTTCCCGTAATATCGCAGTTCTGTCTCCTGACACGTTTTTTACCAGATAGCGGATAATTGCGCCCCGTGCCTGGCGTAAGGAACCCTCAAAACGACTTTGTTTGGTGTAGTGGGAACTTTTTCTGGCGGGATTTTTTACAAGCGTTTTAAGGGCGGAGCCGTAATCCATAAGCGCATAATACCACATACGCGGATTTTCCCGATACAGGGTATCCCGGATCAGGGGCAACAGTTCCCGGTCATGAACCGGTTCCTGCGCATCCGGGAAAAAGAAAAAAATGTATACCGAACGAATATTGGTTTCAATAAAAATATTTGGCAATTCATAGGCGAATGTCGATATTGCGCGGGCAGTATAGGGACCAATTCCCGGTAATTTATCAAGAAGTTCAGGATCTGAAGGCACTGTCCCGTCATACTCAAGGGCAATATGTTTACATGTCTCGTGCAGAAATCGCGCTCTGCGATTATATCCAAGACCGCTCCACAGAGTCAGAATTTCATTCAGCGGGGCATCAGCGACACTTTTAATGGTTGGAAAGCGTTCCAGCCATGTACAATACTTGGGAACTACCCGTTCTGTTTGTGTTTGTTGGAGCATGAATTCAGACACCAGTATATGATACGGATCCTTCGTCTCGCGCCAGGGGAAATGACGGGCAGAATCACTATAGTATTCAAGTATTGTATTCCGGAATTCTGCCAGCTTGTCGGGTGTATTATTCTTTAGTGACAAGGCCTTTTTCTTCCAGCCGGTTTAATATAATCTCTACAATTTCCTCGGGCAGATATTGTTCGGTATCGATAATCAAATCGCAAAATGAGTATTCATTGTTGTCAATGGCATATAATTCTTTGTATCGACGATTATCCTCCGCGTCCCGGAGCGAGGTAAACCGTTTGATTTCCTCGAAATCTCCCCCTTCCCTGTTCAAAATCCGCTTTGCGCGAACTTCTTCGGACGCTGTCAGGTACACTTTCAGATCGGCTTCCTTGAGCATCCATACGGCAAGGCGGGAACCGAGTACGCAGGACGAGCTGCGTGCAAGTTCTACCTGGCGCTCATCGACTATCCGGTCAAAACTAGTATCGTGTTTTGCCCGCTCGATAATGTCCTCCAGGGGAATACCCATTTCGGCAGAGAGCGAGCGAAACGTAAAATTGATAAATGATATATCGAGGGCTTCCGCAAGAAGTCTGGATACAGTAGTGTTACCACAACCAGATCTGCCGGATATTGCGACTCTAATTTCCCTGTGTTCGTTCATTACATATCGATTCGTCATTCAGAGTTCCGCCTTTTATTCGATGTTTCTCATTTGTTCACGTATGTTTTCGAGTGCATCCTTTGCATCTATAACCGCCTGGCCTACCTCGAGAATCTGATTCTTGGAACCGATTGTATTGATTTCCCTGTTCATTTCCTGGCAAATAAAGTCTGCCTTTCTTCCGGGTGCGGGATTTATCTGTAATTCCTTTCTCAGACTGTCGAGATGGGCCCGTAAACGAACGATCTCCTCATTTATGGTATATCGCACCAATAAAGCGGCGGTCTCCTGCAGGACACGCTGCTCGTCGATAGCGTTTCCCGCAACCTCTTCGAACCGTTTTCTGATGGTATCCCGAAACATGGTTTCCATCTCGGGAATTTTTGCGGCAATAAGCTCGGTATCAGCGGCAATGCGGTCGATCATTGCGGTCAGGTCAGCTAACAGGGCCCGGCCCTCGGTCTCGCGGAAATTTTCGAATTCGGTAAAAGCCTCGGTCAGGACCGGTTCAAGCACCTTCCAATACGATTCTACATCCATAACGCGCTCGGAGCGAAGTACACCTTCCTGCGCAATGATAAGCGAAAGAGGGATCTCTCCGGTATGGCCGAGCGCATCCGCAATTTCCATTACAGCCTGCATGTACGAACGGGCTGCATCGGTGTCGGGTAGTACCGTCAGATTGGCGTTTTTTTCCTTTATTCTGATGGACAGCTCAACTTTTCCCCGTTGCACACGTGAAGAAATGAATTCCCGAACGCGATTCTCCAGACGTCCGAGCCAGTACGGAATATTTACCGATAAATCAAGAAAACGGGAATTGTAACTTTTAATTTCAACCGAAATAACAGTATCGCCCGATGCCTGTTCCCGCCAACCGTAACCGGTCATGCTTTTCATGTTTTTCTCCTGTCTTCCAGTATTGCGGGCCCCAGTTTCCAGTTATCTCCCGCTCCGACGGTTATGAATACATCACCCTTTTTGAGGAACTCCTCCAGATAGGAACGCGCATCCATAATTTCCTCAAAATACCGTACATGCCGGTGTTTTTTTCGTACTGCCTCAAAGAGGGTTTCTCCGGTTACCAGACCGTCATACTGTTCCCGTTCGGATGGATATATTTTGTGTAAAATTACTTCGTCTGCATCGCGAAAGCTTGAGGCAAATTCATCCAGAAGTGCAGCAGTTCGCGTATAGGTATGACTCATAAAATCGACGACAAGCCGTCTGTCGGGGTAAAATTCGCGCAAACCGGCAAGGGTCGTTTTTATTGCTGTCGGATGATGGCCATAATCGTCAATTACCAAAACGCCGTTCTCTTCCCCGATTATTTCAGTGCGTCGTTTTGTACCGCCAAATGATTCCAGGGCTTCGCGCATTTTACCGATATCGGAAATGGTCAGCTCTCCCCTTTCCTCAATGACCAGGCTTGCCGCAAGCGCGATGGCAGCCGCGGCGTTTCTGGCGTTGTGCCGACCGGGCACCCTGAGTTTAAATTCTCCGCCAAACCCTTTCAATGTAAAAACAAGACGCTCCTGTTTCACACCCTTGATTGTCAATCGGTAATCTGTATTTGCCTTCTCTCCATAGGAGGTAAATACAATGTCCGGACGGCTGGAGAACACCATTTTAGCTGCTTCACAGGCACCCGGATCGTCTGCACAATAGATCAATTCCCCGAATTGCGGCAAAAGATCGATATACTGCATGAAAGCGGACAGAATTGATTCATATGTGGGGTAATAATCCTGATGATCGCTTTCCACACTGGTCAGGATGATTTTTTTTGGATGAAAACTCATAAAATGGCGCTGATATTCACAGGTTTCCGCAATAAAATACCGGTTTCCGGCTATCATGGTAGAGCGGTCCCCAAAACTGGAAACAACGCTGCCAGCCAAAACGGATGCGGGCAAACCAAGGGCTTTCACCAGGGTTCCGGCCATCGCGGTTGTCGTCGTTTTCCCGTGGACGCCGGCTATGCCACAGGAATAGGCAAGCCGGGAAAGTTGACCGAGCGCTTCCGTATACAAAAGAAGGGGAATTTCCCGTTCCCGGGCACTGACCAGTTCGGGATTTGTATCACGGTTGTAGGCCGATGAGTGAATGACATATGCGGTATCGGACGGTATGTTGTCCGGGGAAAACTCAACAAACGGGGTGATGCCAAGCCGTTCAAGTATGCTGTCGGTGTAAAAGACTTCGGGTCGGTCACTGCCGGTTAACACTGCTCCCCGGGCGCTTAATAGCTCCGCGAGCGCCGCCATACCGGTTCCCTTAATGCCAACCATATGCAGACGGACGCCCTTCAGATCTTGTGGCAAGCTCAATTGTGTCATTGAACAATAATACTCAAAGAGGTACTTTACCGCAAGATATTTATATATCATAATGACCCGATGATTCCTGTACGCTCCGTGGACAATTTTGTGCTCTGGCTGGACGGCTTTCTTGATTATGAACGCATCAAGAAAAAGGATGCCTTTTCGCTTGAAACCATGCGTTTTTTGGTTGAACGCTTCAATAATCCGCAAGATTCCTTTCGATCTATCCATGTCGCCGGTTCAAAGGGAAAAGGCTCGGTTTCCACAATGATAGCGTCAATTATTGAAGCGGGCGGAATGAAGTGTGGTTTATATACCTCTCCCCACATGCTTGACTTTACCGAGCGGGTAAAAACTGCCCATGATATACTTCCCGAAGAAATCTATCAGCGGGCCGCATCCCTTGAAATGCCGCGGGTTGATTCAATACTGCCACAATCCATTCCCGGAGGAATGGAACCAAGCTGGTTCGAGCTGGTCACGCTGTTTTCTTTTCTCGCGTTTCGGGAAGCAGGACTTGAATGGGCCGTTATCGAAACCGGTCTTGGGGGCAGGCTCGATGCAACCAATGTAGTTCGTCCTGAAGCCTCTGTCATTACTCCGATAGAGCTGGAACATACAGAATATTTGGGTCATACTATTGAAGCCATTGCCGGCGAAAAAGCAGGGATTATTAAGGAAGACATTCCGGTATTTATAAGTCTTCAAAAAAATGAGGCGCGGACTGTGTTTTTGAAGACTGCCACCATGCGCAAGGCTCCCGTTTTTTGCATGGAAGATTTCCTTTCCCGCCTGGATTACCGGCTTTCAGTCGAGGGCCTCGAGATTACCGCCGACTTTTCCACATTGCCGACGGGTCCCCGTTTTTCCCGCCCCTTGCATACAACATTATCACTGGTTAATACCATCCAGGCGCAAAATGCAGCCCTGGCAGCATATACCGTGAAGCATCTTTTCCCCGACATGGATGAATCCGTTATTGAAACCGGTTTATCCCGGGCCTGGCTTCCCGGTCGTTTCGAAATTATTTCCAAAACCCCCCTCGTGGTTCTCGATGGGGCGCATACCGTTCAAAGCATTACGCTGACCGTCGATACCTTTTTAAATCTGACATCCCCTTCGGGTAAAGAACCTCTGCTTCTATTCGCCTGTGCGGCAGACAAAGATGTCGGGCGAATGGCCGCGGTTTTTGCCGACCGTTTTCCGGACATTATTCTGACGAAACCCGGAGACAAAAAGCAAAGTGACATCACGGCTGTGTACCGGAGTTTCAACGAGGTACATCTCTGTCCCCCAAAGACAAACGTATCCGTTGATGAGGACTATACCCGGGCTGTCAGGAAAGCATTCCATCTTGCAGCTGAATCAGGAAGGCCCTTGCTCGTCACGGGTTCGTTTTATCTGGTTTCGGAAGCGAAAAAGTGCGAACTTGACGTGTTTTCATGTCAGGGAAACTGATCGTCTCCGCAAATAATTGCAAGGGTTCCGTTCCCGAATGAACAGGGTTATACAGGGCATCTCCTGCAAGGGGAAATCCCCACCGGGCTAAATGCGAGCGTATCTGGTGGCGAAAGCCCCTGGTAAGGCTGCACCTGCATTCATACATACCATTTTCTTGCCGGGTACATGACAGTACGCGTGTTGTATATTCTTTACCGGCGGAATCAAATCCCCGTTCTTCGCGAAAAAGCGGTTTAACCATTTTTCTTCCGGGTCCCCAGGACCGGAATACACTGCTAATAGACGAAGGGAGCGACGGCTCTCCCCGGGAAAGGCACTCGCAATCCCATACGGTCGGCTCATCCGGAATATATAGGCACATTGCCCGATACTGTTTCTCCAGTAAATCCCGATTTTGAATTTCCTGAAAATAGTCAAACGTTGCTTGATCGAGGGCGAACAGGACCAGCCCGGACGTACCGGTATCAAGGCGGTGCACCAAACCATATTCGCAGTTTTTCTTTCCCCTTACCGCGAGGGCCTGCGGGTAATCCCGGATTATCCAGTTCACCAGCGTGCCACTCTCTGTTTCGCGCAGGGGCGCACTGGGCATATTATGCGGTTTATATACGACAAGCCAACTCTCTTCTTCGGCAATAATAAGGGGCTTATCTGTCATTGCGGGTACAACTCTTTCAGTCTGTCGAGTATTTGCCTGAATCTGCATGGTAGTGGCGCGCAAAAAAGAGTGCGCCTGGGATTACCGGGTAGATGGATGGAAAGCTTGTATGCATGCAGCATGAGCGTTGCGTCCGTGAAGACCCGGTCTTTTTTGCCGTAGACGGGGTCTCCGAGGATGGGGGCTCCCAGGTATTTACTGTGAACGCGCAATTGGTGCGTCCTTCCGGTAAACAGGGAAAAGACAACAAGGGTATACGGTCCATATTGTCTGACGACCCGGTATCCAGTGTGTGCAAACTTGCCCGCTTCCTGCTTGTCCGTACAGGCAAAGCGTTTCCTGTTGCCGGGATCGCGCACAATTCGGGTTTTAATATCTCCTGTAAGCGCTTTGGGCGTCCCCTGAAGGATGGCGACATACTGCTTCTTCGCAGCCCGATTAGCGAATTCTGCCTGCAAAAATGACTCCGCCTCGGGTGTACGTGCGGTGATTATGACTCCGGAAGTGTCCTTGTCGAGTCTGTGGACAATGCCGGGCCTCAGGTTATTCTCTTTCCTGTGCTGTCCCCAGTGAAACAGGAGCGCGTTAACCAACGTTCCTTTCCAGTTTCCGGCCGCCGGGTGCGTGACCATGCCTTGCGGTTTATTTACGACCGTTACGCTATCATTCTCGAACAGTATATCGAGGGGAATTTGCTCGGCCTCTATATGATCCGGTACGGGATCTTCCCATTCGATTTCTATAAGATCCCCGCTCTTTACCATTTTTCCGAGTCGGGAGACTTTGCCATTTATACTGATTTTGATTGCCGCCATTTTCAGGCGCGAGCGGGTAATAGATTTTTCCTTCATTGCGCAGTAGCGGTCAAGCCGCATGCCCTGACCGGCTGAAGCGTCTACCTGGATCGACAAGATGTTCATTGTGTGCGTATTTCTTCGATTATGATTGTTTTCTTTCTGCTTTCACGGGCGCGTTCCTCGGCACGATTTCGTGCCGAGCGCTTGATTTGGCGGATACTGAAATCGAATACGGCGACGCCCAGTGAAATCCCAACGGAGGCCAGTAAAATGTTTTTTTGTTCCTGTTGACTCAAGGGAACGGCAATCTCACTCTTCTTCAGGGGCCAGGGTAAATAGGCCTCGTCACGGTTATTGGAAAAGTACCGGAAAACATCATAGTAAATGGATGCGGCGAAGGTTACGAATGGAAGGGATCCGAACGAGATAATTTCGGCCCGACGGAGATCCTTCTGCCAGTCCGGAAACTCGGCTGGACCATATGGAACAGGAACAAGATCCTGGGTTGCAGCCTGGGCATACAAGGCCACTGTTGGCGAAAATACCGCTGACAACATCATAAGTGCAACAATGACACGTCTCATGTGCGGCTCCCGAAAATAGCCGTTCCAATTCTGACCAGCGTTGACCCTTCTTCTATGGCAATGGAAAAGTCGCCGCTCATTCCCATGGACAGGCAGGAAAAATCAAGATTCGGGTATTTCCTTGCACATAGTTCGCGCGTGTTATACAGAGTACGGAATGCTGTCCTGACGACAGACCTATCCTCCACGAAAGGAGCCATGGTCATCAATCCCGCGCATCGTACGCAGGTGCTTTCATCAAGAAGGTCTATCGCGCGGAATAAATCATCGGTATTCTGGAATCCCGCTTTTGACTCTTCTCCCGTGTGGTATTCAAAAAGAATATCGATGTTTGTTTTAGTTTTCTCGCATACCGCCAATAATTCCTGCAGCAGCTGGGGTCTGTCAACAGACTGAATGCATTTGACGACGGGAAGTATCTGGCGGACCTTGTTCCGCTGCAAGCTGCCGATAAGGTGCAATTCAAAATCCTTATCGGCCAGAATCGGGTCACTGAATTTGCTGACGGCTTCCTGTACGCGGTTTTCTCCGAATAAATCAAGGCCTGCATTGATTGCCTCAAGAACCTCCCCGCTTCCGTGAAATTTCGATACGGCCATCAATCTGACTTCGCGAGGTGATCGACCGGCGCGATCACAGGCCCTGGATATTTCGTCGTGTATGCGGCTTATCGATTCGGATATATTCATTTGTTTTTCCCCGCGTAATATACCGTGTCGGCAAGTCGCAGAAATACCTGCAATTCGAAGGTTTCCGCGCGGGATGAGGGATCGATGCCTGCCGTTTGCAGCAGCTCGCGGGCCAGATCATCAGGGTTACCTCCCTGGGGCAGATAGGGTGAAAGCGCAAGCCAGGCAGAGAAATTATTCTTTACCGTTTTTCGTCTTGACGAGAACAGGCCACGAAGGAGCGAAAGAAACACTTCGGGCGCGTCGCATTGCGGCCACTTTTCCTTTTTATTGAGTACCACAGCCCTTGACGTGACATTCGGGCGGGGCCAAAAGCAACCCGGTGCAAGATCCATAACCGGAGCGACATCATAGGCCCATTGACACAGAACGGAAAAGGAAGAGTAATCCTCGGTTCCCGGTTTTGCCGTCATGCGCTGTGCGACTTCCTTTTGAATGGTGAAAAGAGCCCGGTCAAATCGAACGCCGGCGCTGATAGTATCCGCAATGATGACAGCAGCAATGTTGTATGGCAAATTCCCGAAAAAACGGTCAGGAATTCCCTTGAGCTCTATTGCTTTCTTCCAGGTTCTGAGAACGTCGCCCTCGATAATAGAAAAATTTTCTGACTCCGAAAAAAGATCCTTCAAAACGCTTATAAAACCGCGATCAATTTCAAAAACCGAGAGGTTAATATTCTTTGTAAGCAATCCGGCAGTCATGGCACCCAATCCCGGTCCGATTTCCCATACCGACTGACCTTCCTGAAGTTCCAGCGCATCGATCAGACGTTGACGGCTTGTCCCGTTGACCAGAAAATTCTGACCGAACTTTTTTTGCATTGCCATGCCTCTGACTTCAAGAAAGGTTTTGAGGGCAGCTGGTGAATCATAATCCGGTAAATCCGGCATCGGGCAACCTCCGTATTCGTACAGTTTTAGCACCAATATAGAGGGCTATAACTGAAACAAGGGACAGTATACCTGCAGTCCGGGAAGCGGACAAGTCCTCTGTATGTATCGAAGGGAAACGGGAAAAGAAGTGAAGTAAGGCTTCAAACAACCTGAATTGTAGATCTAGTATGTATCCAAGAGCCGGACGAATGCTGATGTTTGCGGCCGCAAGGGGGAGGACTCCTATGCCGCTTGCCAGATACAGCGAAGCGAGCGGTGAAAGCACAATGGACGCAGGAATTCCTGCAGGAACCAGTAGTCCGATCGTGGCGGCGGTTATCGGTGCAGTAAAAAGTTGCGCACCAACAGAAACCGCAAATGGGCCGCTGATCTTTCTGTCGATACAGGGTTCACACAACGTTTGTATCCATGCGCCGGGAAGAAGTATGCCAAACAGCGAGGCATAGGACAATTGAAATGAAAGTGACAGCGGGGATGCAGGACTGATGAGTACTTGTATGACAAAACAAAGACATACGATCGCGGCGATATCTCTGCCGCTCCCCATTCGCTTCATTGATGTTGCAATGAAGGCCATAATGAGCGCCCGGTCCAAAGAGGGAGAAGAACTGGCAATCCACAGGAAGAAGATCATCGCACAAAGAGACAGTCTGATCGAAAAACGTTTGCCGCCGATTCGGCTCCCTGCTTTTACCGCGATCAGGGCAATTATCGACAAATGCATTCCGGACAGGGCTAAAATATGTGAGACCCCGGCTTGCCGGAATAGTCGGGCAAATGTAATATCAAGCATATCCCGGTTACCGGTAATAAGTGCGAGCAAAAAGGCCCCCGGGTCTCCAAAATCCCGGCACAGCCGTATCAGTGATAAACGCACACGGGCCCTTGCCGAAAAACTGGCATTCGTAAAGTTTTCCTCGCTGTGTAGCGTATTCGCTATAAACATATACTGACCTGTTTTCCTGCTCTTCTGAAACATGCCATCCAGAACAACCGGCAGACCTGGTGCCACCGGCAAGGCCCCCCGATAGCCAATGCCACCCGGAAGCCGTTCCCGTATGCAGGGTGAGGGAATCAGGACAGTAATGCGACCATCCGCTGAAAAAACCGCCCGGTCACTATCTTGTACCTCGTTGACAGAGAGTACGAGCCTGTGGGTGTCATTATTGGCCGATACGGGATCAGTTCGCACAATGCCCGACACCCTGACTATGCTGTCTGGCGGGCAGAGCGTACGAGGCGGCTTGTCCGCGTGCATCAATACAAGTACAGAACTTAAGCCCGCCAGAAATGAGCACAACAGGAATATTGCCGTACCGGAATGTACTGTGTATTCTCTGCGGAAGTAACAACCGGTTATATGACGGATACTGATGAAGGCAAACAGGGATATCGCAATAATGATGCTGACATAGCGGGCGCACAGCCCGAGCACAAGCGGCACATAATAGCCTGTCGCACAGAGGAACACCGCATATACAGAGGGAACCGAAGTGTACTTATTCTCTACCACGTAAGCCTCGCGAGTGCATCGCGAGAGGCCTTTTTGACAGTTTCCGGATAGTTCAAATACCCAACATACAAGAGATAATCGAAGGCAGTTTTGTCACCAAGATCTCCCAACGAATTGATTACAGCCAGCATTAATTGCTCGTTATACGTTTTGGTCTGCTCGGTTTCAGAATTCAACAAACCAAGAAAGATG
The DNA here is from genome assembly GCA_001604385.1 of Spirochaetales bacterium Spiro_09. Classification (GTDB taxonomy): domain Bacteria; phylum Spirochaetota; class Spirochaetia; order Treponematales; family Treponemataceae; genus Teretinema. The sequence continues at coordinate 20,931 of LVBK01000031.1, read as the reverse complement.
GAAAGAGCTTGTGCCGCTTCAGTGGTCGCCATTTTACCGAGCGTACCGATTGCCGCAATGAGACTGTCGATACTGCCAGTTCCCTTGCGGTATGCGGTTTGTACCTGGTAGAAATAATTGACCACGAGCGGAGAGGCCTCCGACCATCCCAACAAAGCAAGCTCGGAAAGGGATTCTGAAAGAGCAGCATCACGCACCTGTACAAGCGGGTCGCCAGCAGGCAGCTCGGTTTTAACCGATACGCTGAATACCCGTTCAGCAATCCTTCCCTTATCCTGTGCAGACAGATCCTTTTTCTCCCGGGCGAGCCGCCAGGCTGCATATACATCCTGTATGCCCTGTTTATCGATAATGGCCAGAATTTTTGGAGTATAATCCGTAGAAATCAAATTGATCGCCTGTGACGCCGCTTGAACGATGCTGGAGTCGTACTTTCCCGTAATCGCAAGAAACAGGGCTTCAAAGGAGCCGGGATCTGCTATTTTGCCCATTGCGTTCGCCGTGGCGACTAATATTTCCCGGTCAGTTTGGGGTGTCGCGCCAAGATTGGACACAAACCACTGATTTAAAAAATCTATACAGTCGCTGGTACAGCCTTGCAGTCGGGGAATTACTTCGAGACATGCCAGACGGATCCGTTTATCCGGAAAGGAATTAAATACTGAACGAATTGATGACCAAGCTTCTTTGTCATTCCAGCGGGCAACACCCTTGACGGCTGATATGGCAAGCTCGACAAGCTGTCCGTCATTGCCGAGTATTGGTCTGTACAATGAAACAAAGGTGAGCGCATCGACATATAACGGAGTCATGTTTATCGTGTCGATTCTGAGTGCATCGCCCAATAATTCGATTTTCGTACTCATACTCGCTCTGATAAAATTCCGCTGATACGAGAGCACAACGGGATTGTCTGACTGACAATAGAGTGGGGCAAGGGTAATAAGCATACTGATTGCAATGGCAAGCTGTTTTCTCATGTGTGCACTCCTTGAAAACCGGAAATTACAGGACACACTGTCGAGCTGCCCCAAACGGTTTGTTTTACCGTCCGGCATATCGGTCGGTGCCTGTTACTCTTTGTCCGAAAGAAAATCGGGGACATCCTGAATATCGCCCAACTCATCAAGCGTATGTTCGGTATCCTCTCCGCTTTCCGTTTCAACAAGACCGTCTTCCTCCGACAGTCGTATCGCATCCAGTTCCTCTTTTTGTTCCTCCGGCAGAACATTGTAAACAAAAGTCAAAATGGCGTTGCGCATTCGGGGATTCAGTTCGATAGATTCAAAATGCATGCGTGACTGGTTTGTCTCGCTTTTATATTCTACCCCTTTTACCGTACCCGCCATGACAATCAATACCTGGTGTACCATGAACTGAAGCTTGACCCTGATTCCCTTTGCGGCTTTTCCTCCAATAAGAACCATAGCTCCATCTTCGGACAAGTCTTCTACCAGACATTTCATGCCGGGTTCCGGTTCAAGCATGGTATCAAAACTTTGTTCCGGCTTTAATAAATACATTTGGCCAGAAATTGAGCACTTTACCCGGATGGAACGACGTTTTTGGGAGCGAATCAGATTGTAGGAATGGGAAAGGGTCAGCACCGCCTTGCCCTGCAGACCTGGATCATGAAGAACGGTGGTATCAAAAACATAGCCCGCGTCATCATGCCGCCAGAAGTATACGGAAACATCGCGACCCGGCCAGTCGATCGAGGTGCCGGCAATAGACGGATTTGTCGGGAGGTCAACAACCAATCCGCGGGGGCCGTTGCGCATGACGCGTGAAGAGAAAACACCGGTTCCCCGAAGCAGGATTCTCAGTTTCTGGTTAACCGATATATCCCGACTAGATTCAAGTCCTCGTTTTTTTTGGACTTTTTCCAGTTCTATACGGGTTCGGTAATCATAGAGCTGACCAAGTATTTCCTGTGTCGAATGCTGTGTATCGGTACCCGAATCTTTTGAACGGCGCACAATTTCTGCAATACAACGGTCAAGAACCGGCACCGACCAGAACAAGCTTGTCCGGTCATCCAGATTCGAGGCCTTCCCTATTTTATTAAGGAAAAGAATCTGGGTCAGAGAAAAACCCGAGTCAAGGCCGGTGATCACAAACTGAATGAATTTCTTCAGCGCCCGACCATGATCGCTGGTCATCAGGGCTATGATTGCGAGCAGGGGAACCGAGACAAACAATATCCATAAAAAATACATGTGTACTGCTTATGTGCCGGTTATATAAGGCCGGCTACCGCGGAACCGAAGGTAACCGCGTTATCCATGGTGACAATCTCGTACCAGATTCCCCGCTGTTCGGTTAACACCTGATTGAGATACCCGGTTACCCGTTCCCTAAGATTATGTGTCTTGAGGAAGGTTGTGCCCTCGCACAGGACGCATACCGGAACTGCGGGATTAAAACCCCTGCCGCTTTTTATGATAACAGCCGCTATATTTGCAGCGGAAAGACGCGCAGAGCGCTCGACAAGCGAATCAAGAAGACGGAACGCAATTTCACGGTCTGTGTCGCTTCCTGACTGAAGAATTGCTCCCAGCCGGGTATCTGTACGGAAGGGGCCGTAAAAAAATTGATCCATGTCCTTCAGCTCAAGGCTTTCAAGGGTCTGGAGATGAGTTGAAACCGCATCGGTAAAAAGACCGTCCCGCGCAGCACCGGTAATCAGCAGTTTCCCCAGTGGTCCCAGATAGGCACCGGAACACATTTTTTCATATCCGTACAATCCGGGCGAATTAGTCGTTTTATCCAGAATTTCATCAAAATGGCTTCGGGGTATTTTATTGCATTTGCCCGATTCACAGACAACAATTTGAGATGACGGCGCACTCATATGCTCAATCTTCCCGATACTGTCCGATTCTATGTATGCCGCATTCATGCCGGTTCCGAGAATGAAGCCTGCATATGAATCGTAGCGCTTTCCGTTTGTAGCCGCAGAGGCACCCGCAAGAAGGGCCGCGGTAGTATCGTTCAACAGGACAATTTTTTCCGGACGGGTCCAGCCCCGTTCGACAAGCGCGTCCGACAGATTCGCACCGACAAGCGAACCGATTACTTCTTTCGCCTTGATTTCCTTGGAAAACTGAATGACCTTTCCATCACCTTCCGGGGTTATGGTCATGGCATAGGAAAAGCAAAATCCGATTCGGGAAGCCTTGTTTTTCAAATGATCAAGGTTAGCAGCGATGGTCGCGAAAAATTCAGTCTTGCCGTATTCGCGATCAGTAGCAGGCATGGCTGTTTTTTGCATATCCGAAATGGACGGGATGCCCGCACTGTCGAAGGTAACCAGGCAGGATCGAAAATTCGTGCCGCCTGCATCGATGACGATTACCGAGGTATTTTTCGGAGAACTGGATGGAGGGGTTGCCCAGGTGGGAATCATGTCGAGCGACGGTCCTGAACCGGGAGGGTTATCGGGATTTCGTTTCAATCCCTCTTCCATATCAAAAAGCATTGTATTTATAACGGTATTGATATCCGGTCCTGCAACCGGAAAATTATGCCTTCCCAGGAATGCATTGACAGCATATTTCGGATTCATGGAAACACCCCTTAACCATTTTCATATTGAATAATGGACACAGTATACCATGAATGGAGATTTTGTACCAGTAAGGAAGGTTTTTACGCCTGAAGCGAATCCTTCAGCTGCAGATACACCTGATCCGCGAGACCGAAGCCGGCGTTTTTTGTCATTGAACGCGAAAGCTCGTCATACATCATGTCCTCGTACATTTTCGAGGCGAAACTGTCATTTCCCGCGAAGCCGCTTTTTTGGACGGTGTTCCTCATCGAGGACAGCATGATCTTGACCACATAGGATTCCAGTTCGAGGGCTTTTTCGTAGAGTGCGCTTGTCCGGTCGATGCGTCCTTTTTGACCCGCCTGGGACGCGGCGCCGACAGGCAACGCGTCAGTTTGCGCGCTGCCGCTTGCCGCCATGGAACTGATAAAGTCGCCGGGCAAGCGGGTATCCAGGCGCGACGCCATATCTGAGCCGGTTCCGATCGTGTCGACGGGTTTCGCGTCCATACCCGCGGATACGCCGTCAATAAGCGCGGAAAAGCGCCGCTCGGTTTCCTTTGCCCGCGCATTCCCCTGCAGGAGGTCTATGGAACTGCTGAAACCCTTACCCGAAAGCACGCCGCCGAGCTGTGTCATTTTCTATTACCTTTTCAGACTTGCTGCAGTCTGAAGCATATTATCGCTGGTCTGGATTGCCTTAGAACTGAACTCGTAGGCCCGTTGGGCAACGATCATGTTTACCATTTCGGACACAGTCGACACATTCGACATTTCAAGAAATTTGTGTATGGTTTTACCGAAACCCTCGAAACCGGGCCGACCGGTAATGGATTCTCCCGAGGCAGGTGTTTGCTTGAAAAGATTCTCGCCTGTCGCAGACAATCCTGCCGGATTCTGGAAGCGATACAGCTCCATTATGCCTATCTCGACCGGATCGTCGAGGTCGCCAACCTTTACGGTAACGCGGCCGTCCTGACTGATTGCGACGGTTTCCTGCCGATATCCTTCCGGGAAGGTAATTTCCGGAATAACCTTCAAACCATTGGAAGTAACCAGCTGTCGGTCGCTGTCAATTTTAAATGAACCGTCCCGAGTATACGCATAGGAGCCGTCATACTGAAGAACACGGAAAAAACCCTCTCCCTGAACCGCGATATCGCTGATGTTGCCGGTACTTTGCAGGGAACCCTGATCGAACATGCGGAGCGTGGAGGCAACCTTGACACCATGGCCCATCTGGACACCTACCGGAGTGATTGTATCTTCGGTCGCGGGCGTTCCCGCTGTCCTGATTGTCTGATACAGAAGATCCTCAAATTCCACCCGCTGCTTTTTAAACCCGGTGGTGTTGACGTTTGAAAGGTTATTGGCAATCGTGTCGATATTCGCCTGCTGCCCGTTCATACCGGTTGCCGCTGTCCATAAACTTCGTACCATTTTCAAATCTCCTGTAGATTCAGAATATCAAGAACAAGCAGCGTCTAGCGCATGCGTACGACTTCCGACCAGAGCTTGCTCATCATGGTGTCGCCGGCCTGAATGGTCTTTTGATTCGCTTCATAGGCGCGATTGACTTCGATCATCTGCACCATTTCGTTCACGACATTGATATTAGAAGTTTCAATAAAGCCCTGGGTTACCCGGGGACGATCGCGTCCTTCGGCAGGAAGTGCGGGCCCTGAAACCTCTGTATCCTTGTAAAGGCTTGAACCCTGTTTGCTGATAAACCGGTCATTTTCAAAATGCACCAATCTGATACGATCGAGCATCACCGGGTCGGCATCGGTATTTTCTATGGGTCGAACCCATATTTCTCCGTCTTTATTGATGGTGAATTTTGTATCCTGTAAAAAAAGGCGTCCGTTTTCACCAAGGACTGGATAGCCCTCTTTGGTCATCAGATACCCTTCAACGCCCAGCGTAAAATTCCCGTTGCGCGTGTAGCGCTCCCCATAGGGGGTTTCAACGGCAAAAAAACCTTTGCCTTCAAGAGCCATGTCGGCATCGCCGCCGGTTGGCTTGAAAGATCCCTGGCTGAAATCGGTAAAAAATTCGTTCATTTCGACCCCCAATCCGATCTTCCCGATAATGGGAGCAACATCGGCGGAACCGAACGGGTTTTTATATACCCCGTCGTCTTCCATTCGGCGTAACAGGAGTTCGGGAAAGTTTTTACTGACGCTGATATCACGCTTGTAGCTGGTTGTATCAACATTCGCAAGATTGTTTGAAATAGCGTCAAGCCTGTGCTGCTGCGCGTTCATACCGCTCGCAGCCGTATACCAACCTCTGATCATGCAGGAATTCTCCTTGTTTTGAGTATCGGCAGGGCTGTGCGCGGGTATTAGGCCTTATTTGCGCCGGTTTGAGCTTTTCCTCGCTCAGGCGTTTTGCTATACTCCATTGGTATGAGAGCGCTTGTTCATGCCCCTGATCATCAGTGCTGGTATGTCTATGAACACCCCGAACGAACCATTACCGCCGATGATACCAGCACCATTCACGGGCTTCTTGCCGATATTGAACGCGAAACCCGCGATAACTCGCGCTATGCAGTTATCGCGCTCCGTTATGAGGCCGCTCCTGCCTTCGACTCCCACTATCTCGTCAATCGTCCATCATCAGTCTTTCCCCTCTTTTATTGTGCCCTGTATCGCGAGAGAAGAAGGGTGTCGTCCATAGAAGAAGCCTGTATGGATCCGCATGGCGACTGTGAAACGAGCGCCTTTGTGCCGGCGATTGCCCGGGACACATACCTTGGCAAGATTGATCGAATCAAGGACCGTCTTGCCTCAGGAGACAGTTACCAGGTGAATTACACGTTTACCCTGCGCGCCCGTTACCGGGGGAATCCCTTCGCGTGGTTTTGCGATCGGGTAAAAAAGAAACCCGGCGCATACACCGCGTTTCTGGACTGCGGCGAGGAACAGATAGCCTCGCTTTCGCCTGAGTTGTTTTTCTCGCGAAGCGCGGTCGATGCGCACACGGGGGTCAGCAGCTTGCTGTTCAAACCGATGAAGGGAACGGCCGCAGTGCTCCCCGGCATGAGCGGGCACGAAATCGATACCTGCGCGCGTGAACTCGCCGCCGACGAAAAAAACCGCTCGGAAAATTTGATGATCGTGGACATGATCAGAAATGACGCGGGTCGGATTGCGGTAGCGGGATCGGTGACGGTACACGAGCTCTTTGCGACCGAAAAGTACCCGACCCTCATACAAATGACTTCCACGGTGAGCGCGCTTACCAAGCACGGCCTTGCCGATATTTTTGCGGCGGTGTTTCCCTGCGCCTCCATTACCGGGGCTCCGAAAATACGGAGTATGGACATAATCGCTGAACTTGAGGATGAAGCGCGCGGTATGTATACCGGAGCGATCGGACGTCTTGATCCGGACGGATCGGCGCTCTTCAACGTGGCCATCCGGACGGCAGTATTCGATACCGCGGACAGGTCTGTGGCATACGGTTGCGGGAGCGGCATTGTCTGGCCCTCGGTCGCGGACGCGGAATACGATGAATGTATGACGAAAACGGCTGTCTTGCAAAACCCGGCCGGGTTTTACGTATTTGACAGCCTGTGCGCGCGGGGAGGCCTGTGCGAATTGCTCGACCGCCATATTGAGCGCCTGAGGGATAGCAGCTGTGCCTTTTACTTTACCGCCTTTCCGGAGGAGGATATCCGCGAAGCCCTTGTCCGCAGCGCGCGTAGATACCCGTCGGAAGTGCGGAAAATTCGGACCCGGCTCTATCCGGACGGTCATTTTGACATAGACAACGAAGAGCCGCCCGCCTTGCCCACCCCCTACACTATCGATGTGACCCCGGCCTTTCTGGACGCTGACGACGTCTTTGTCCGGCACAAGACCTCGGTACGCTCATATCTTGAGGAAGCAAAACGACAATACCGGGAAACAGGAATGTCCCAGCCTGCCGACCTCATCATGGTGAACACCCGGGGAGAACTGACCGAAACGCTTCGCGGAAATGTGGTGCTGGAACTTGACGGAACCTTGGTGACGCCGCCCCTGACCTCCGGCGCGCTCCCGGGAACCATGCGGGCGGAACTTCTTGAACGGGGGGAACTTTGCGAACGGATTGTATACCCTGACGACTTCCGGCGCGCCTCCCGGGTGCTCATGATCAACTCCGTTCGCGGTGCGATCGATTGCGTGAAGAAGGGATAAACGGATACTACTCGTTTCGCGCAGGGTCTTCGGGCCACTTGTGTTTCGGATACCGGCCGCGCATTTCCTTGCGGACTTCTGCCCACGAGGTTTTCCAGAAACCGGCCAGGTCTCGGGTAATTTGTATTGGCCGGCGCGCGGGAGACAAAAGAATCAGGAGTACGCTGACGCCGCCCGCGCGGGGATGTCGAGCGGTACCGTAGAGGTCCTGTACCCGTACTTCCAGAACGGGAACCGGTCCGTCCCGCTCGTCCTTCACTTCATAGACCAGGGCCCGCTTCAAACCGTTCTCTAGCGTTATTGCGGAAGGTGCCTGCCGGTCAAGAAGCGAGCCGTCAAAGCGGTACCGGAGGGCATCAAGAAGAGCCTGACTGCTCAGTGCCTCCGCGCCGGTTTTGGGCCGTGCGGTATTGACAAAGGGCAGGAGCCAGCTTTCCAGAGATTGTATCAGGTCTTCCTCCGCGGTTGACGGCACGTCCATTCCCCGATGGCGGCAGAATGAGGCGCGCAGCAGGCATTGCCTGCTTTCCTCCGTCCAGGGAAGAATATCCAGTCCGGATTTTCGAACCATGGCACACAGGGCTGCTGCTACCTCAGGACCTTCCGCGCGGTCTGAACGGACGCGCACCGGGATGTCCCCGTACCAGAGGCCGGTCTTTTTTTCAAAGCGCGCCGCGCCGTCAAGAACGCGACCTTCGCAGATAACCGATGAGCGCTCCGTTCCGTGGGCGGATACCCATTTTTCGGCTACGGATTCCGTCACCGGCGAGGCGGAACGGACAAGCGGCTCACCGCCGGTCGCGTCCACATCGGTTGCGATAATCCATTCGTCAAATACATTCCGGTCTTCCCGAAGGCTTGCCGAAAGACGGGCAAGCTTTCCCGACGGAAGGCGGTACCGGTCATCTGCCTCGTGTTTTGCCAGGCGGTCGGGAAAGCCGGCAAGGAGGGGCACGGCGCAACCGTTTGTCCGTGGGTACTGTTTTCCGCCATGCGTGCGGGCTGCTTTTTCCAGCAATTCGCGAAGTTTTCGCGCCTCGTAGTTTTCTTCCTCTCCCGCCGCAAGGCGTACCGCTTCATCGATACCCCCGGCAAGGGCAACGGCAGCAATGCGGGGATGTACCGGAAGAGCGGCCATTGCCCGACCGAAATCGGTTACCGAGGCTGAGGGGGTACAGGCACCCATGAGCACGAGAAACTCGCGCGCAGAGCGCCAGTGGGCGTCAGGCGGGGCGTCAAGCCAGCGCAAGCCGGCAGGTTCGGTAACGCCCCAAAGAGCGCATTCAAGAACGAGCTCCGCCAGATCGCTTCGGAGCATTTCGCAGGGTGAGCGCGCGAGCCTGGAATCATGAGCCGCCCACAGGCGTATACAGCGGCCGGGACCGGTGCGTCCCGCGCGTCCCGCGCGCTGCCGGGAGGAAAATTCGCTTTCGGTCGTCGTTTCTAGATAGGGAATGCCGCTTCCGGCGTCATACCGCGATGTCCGTGAAAGCCCGGAATCAATGACCACGTGCACGTCGGGTACGGTCAAGCTGGTTTCCGCAATGGACGATGACAATATAACCCTTCTTCCGCCTCCGGAAAGAACCTTCCGTTGATCCTCGAAGGGAATGGAACTGTGCAGTACGCACACTTCGGCCTGAACCGAGAGCAACCGCTCCACGCGCCGAATCTCGGCGATACCCGGCAAAAAGACCAGCATACTGCCCGTCTCAAGGAGATCGGCCTCATGGCTGATAACCTGCGCGCAATGCTCTTCGAGGGAAAAACGGGAGATTCGGGTCTGTGAGGGAGGTTGCGGGCGGTATTCAATGTCGACGGGATAGACCCGTCCGGGCACTGATATTGTCTGGGCGGCGAGAGCCGTTTCAAGGGCGTTAGTGTCCAGGGTCGCGGACATGATCACCAGATACAGATCGTCCCGGAGGTCCATGATATCGCGTAAAAGGGCAAGCGCAAGGTCCCCATGCAGGCTGCGTTCGTGAAATTCGTCCAGAATGACAAGGGATACACCGGAAAGCTCCGGATCGCTTTGCATCATGCGCACGAGGATAGCTTCGGTGATGATTTCTATCCGGGTGTCCGGCGAAACACGGGTTTCCAGGTGTATGCGATAGCCGCAGGTTTTTCCGCAGGCCTCGCCCAGGAGTTCGGCGATGCGGTTGGCGATGGCGGTTGCCGCAAGGCGTCGGGGTTCGAGCATCAGGATTTTTCCGGGAACTCGGGGCACAAAGGACTGGGGAACCCGTGTGGATTTACCCGCGCCCGTTTCAGCCTGCAGGACGAGAGTACGCGACGGGGAAGAAAAAAGGGCGTCATGAATGTGGGAAAGATATGAATCGACGGGATACTGCATACGCCCTTACCGGCCCCGTCCCTTTCGCTCGATTCGCTCAAGCCGTTTTTCGTCACCCAGGCGCCGGGCAAGCTCACGGGCTTCACCCAAATCAAGGAGACGGTGTTCCAGGTCTATGGCCAGGAGGCGCATCGCAAGCGGGTTTCCGGCCTCAGACAGCGCGCGCAAAAACACCGAAGCCTCGGCATAGCGCCCGTTCCGGCGCAACTCAACCGCCCGTATCAGGGCGGCGCGATCTTCTCCGCGTTCAATTGCCTGGTCGAGGCGATAAAAGAGGCGGGCAAGAGACAGGCAATCATCCCGGTTGTGATCCGCAATCTTCAGGAGGCGATCGGTCTCCCCGCGCTCTATAAAGGAAAACCAGGCTTCCGGCGCCTCGCTTCCGGGAAGGTCATCCTCCCGGAAAAAGGAAAGCACTCCCTGCTCAAGCACCTGGAGGCGACAGGATTCAAAACGATCCTTCCAGATTCTACGCGAGGGAAAAAGAAGATCCAGATGTACCAGGGCAGGGCCGGACAGTACCGGCTTCATGGCATTCATCAAAAAGCGGGTAATCAGAATCTGCGAGTCAAAACACTTTCCGTTGAAGGAACAGGCAGCCTGGATGCCCGAGGTCAGTTCGGCGATGCGTCCCAAAAAAAGCGTTTCCCCCGGATAGTCGGTCAGTATCAGCTGATGTACGGAAAGAATATCATTGTCCCGTAAAAAACCAAGAGCGGCCATGAAAGCCACCGTTCCCGAACCATGGGAAAGACCGGTAGTTTCCAAATCGAAAAAGACAAGCTTGTTTGATAATCCGGAAATAAACGTGGGAATTTCGAGTATCTCGCGCTCGGCGGGAAAGAGAAGCGGAAAGAGCGAACTGAGATGCGGACGATATTCCGGAACCCTGAGATCGATTGCTCGCTCGAAGTATGCGCCCTGATGATCCATCCAGCCAGGAAGTGACGACGGTGGCTTTTGTTCAGGAGATACCATACCGCCGGATTCCGCTTCCGCGGTACGGGATGCGTTTTGTTGCATGTTCCTGATTCGTCCCAACCGGCCCGCAAGGCGAGAGGCGCTCATTCGGAGGTCTCCGCGATAAAGGTCAAGAGTTCGCGCGCGCTGTCCTTGATGACCGCACCCGAAGCGTGTACGCCGATACAGGACGGACAGCCCGCATCGCACCCGCATTCGGCTACCCGCCTTCCGGCCGCGTCAAACACCTTGCGAACTTCCTGGCTGAGGGCCTCGGAAAGGCCGGTTCCGCCCGGCACCCGGTCATATACGTACACGGCGGCGCACCCGTAGTGCGGGTCGCGAACACGCGGCCACACCCCGATATCCCGGCTGTCGCAGAGCAAAAAAAAGGGAGCGACGGAACGCAGCACATGGGAAAGACCGGCAAGCACCTCTCCCCTGCCTGCCTCGTCAAGATCCTCCCAGGAAGAGGGGAAGACCGCAAGTCCCTCCGATTCGCTGTCGATTTTATCCAGCAGGAGCACCATGCCGCGCGTTTCGTGCTCTTCCGCATCGAGGGCAATTTCCCCGAAACCGATGTTTTCATGGGTATGGAAGCGCAGTTTCTTGAACTTTGACACCTGGTTGCGCACCAGAAGGTCCGCGGTCACGACCGTAATTCCCTTCCCGCCCGTGACGGATTCATCTTCTGACAGGACCTTGATGTCGGTTTTTACCACGGCATCGGTAAAATAATTCGATTCGGTTTCCTCGACGCAGGCTTTCCGGTTCGGAATGTCGAGGGAGGTGACCACAAACTGCTTTCCCAGGTGAATGTATATGGCATTCGGAAACAACAGCTCCTTGGCGGACGGGCGGTCCATCTCGCCGATAATGTCGTTGCGGCCCTTCGTGGTGTCAACGATAACCACATTGTCTGCCGTAGCCGAACGGAGACTGATGCTTTCCGACGGAAAAGAGCGGTCTGACCAGTGCCACCGGCCCTGTACATGGCGGACTATGCCGTCTTCCTCGAGCCAGGACAGTATGTCGGAGGTTTCATCCGGGGGGAACAAAGCGCGCTCGGTATCGGTGAAGGGAAGTTCGAAGGCCGCGCATTTGAGGTGATCTGCAAGTACGTACGGATTGTCCGGGTCGATGTGGGCGGTTTCCTGCGGGCGCGAAAAAAAGTACTCCGGGTTGGACATAATGAACTGGTCAAGCGGAGAGGAGGAGGCGATGAAAACGGCGACAGAGGCAGTCTGTCGCCGTCCCGAACGGCCTGCCTGCTGCCAGAACGAGGAAAAGGAGCCGGGAAAGCCCGCGACCACCGCCGCGTCCAGGCCTCCGATGTCGATGCCCAGCTCAAGCGCGTTGGTGGACACGACTCCCTGGATGCTTCCTTCCCGCAAGCCCTTTTCAATTTTCCGGCGCTCCAGGGGAAGGAGTCCTCCCCGGTATGGTACGACCGTTATCCCGTGGTTTGCCGTATACACATTTGACAGGGAATCGTTGATATAGGAAGCGATAACCTCTGTACGGACACGCGAATGCGCGAACAAGATGGTTTTTATCCCGCGCTTTAAAAAGGCGAGCGCCCATCGTTGGCTTTCATTCATCACACTCCGCCTGATGCCCTGAACCGCGTCCACAAGCGGCGGATTATACAGCACGATCGTTTTTTTTCCGGAGGGAGCGCCATTGGTGTCCACCAGGTGCACGGGAGAGCCAATCAGTCGCCCGGCTAGTTCGGCCGGATTCCCGATGGTCGCCGAACACAGAATGAAACGGGGCGAGGCGCCATAAAAGGCCGCGACACGCAACAGGCGGCGCAGAACGTTCGCCATGTGACTGCCGAAAATGCCCCTGTAGGTGTGCATCTCGTCGATGACGATATATTTCAGGTTGGAAAAAAAACGTATCCACCGGGTATGATTGGCAAGAATACCCGCGTGGAGCATGTCTGGATTCGTGATGATAATACGCCCCTTGTCGCGGGCTTCATTCCGTAAGGACTGGGGGGTGTCCCCGTCGTAAATGCTGACCTTCAGGGGAATGCGGGACTGGCGAACGTCCCCTTCCGCGCCCAAAATCATGCTGTTCAATTCGCTTTGCTGGTCCTGGCTCAGCGCCTTGGTGGGAAAGATATAGAGCGCGCGGGCCTCCCCGTCCTCGAGAAGGGTTTGCATGACCGGCAGGTTGTAACAGAGGGTTTTTCCCGAGGCGGTCGGGGTTACTACCACGACATTCCGGCCCGCCCTGGATTCCCGGAAGGATTCTTCCTGATGGGAATAGAGCCTTTCCATGCCGCGGGAAATGCAAACCTCCCGCAGAGAATCGGATACGTCGGCAGGAAAGGGCGCGTACACCCCCTCACGCTCCGGAAGTACCTGGACGCGGTTGATAAACGGCTTGAATGCCGGATCTTCTAAAATGGAGGAAAGAATCTCGTCACTGTGCATGGCACGAATTATATCATAGAGCGAAAAAATAGTTGATCATTACGCTGTTTCCCTGCGTTTTTTACTGGCAGTAGTTTGAGCTCCCGATTATAATTGTAAAAAATGAACTTCAAGGAGCATCCCGTGCCAAAAGTATTATCTATCATTCTGGGTGGTGGTAAAGGTACTCGCCTGTACCCGCTGACAAAAGAACGGTCAAAACCCGCCGTTCCCTTCGGCGGAAAACACCGCATAGTCGACATACCCATATCAAACTGCATCAATTCCGGCTTCAAGCAAATATACATCCTGACACAGTTCAATTCCGCCTCCCTGCACATGCACATAGCGCGCGCGTATAACTTTGATAACTTTTCCGGCGGGTTTGTAGAGATTCTTGCTGCCGAGCAAACCTTTGACCATTCCGGATGGTATGAGGGCACCGCTGACGCTGTACGCAAGAATTTCCTGCACTTCAAAACCCAGAAACCCACCCACTATGTCATCCTTGCGGGAGATCAGCTGTACCGTATGGATCTGGAAGGCTTTCTGAGGAAGCACGAAGAGTCCGGCGCTGACATCACTATCGCCTGCACGGCAGTAAACCGTCATGATGCCTCGGGCTACGGCATTATGAAGACGGATGAAACGGGGCGCATTACCCAGTTTATGGAAAAACCGGGACCCGACAAGGATATTTCAGAATGGATTATTCCGAAGCCTGCCCGTTCGCCCAACTCGGACCCGGACAAAGACTACCTCGCCTCCATGGGTATATACATTTTCAATGCAGCGGCGATGGAAGGTTCCCTTGACAACGAACTGACCGATTTCGGTAAAGAGGTTATCCCCCAGGCCCTGGCCAATTTTCATGTGAAATCATACGTGTATGACGGATACTGGGAAGATATCGGAACTATCAGGAGTTTTTACGACGCCACGCTTGACCTGACCAGCATCAAGCCAAAGTTCAATTTTTACGACGAGGAAGCGCCGATCTATACCCATAACCGGAACCTGCCCTCCTCCAAAATCAACCAGGCGACCCTTGACCAGGTAAACACGAGCGAAGGCTGCGTCATAACCAACGCGACCATCAAGCATTCGGTTATCGGCATCCGCTCGACGATTGAAAGCGGTGCCTATCTCGAAGGTGTCATAACGATGGGCGCCGACCACTACGAAACCGACTGCGACAAGGATGATAACCGGACAAAGAACATCCCCAATATCGGTATCGGCGAGCGCTGCGTCATCAGGCGGGCTATTATCGACAAGAACGCCCGCATCGGACATGACGTGTCTATCGGCATGGGCAAGACTCCCGCAGACGGGGATTATGGCTGGTACCACGTGGTTGACGGCATTTATGTCATTACCAAGAATGCCGTCGTGCCGAACGGTACGGTCATCTGACGCGCTCCCGTACGGTCATAACGAAAAAAGGCTTGAACCGCTTTCGCGATTCAAGCCTTTTTTATGCGGTATACAGGACAATTTCTGGACATTATCGTATCGCATTGCGCGATTGATGGGACTGTTACAAGAGATCAGCGCAGCGGCATGAATTTTGCCATTTCTGCAGGATCAAGGCGAAATTCGCTGCCCCTGCCCTGGCAAAAATGATGTTCCCGAAGCAAATGTATCGAAAGATCCGAGTAAACGAGACGACCACCGTTTGCCGGATTCTCCGCTACAACTGAGTTCTTGTGGAATACGCCGTCGTCCCAGGGACAGGGAAGCACACCGCGGGCGTCTCCGGTTTGAACCACTATGCCGTTCGGCAGTTCGGTGGGTTCTCCCAGACCCTTCGAGCCCGCGTCCTTGAGCGTCTCGAGCGCGGAGGCCGCTTGTTCAAATGTAAGCCCGAGCTCTTCCATAGCCTCGCTGTCCTTTTGAATAATTTCTGCAAGGCCCCGGGCATCGGTTCCCAAAAAGCCGTTCGCGGTGATGAGGCCACCTTTCATGCGTTCGTATGCGTGTATGTCTTTTGCACTCAGTTTCATGGTTTCGCTCCCTGCCGTTTCTCAGGCAAACTTGTCAAAGAAGATGTCTTCCGCGGCAATGCCGTTCTTGGTCATTACCCGCACACAGGCGTCAATCATACCGGGACTGCCGCAAAGGTATCCTTCAAGAGGCTTGTCGCTGCCAATTTTCTCGCGGAAGTAGCGATCAAGCACATCTGTAATCAAGCCGACATCACCCTCCCACTTCTCCTCCGGTTTGGGCTCGGAGAGCGCGGCAATAAAGTGAAAGCGCGGCCATTTCTTTTCCAGTTCCCGAAGTTCGTCCAGATAAAACATATCGCGGGTGGTGCGTGCGCCGAAGAAATACCAGATATCCTTGTCAGGATACGCATTTCGCTCGAACATATCTGCGAACATGCTCTTGAAGGGGGCCATTCCGGAACCGCCGGCGACGCAGATCATCGCCGCCTTCGTATCATGTACATGGAAATCCCCGAAGGGTCCGATAAGCTCAACCTTCATCCCGACCTTCAAATGTTTGAAAACCCAGCCGGTGACAATGCCGCCGGGAACCAGACGGACGAGGAGCTGCACCCTGTTCTTGTCCAGGGGACGCGAAGCGATTGAATATGCCCGCTGGGTCGACTCGGCCACATCCCCGTAGGCAGGAGCCACCAATTGCATATATTGTCCGCTCACAAAGTCTATTTCCGCTCCACTTCCCAAGTTGAACGTAAGTTCCTTGATGTCGTACGTCACATCTACCATACTTTCAAGGGTCGAGTTGTATCGCCTGACCGAGAATATTTCTTCCGGAATTTCGATCTCGATATTTTTTTTGAGCTTGATCTGGCAGGCAAGGCGTACATTGCCCTCAAGTTCCGCCACGCTCAGATAGGGGGTTTCGGTAGGAAGCACCGGTCCCACGTCCGAGAGGACCTTCACCTTGCAGGCGCCGCAGGAACCACGTCCACCGCAGGCGCTCGGTATAAAAAGATTTTCGGCAGCAAGGGTTCCCAGGAGCTTGGAGCCGCCGTTCACGGTGAGCGTCTTTTTGCCGCCGTTTATCGATATGGTAACCTCGCCGTAATTATTCACAATACGGTCTATGATCGAGATGAGAATGCCGAGCACGACCGAGAAAGCGGCTATTACCGCCGGGCCTAAAAGTATTGCGGACATCGTGTTCTCCTTATTGAACCGGTATCATTCCGGAAAAGCCCATAAAGGCCATCGCCATAAACCCGATCGTTATTATCGTAATGCCCTTACCCTTCAAACCGGCGGGCATGGGGTTGTTTTCGATTCGCTGCCGGATCGCGGCAAGCAGAACGATGGCAAGCCACCAGCCCAAGCCTGAACCGGCACAGAAGGCAAGCGTCTGTAAAAAGGTATACTGCCTGATTTGCATGAAAAGCACCACACCGAGGATGGCGCAGTTAACGGTCACGAGCGGTAGAAATATACCCAGCGTCATATAGAGTGCCGGAGCCACGCGTTCCAGAATCATTTCAAGCACCTGCACAACGGCAGCAATAAGGATAATAAACAGAATGAAAGACAGGTACTCGAGTCCCAGCGGCATTATGATGTACCGAAGGGCGAAATAACTGAAGGCCCCGCACACGGTCATTACGACCGTTACCGCAAAACCGAGCCCGAATGCGCTTTTTGGTTCCCTGGAGATCGCAATGAATGAACACATGCCCAGAAAGTTTGCAAGCAGAATATTGCTCGTGAATATCGAGGCGAATAAAAGCGTGAATGGGTGAAGTGTAGCTGTCATTTTTTAGCTCCCTGTTGTGCGGTTTTTTGGGGATTTGCCTTCGCCTGTTTCGAGTTCACGAACCAGATGAGCAATGCGAGCAGAAAGAACGCGCTCGGCGGCATGACCATAATCGTCCAGGGTACAAAGTTCTCTCCCGTGACCGCGAAACCAAAAAAGGTTCCGAATCCCAGGAATTCCCGGACAAGGGCAAGAAGCATCAAGACCGCAAGGTAGCCAATACCGCTTGTCAGACCGTCCCAAAACGAAATGAGCGGTTTGTTCGCCTGGGCAAAGGCCTCGATACGCCCCATAATGATACAGTTCGTTATGATCAGTCCGACATAGGGGCCCAATTGCCTCGAGATCTCGGGGAGGTAGGCGCGAAGGAGAATATCCACAATTATGACGAAAAACGATATGACAAGGACCTGCACTATCATGCGCACCTTGCGGGGGATGAGGTCCTTCATGAGCGAGAGAGCGATGGCCGAGAAGGCGGTTGCAAAGGTCACGCCCAGGCCCATTACGAGGGTGTTGCGCATATTGTTTGTCACCGCGAGGGTGGAACATATTCCCAGTATCTGGACGAAAACCGGATTGTTTGCCCACATGTTGTCGTTTAGCACTTTCTTTAGCTGTTTGCTCATTTGGCCGCTCCTGCGAATGTGCGAAGCTCCCGTAAGGCCCCGTTTACGAGGGCTTCCATGGCTTGTGTTGTTCTGCTCGCGCCGGTGATTCCATCCAGCACAAGGTTGTCTTTATCGGTGTCGCCCCTTCCCAGGGCTTCGGTTCCCGTGGTGATGCGGATACCTTCGGCACCTACCTGTTCCTTGCGGAACTGTTCCCGAAACCATTCCTCGTCTATGCGTCCGCCAAGTCCAGGCGTTTCAGAATGGAAGAGAACGGTCATGCCGTCGAGCCTTGTCACCTCTTTATCGGCTGCAAGGATTATCGTAATGGGACCCCATACTCCGGCTCCCGTGTATTCAATCGCGACATGGTCGCTTCCGTCAATCACCGTTTTCCAGGCCTTTGAGCCATTCGATTCGTGCTCGACAATGCGGGATTCATATTGGGAGTTGGCATGTGTCCTGGATGTCCATAAAATACCGAAGGCGTCGAGAACCGCTTTCCGGGAAGCGAAAATCATGTTCTCGGTGACTGCGGGTTTTGTCAGTTCGTTCGCAAGGGCAAGCGGCAGCACGAAGGCAATGCTTACCGTGAACATGAAGATTGCCACATAGAGCGTTGAATCCTTTTTCATTTTGTCGCCTCCTTCTTTGGTGTCAGGCGAATCACCTGGCGGTCTATCAGACTTGCGGCCGTATTTCCCAGGAGTACGGCAAAGCTGGTCGCTTCAGGAAACGCACTGTACTGACGCATAAGAACGGTCAATATTCCGATCAGGGCTCCGTAAATATACAAGGAAGGGGCCTTCTTCGGTGCGGACACCGGGTCTGTGGCCATAAATACAATTACGAAGGCAAGGCTTCCTGAAAGAAGACTTTCAAGGGGAAGCGCTCCCGGTACGCCCGAAAAAAGCAATATCGCTGCCATAGCGACAGCCCCGAGCGAGGTTGAAAGGATTATTCTCCAGTTGGCTGTTTTGGTAGCGACAAGATAGACCGCCGCGATCGCAATAAGCAGAATCGAAGATTCACCGATAGAGCCTTCATGGAAACCGGTCAAGAGCGAGAGAATGTCTGCCTCTCCCCCAGTTCTCAGTACGGCAAGGGGTGTGGCTCCGGTAATGACATCCGGTTTGCCGAAGAGGGTTCCACCCCAAAAGGAACCTGCGTTCATGCCGAAGTTGCCATGGGGAACAAAGGATTTTCCCAGAATTGCGGCAAACGAGATATAGACGAAAAGCCTTCCGGAAATAGCCGGATTGAACACGTTTCGCCCGAATCCGCCGAACACTTCCTTGGCCATAAAGACCGCAAAAACGATACCAATTGCCACGATCCACAAGGGGGCGGCTGGTGGCATGGATAGGGCATACAGGGCGCAGGTAACCAGCACCGCCTCGGTCACTTTCGCGTTCTTTCCGTTCTTTCCCCGTTCAAACAGGTACTCAACGAGAATTCCCGTCACGAACGTAATCATGGTTACCGCAAGGGCCCGCAGGCCGTATAGCCACAAGGAGTGCAGAAAAAGAGGCACAAGGCTTATCAATACCTTGCGCATCATGGGTTGTTTTTGGAATTGAATCATAGAAACTCCTGACATCGGATGTTGCTGATTCAATAAGTATACGCCTGAAGTTTCAAAAAACTCAACACTATTACGTGGAGAAATCGAGGCAGAGCGCGGGACTGGTGGCGATCGGGCCATCCTCACAGCCGTTCGAAGAAGGATGTTGCAGGGCAAAAGCGCTTCCCAACATATCTTCGCTGACCCTGCCAACAGGACTGAATCCCGCCCAATAAAATGAGGTGAAGCGAATTGCGCACAGACAAGCCACGTCCTTCATTTTCCAGTATTTCACTCAAACTTGACAGGAATTTTCCTCGCCCGTATAGTGATGTGCATGTTCGAATGGATAAAGGAAGGATGCATGAAAAAGAACAAATTTATGGTACTGCTCGGTGCGGTGAGTATTATCTTGTCAGGATTCATCTTTTCATGCGGAGGAGAAAAAAAAGTTCCGCAAACAATAACCTTCAAAAGCAAGGATGGACTCAAAATAACAGCCGACCTCTATATGCCTCACCCCAAAGAAGCGCCTTTTATTGTGTTATGTCATCGCTCGGGCTGGAGCCGCGGTGAGTATAAGGAAATTGCCCCGTGGGTCAATACACTGGGCATAAACTGTATAGCGATTGATCAGCGTTCCGGCGGAAAAATCAACATGGTTTCGAACGAGACATTGATCGAGGCAGCAAAAAAAGGTTTAGATACCAATTTTCTGGATGCAGAGCAGGATATCATTGCCACTATCGAACTAGTGAAAGGGAAGTACGCAAAGGGCAAGGTAATCGTATGGGGCAGTTCTTACTCTGCGTCCCTTGCGCTCATAATTGCCGCCCAGAATCCTGAACTCACAGACGGCGTAATAATCTTTTCGCCTGGAGAATACTTTACCGATGTCGGCAAGCCCAACGACTATGTAATAACCCATGCGGCAAAAGTTACCGTTCCCGTGTTTATGAGCTCGATGAGCTCAGAGGCTTTTGGCACTAAGAAACTTTTTGATTCCGTTACTGTTGCTGATAAACGAATCTTTTTACCAAGCAATGGCGGACGCCATGGATCAGAATCCTTGTGGTCCACCAACGCTCTCAGCCAGGAATACCGAGATGAAGTAAAGGCATTTTTGACCGAGATGTTCTTTTAATGCGCTAAGTGACGGATCACTCTGGAAATATTTCCACTCGTGACTGAGGGCTCTGATAGAATTAGTTGTTGGGCCAATTGCATAACTCTCAGAGTTCTGCAATAGCCCCTCTTTACTTCAATATACGTGATTACAGAAATGGAAAAAGGTATGTTATTTTCAACAATATCCTTCGCTTTGCTATTTCCACGTAAATACCAAATTAACACACGTTGTTCGGCGCTTTCTAATTATTACATTTCATTCCATATACGCAAACCAGTGATATTCCTAAAATGTGCATCAAAAGTAATTAGTTTAGAACCTGTTTCAATTGTGTGTGCAGCAATCCAAATATCATTTAAAGGAATCATTTTCCCTTTATTACGTAATTCAGACTTT
>LVBK01000030.1 GCA_001604385.1 Spirochaetales bacterium Spiro_09 | reverse complement strand
ACGGTTTGACAAAGACTTTTCTTAGCCATATAATAAATAAAGCTGTTGATTTTTCCGATGATAGAGCTATAAAAGGAGTTTGGGATGAAACAAGGCGGTTTGATCATCGCAGGCCTTGTCCTTATGTTCGCGCTCTGTGCGTTGCCGCTGGCAGCTCAAAGCAGATCGGTGAACTATGAGACATACATTGTGGACGATTTTGACAGTCCTGATGAGTCAGAGTGGACATGGGTTGCAGCAGGAAGCAAGTTTAAAACTGAAGGTTTTCCCCGTTTGAAGTATTTTGACGGAATGCCGAATGCTTTGCGGGTAATGCAGTCATCCTCTGAGGGCGGCTACAAAATTCTTGGTCTTGAGGTCAAGTTTGACCGCAAGGGTGATAACTGGGTAGATATTGTGCCGGTTCGGAAGGATTCGGGCGATGAGGTCGTTCCGTACGAAATACCCTTCAAGGGAAGGATTACTCGCCTTGACTTGTGGGTGTGGGGTGCAAATTATTCCTATGCTCTGGAAATCCTTGTGCGTGACTGTAATGGTCGGGTTCATACCATCCCGATGGGATTGGTCAATCACGAGGGATGGAAGAATATGTCGGTAAATATTCCGACAAATATTCAGCAAGTTTCTCCGTATTTAAGTGGTATTCAGCAGATGTCTTTTGTAGCGTTCCGGCTGCGTACGCTTCCGACTGAGAGGGTAGATAATTTCTATATCTTCTTCGATCAGTTCAAGGCTCTGACAGATACATTCATGCCTTCCTATGACGGCTTCGAGCTTGTTGGCACCAGTTTTGCAGAATAACGTGAAAGGAGAACGATCGATGAAAAAAATACTGCTTGTCGCAGCCGTTGTTCTTTGTGCGTCACTGGCGAGTGCGCAGATGGCTTCAGAAGATCTCAATCTTGACGCGGCAAATCCTGCTCTTATCGGGGCAGATTCTGCGATACAGAAGCTCAAAGAAGTATCAATAGAGAAATTTGAGAATGAGGGAACGTGGGCTTCCTGGATATCATCGGATGACGGTGTTATTTCCAGTCGACTGTTTGATGGTTCCCCTGCAGAAAAACAGCCGGTACCGGAAGAAGAAGGCCTTGAGATCCCGGATACCAAGGTTTTTGGAACAAAGGTGGATTATTTTCGCCGTGGATATACCACATTCAATGTTACTGCCGTAAAACCCCTTCCTGTTGAAGGTATTGCGAAAACAGTTAGTGTATGGGTGGTCGGAAGAAATTACAACCATACCCTTAAACTGGTTCTAGTGGATTACTGGGGAACACAGTTCGAGCTGTATATGGGCAAGCTTAACCATTCCGGCTGGAAAAAAATGACTGTGGCGATTCCTCCGCAAAATCCTGATGGAAAATCCGGTATTATCCAGAAGGACTATCACTATAGCACCAGAATGGGATTGAAAATTGTCGGTTTCAAGATCGAATGTGATCCGGAAGATGCTTATGGAAGTTATTATGTTTACTTCGATGATCTTCGCGTCGTATCTGATTTGTATGAACTTGATGCTCGTGATACCGATGACATGTTTGACAATTGGTAAGTATGTATGAATAATCAAAAAAAGCCGCCCTCAGGCGGCTTTTTTTGTCTGTGTTATGTGTCCGACTATACTGTCGGAATGCAGCGACAATTGACATGGAATACTATTGTGATCTTTTTTTAGAAATTCGAGGCAAACTGTATGATGGATATTCATTAAATGTGTGAGAAAATTGATTTTTTACGAAACATCTATTTTTTCAGTACTATGCCTGATGACTCGCTACGAAAAATATACGCATTGTGTACAGAAATTGTGATTGGGCCTGGTTCGGTTCTTTTTCATGAACATTCTATTGGAGATTCATTTTTCATTATCCTTGAAGGTGAGTTGGAGATCTGGAAGAGATTCGGGCAACCCGATTCTGTTTTATTGGGTATTACCAGCGGTGGAGAGGCCGTTGGTGAAATGGCCTTGATAGATTCACAGCCCAGAAGCGCAACTGTGCGCTCAAAAACTCTGGTGAGAGCACTGGTAGTTCATGCAACCGACTTTCAGCAAATTCTTGCGACAGATACCGCCATGTGCCTTGCACTCTTAAAAACAGTTACCATGATGGTGCGTCGCTCAAACGAGTCCCACATCAACGACCTGGATCGTCAAAACAAGGAGTTGGCAAAAGCATATAGTGAATTACAGGCGCTTCAGGAAGAATTGGTTAACAGGGAGCGATTATCTGTAGTTGGTAAATTTTCTTCGCTTATTCTGCACGATATACGGAATCCTCTTTCCGCTTTGAAAAGTCGAATGGAGTTGTTGGAGCTGTATTATGATAACAAGGAATATTGTACCTCGGCAATCAAGAAGATACATCAAGACATATCCCGTATGGAGATGCTTGCCGCCGAGTTTCTTGATTATGCCCGTGGCGAAATCCGCCTGAATATGTCTGTTTGCAGTTTGCAGTCGTTGTTCAATCGACTTGGCGATATCATTGTACTGAGGAGCCCACCACATCCGATTGAATTCAGTGTACAAAATGAAGTCCATTCACCTGTTATACTTGATGAAGATCGAATGTTGCGTGCACTAATCAATGCTGCGGAAAATGCTTTCAAAGCCATGCCGGACGGTGGGGCTTTGTATCTGAACGCACGACAGCTGGAAGATTCAATCGTAATTGAAATGACAGATACCGGTACAGGCATGTCTTCGGAAACCTTGCAGCATATTTTTGAGCCCTTTTATTCTTCCTCCGCTGCCGGTGGTACAGGACTTGGAATGTTGATAATTAAAAGCATCATTGATGCACATCATGGGAGCATTACGGTATTCTCCGAGGAAGGTAAGGGTACTACTGTCAGAATGGAGTTGCCGGTTCTCGCTTCATGATTGACTTGGTGCCGTTAACCTGTTATCGAACCGGGAGGCTGGAAACATAGAGCCATGCGTTGCCTTTTTTACCTATGCGCTGAACGAATCCGGTTTTATGAAGAACCCATGCCATGTGGCCTGCATGAGATCCTGCGCCTGCCTTTGACAAGTCTTTGGTTGTAAATGGCTGCTCCAGATTTACAGGCAGTAATGCAGAGTAGTCTGCAATTGTGTTAAATTCCTGTGATCCATATATTTCCTTCAGTTCTTTACCAATTATACGGATTCCTTTTCTTCTCCATGAACCGCTTCCATCTGCTATACGTTTTTCTATAATATGGGCAAAAACCAGCTTAAGTGTGATATTCTCGTGTGAAAGAACCTGAATTAATCCGGTAATTTCACGGAAAATTTGGTAAATCGTTTCCGATTTGGGACTTTTTCTGGTGCTTTTTATATTACCATCAGAATCGTATGTAACAAGCGTTTTTTTTTGTGCTATTGGATATACAAGAATGACCTTATGATTCAAGACAAGCTTTGTTAGCTTGTGTGATAGCTTGCTTAAATTGCTTGTCTGAATTTCTATAATTGTTCCATCGACTTTGATTGCATCACATATATATCCATCGCATGGTACTTCGAATTGACCGCTTCCTTCAGAATAGAGTGTCTTTAATTGTTCATGAAGCAATGACTCGTTCCACGTATTGATCACACATACTCCAATAGTTCATATGCCGATAATTGTTCAAGCCGATATTCTACGGTTATAACTCCTCTTTCTTCCCTGGTTGATTTTCCAGAAACATGGTAGGCAAGCATTTTTATCGTCGGTAACGGTAGTGCAAGGGGGTATCCATTTAAATCGACGAGCATTCCTGCTGTCAAATTGTGAGAAATCTCCTGTTTGTCCCCATTTGGAAACACAATATACGTTTCATAGAGAGTCATTGGAAAACTATATCAGAAAACGACCTTTTTTTCAAAAACCATGTTGACATATGGAATTTTAGTGATAGAATGGGGAATGTGTGGTAGAAAGTGGGAGAAAGTAGAATAAAGTGGATGTTCAACTGTTAACTGGAGAGTATCGCAATACACTTGATGAAAAGGGACGGATAATGTTCCCCGTCAAGTTGCGTACTGAGCTTGACAGTGCAACTCTTATTTTGACCCGCGGAATAGACCGCTGTTTATGGCTTTTCCCCCCTGATCAGTGGAAGATACTGTCCGACAAATTGATGGATTCCGCTTCAGTGTTTCAATCACAGTCCCGTTCGGTTTTGCGCAGATTGGTTGCTCCTGCCCAGGAAGTAGAAATTGACAAAGCCGGACGTATTTCAATCCCCCAAAGCCTGCGCGAGTTTGCGGGTCTTGGCAGGGATTGTGTTTTTTTAGGAATTAACAAGTATTTTGAATTATGGGATTCAAAAGAATATGACCTGTATCTGGAGGAAAGCGAGGCGGATTTTCGTGCGGCCACAGAAGGCCTTGGCGATATTTGTCTGTAAAAAGGTATGGAAATAATACACACTTCGGTCCTTTTACAAGAATGCCTCCTGTATTTAGCCCCCGAAAAGCCATCGTCACTGTTTATCGATGGAACATTAGGAGAAGGCGGACATACTCACGCCTTTCTGTCCCGTTTTCCTGACCTAAAAGCTATAGGTATCGATGCTGATAATGAGATTCAGCAACGGGCACGAGAACGCTTACAGGAATTCGGTAATCGCATAGAATTTTATCATGGCTGGTCTGATGAGTTTTTTGCCTCCTATTCGACCGAAAAACAAAAGCCTGATCGCATATTGATTGATTTGGGTATATCCCTGTTTCATTATGAGAAATCCGGACGTGGATTCAGTTTCCGTTCTGATGAACCGCTTGACATGCGTCTTGAAAGTGACTCGGGTGAAAGCGCAGCCGATATTGTGAATTCCTACAAGGAAGATGAGCTAGCCAATTTAATATTTCTTTTTGGGGAAGAACGTTATTCCCGACGTATAGCCAGAAGTATTTGTCAGATGCGTAATTCCGCTCCATTTTCAACAGCAAGAGCTCTGGCGGATTGTATATACTCTTCCGTGCCTTCAGATTATAGACATGGGAGAATTCATCCTGCTACCCGAACCTTCCAGGCACTAAGAATTGCGGTAAACAGCGAATTATCCCGTCTTCCACGTTTGCTGTCTCTTGCCATGAATGCCCTTGCGCTGGATGGCCGCCTGGGTGTTATTACTTTTCACTCCCTTGAAGATCGTATTGTAAAGAATTATTTCCGTGACTTAAGCAAATCCTGTATTTGTCCACCGGAAATGCCGATATGTAAATGCGGGGGAAAGCCACGGGCCGAACTTTTAACAAAAAAAGCAGTCTCTCCTACTGAAGAGGAGGTGCGTAACAATTCACCTTCAAGAAGTGCGCGCCTGAGAGTCGTAAAGAAGATAGTCGTCGGAGATCATATAAAATGGTAAAGAAAACACTCATTGTGTTATTGACTGTATCAATTCCCGTTATGCTTTTTGTTACTGTCTGGCAGTCAAGCCGGTATGTATCAAGCGAGAGAGAAATGAACAGCCTTGACAAGAAGCAGTATGAAATTGTTGCAATCAACAGGAGATACATATCGGGTATTTCCGTGTTGACCTCCCCGGACAGAATAGAGCGTGTGGCGATAGAAGATCTCGGTATGCGAAAGGCCCGGCCTGAAGAGATAATACGTATTTCTCTAAACAGGGAGGGTCGCGGTGGGTGAACTCCTCATGACGAAGGAACAATTGCTTGAAGCAGTATCCGGTTCCTGTCTATGTGATTGTAGCATCGAAAATGGTTTTACCTCGGTGGTAACCGACAGCCGCAATGTGCTGCCGGGATCGTTGTTTATACCCCTGATGGGGGATAGACAGGATGGCCATGTATATATTCCTCAGGCATTATCAGCAGGAGCCCTCATCGTCCTGATAGATAGTGCTCATGCTGACGGTTCTGCAAGTCTTTTTTTCTCTCTGGCAAAACAGTATCATGCGTGCTTTATTGTTGTCGCTCATACGCTGACTGCCTTACAGGATGCTGCCCGTTCATATGTGAATTTATTCCCCAAATTATTGAAGGTTGGTGTTACCGGATCAAGCGGAAAAACAACTACAAAAGAGCTTTTGGGCGCAATATTGTCTCAAAAATATCGAGTTATCCAGAATGAGGGAAATTTAAACTCGGAGACAGGTTTGCCCTTATCGGTATTTCGTATCCGTCGGGAACATGAAGTAGGTATCTTCGAAATGGGAATGAACCGTCACGGAGAAATTGATGAGTTAGCACGAGTTCTTTCTCCACATTTTGCAATAATAACAAACATCGGAACCGCCCATATCGGAATTCTCGGCAGCAAGGATGCCATAGCTAAAGAAAAAAAATCCATTTTCAATTATTTTTCTGCGACTTGTGTCGGATATGTTCCGGAAGATGATCAATATGCCTCATATCTTCGTTCAATTCCCTCGGGGACAGTGAAAACCTTTGGTCGCACCTCTCTTGAGGGAATCGAGAATATTCAAGATGCAGGTCTCGAAGGAAGTCTTATCCTGTATAAGGGACGTACCATTAGATTTCCGTTGCCCGGATCTTATAACTTGACCAATGCACTTGGTGCAATGATGGTAGCCGAAGATATGGGCTGTACGACTGAACAGATCGGATGTGGACTTGAGTCAGTAAAAAGCCTGTTCGGACGTGCAGAAATTATTCGTGGGCCGGTAACCATTCTGCAGGATTGCTATAATGCTAATCCCCAGTCGATGGAAAAGGCCATTGAATTTTGTTCTTCCCTGGAATGGCAGGGAGAAAAGCACTTTATACTTGGATCCATGCTTGAACTTGGGGAATCTTCATTTGAGTCTCATCAAAAAATTTGTTCTATCGCAGCCCTGGCTGATGCTCAGACTGTCTTCTTGTTTGGTGACGACATGATACATGCGGGATACTCTGTGGCATGGAATAATGCGTCGGTTTATTTCGCTCCTTCAATGGACGAATTAAAACAGGCTGTTCGGCGTTTGGTAAAACCTGGTGATTTTGTTTTTATTAAAGGCTCCCGGGGTATGGCATTGGAGAGGGTTGTTCCGGTTATTACTGATATCTCTGCGGAGATAGCAACATGAACAGAAAACAAATTGTAGCAGAAAAAAATGAAACCCCTGAATCCGTTGATTTTGTTTTTATTTTGCTCGTTTTGTTTATTTGTGGCCTGGGTATGACCACCCTGTTCTCAGGCTCTATTTCCTATGGTCAGCGAATTTTCGATGATCCGATGTATTTTGTAAAAAGACAGGCCGTTCATTTGAGCATTGGCCTTGTATGCATGTTTATTTTATCCGTGGTTAATCTGCAATTCATCCGTTCCCAGTTACCCAAGCTGGTAGTTATAACGCTTATATTATTATTACTTCCCTTTGTACCTGGTATTGGAGTTACAAAAAACGGTGCTTCCCGTTGGATAGGACTTGGCTCCTTTACATTTCAACCATCTGAATTGGTAAAAATGACCATGATGCTTTTTCTGGCAAATTTATTTTCCAAAAAGCATGATCGTTTGAATGAGCCAGCTGTTTCGATTTATCCCGCAGCGCTCATGACTCTTGTCCTTATCATGATCGTATACTTGCAAAACGATTTTTCAACAGCTCTGTATCTTATAGTGTGTGCTTTGTGTGTTTTTTATGTGGCAGGAGTCGGTGTAAGCTGGTTTCTGCGCCTGGGTCTTCTTGTGGTTCCACTTGTGAGTCTGATGATTCTCACAAAAGAGTATCGAGTTGAGCGCTTATTGTCTTTTATTGACCCCGAGCGTGATCCTTTAGGGGCAGGCTATCAGGTAAATGCCGCCCTGGAGGCTTTGCGCGAGGGTGGGTTATGGGGAAGAGGTCTCGGAAACGGAATTCGCAAAATATCAAGCATTCCTGAAGTTCAGTCAGACTTCATATTTGCGGTATGGGCCGAGGAAACCGGGTTTGTGGGCGTTATTTTCTTCTTTTGCATAATCTCGTTTTTTTTGTACCGGGCTTATCGAATATCTTTATTCAGCCCTGACCGTTTCAAAAGTCTTTTGGCTTTTGGCTGCGCAACACTAATTTTACTTCAAATAATAATGAATGTAGGTGTTGTTGTTCGTTTTTTTCCTGCTACTGGTATTCCGCTACCATTTTTTTCATCCGGTGGTTCGTCTCTACTGATAACCTTGTCGTTGTGCGGTCTCATTATAAATGTATCCCGGTGTGGGCCGGAAGGGGAGATACAAAATGTCTGAAGCAGTAATTGTAGATCATGGAAGAAGCGAATCAAAAACTGAAATCAAGCCGATTCTGTTGCGCGTACTAATCGCCCTGCTTGTGTTCTTTCTTGCAGCGGAGGTTCTTTTTTATATGATTCTGGTTCCCGTTACCACTGACATTCGTCTTGTGGTACAGGGTACTACCTCGGTTGGTTATGACGAATTATGCACTCTTGCCGGAATTACCGGGCACGAAAAATGGTTCCAATTCGGAACGGCAGCAGTTGCATCACGATTGGCCAGTCATCCAGTTTTCGAGTCGGTCACTGTCGAGAAAATTTTCCCCGATCGGGTCTCAATTACAGTGGTTGAGCGTAAGTCTGTTGCAATCGCTTTTGGTCAGATTAATGGGAGAACAGTCCCTCTTGAGATAGACAGAAACGGTGTAGCTTTCAGAGTAGGAGCCCCTGTTGTCGCTTCCTCACTGCCTCTTATTACCGGTCTTACCTTCGAGCACATTGTTCCCGGTGTACGGCTTAATTCCCGACTGATCCCCTTGCTCGAGCAATTGGCAGTCCTTGAAGAATCAAATCCCCTGTTGATATCTTCAATTTCGGAGGTCAAAATTGAACCGAAAACGTACGGTGGGTATGATTTGGTAATTTTTCCTGTTCATACTCCGATTCGTGTCAGAATGGACAAGGCGTTGAATCAAGACGCAATTCAGTATATGATGTTGGTACTTGATGTCGTTCAGGACCTCAAGCTTGATGTCGAAGAGATTGATATCAGGGCGGGAACTGTAGCGTATCGCCTTAAGGGGGAAGTACTTTGAGCACTGTCGTTGTCGGCCTTGATATCGGTACAAGCCGAATACGTGCGATAATCGGGGAAATCTCCGATTCGGGCGTTTTTCAAATCACCGGTGTTGGTACAAGTCCGTCGACCGGCTTGCGAAAAGGTGTTGTCGTCAATATTGAAAATACCGTCCGTGCCATTTCTCAGGCGATTGAAGCCGCCGAGTTGATGTCTGGTGTTGAGGTTACCAGTTGTGTTATGGGTATCGGTGGAACCCATCTGGATGGACTGAACTCCCGCGGCGTTGTGGCGGTAACAGGTAAAAACCGGGACAGCAGGGAAATTGGTCCTGATGACATATCCCGGGTTATTATCGCGGCAAAAGCAGTTGTTATTCCGATGGATCGTCAAGTCATTCATGTGATACCTCAATCGTATATCGTTGACGATCAAAAGGGAATCCGGGACCCGCGAAATATGATCGGAGTACGTCTTGAGGCCGAGGTTCATATTATTACCGGTTCGGTAACATCCATACAAAACATGATAAAGTGTGTCAATCGGGCGTCGCTGAATGTCGATGAATACATGCTTCACGCGTTGGCCTCCGTAAAGTCGGTCATGACGGTTGATGAGCGTGAACTTGGCTCTATATTGATTGATCTTGGTGGAGGAACGACAGATGTCATTGTATTGGCAGACGATGCGCCCCTTATGACGTTCGTTCTTCCGGTCGGCGGGATACAGGTAACCAATGATATATCCATTGTGAAAGGAATCTCTGCCGAGACAGCCGAGCGCATCAAGCTTGATGCAGGATGTTGCTGGATGCCCCTGATAGAGGATAATGAGGAAGTTATTCTGCCTGGAGTGGGCGGCCGACCTCCCGTTATAATTCCCCGGACAGAAATATGCGAGATTATTCAACCCCGGATGACTGAAATATTCAAGATGATACACGAAAAAATATCTCCACTGATGAAAACTCGCCAGCTTTCCGGAAATGTTGTCATTACCGGTGGTGGTGCGTTGTTGCCCGGTGTGGTGGAACTTGCAGGTGATGTATTCAATACCCAGGCAGTTCGGATCGGAATTCCGGGCAACTTCGGGGGGTTAACAAATGAGTATCGCAGCCCTGATTATGCAACGGTCTTGGGCTTATTGCTCGCTGCCCAGGAACGTCAAAAGGTACAGGAATCAACAGATACCACCCATGAGGTATCCGCCAAACCTGCTTTTATGCGGCTCCGCACCTGGTGGAAAGAGTTGTTTTAATAAGAGGACTGTTTCTCATATAAATAGTATATACTGTTTGTGTTGGTAGTTTTTTTCTGGGAGGGGAAAACGAATGAATATTGAAATAGTGAGTGAACGGGTTGTTTCACCAACCATTATAAAGGTGATTGGTGTCGGGGGCGGTGGCTCAAACGCGGTAAACCGCATGATGGAATGTGGTTTACAGAATGTCGAGTTTATAGTCGCCAACACTGATTTACAGGCGTTAAATTATTCAAATTCACCCGTTAAACTTCCCATCGGGTCAAAACTGACCGGAGGTCTTGGTGCAGGCGGGAAGCCAGAGGTTGGCGAGAAAGCCGCTGTTGAGGACACCGACATGATTACAAACGCAGTCCGTGGTGCGGATATGGTGTTTGTCACAGCAGGAATGGGTGGAGGTACCGGAACCGGTGCTGTACCGGTGATCGCCCAGATAGCACGGGATCAGGGTGCCTTGACCGTTGGTATAGTCACCAGACCCTTCGATTTTGAAGGCAAACAAAAACAACGCCTGGCTGACGAAGGAATTGCCAAGCTTCGCAAGGCTGTCGACACGCTCATTATCATTCCCAATCAACATTTATTAAAACTGGTAGACCGCAGAACCCCCATAAAGGAAGCCTTTATCATGGCCGATGATGTTTTGCGACAGGCAGTCCAGGGTATCTCCGATTTGATCACCCAGCCCGGGATAGTGAATATTGATTTCGCCGACGTTAAAACAACCATGGAAGGTAAGGGCGATGCCATTATGGGTATCGGTGTGGGCCGGGGTGATAACCGTGCGGTTGATGCAGCTACTGATGCAATAAATAATCCTTTACTTGAAGATTCTCATATTGAGGGAGCAAATCATATTCTGATAAATGTAACCGGCAGTGAAACGATGACTCTGATGGAAATCGAAGAAATTGTTCAGATCGTCACTGCAAACGCGGATCCAGAAGCGATGATTATTTATGGAACCTCAATTGACGACTCGATGGAGGATGAATTGAGTGTCACTGTTATCGCAACCGGATTTTACGCGACATCTACAGAACATCAAATTTCGTTCGACCGTAACGCAGCAGCAGCCCGAAACGCACCTCAATCGGTAAAAAAGGAAGACGGAGATTTTATGTCCGGTTCTGAATGGAAGTTATGGAACGAAAAGAATCAGAAACCTGCTGCAGGCCTCGGTACCCGCAATAGCACGCTGTCGACAACCGCGGTATCAGTACCGTTATCGTCTGATGATCTGGACACTCCAACTGTAGTGCGTCTTCAGCAAAAGGCAAACAACTGAATATTTCAGTTCTTGATTCATTTAGAGCGTTCTTGACCGTTACTGAACGGAAGTCTCCGCTTACCGTCGAAACCTATACCGGTGTAATACACAGCTTTCTTGCATTTCTAGCGCAAAAAGGTATTACACCGTACAAGTGCACCCGTGATGACTGTATTTCCTACCTCGTATTTAGATCTACGTCCGCAATGAGCGGAAGAACAATTGCCCGGGATTGCGCCGCTATAAAGTCGTTCTTTTCCTTTCTTCAGGATGAACATATGCGAAGCGACAATCCATCGGATCTTATCGAGAGTCCTTCGCGGGGATTTTCCTTGCCATCGGTTTTAACCGTAGAAGATATTGAAACATTATTGGCTTCAATTGATACTGCAACTCCGTATGGCATACGGGATCGATCATTGTTTGAATTGATCTATTCCTGTGGTTTACGCGTGAGCGAAGCGGTTACACTTGATCTGCAACATGTTCAGTTTCAAGAGCGTCTTATTGTGGTTCATGGAAAAGGTGATAAAGAACGGATGATACCGTTTGGCCAGGCCTCGTATACCTGTTTGCGGGAGTACATTGAAACGGCCCGCCCGCTGTTGACACGCAACCGGATGAATCAGGCTCTCTTCCTTAACAAACACGGCAAGCGTTTGTCTAGAAAGGGTATTTGGAAACGAATGCAGATCCTGGAGTCAAGGACCGGGATTACAACAAAAATTCATACACTCCGTCATTCCTTCGCGACACATTTACTCGCTGGAGGCGCAGACTTGCGTTCCGTACAGGAATTGATGGGTCATGCAGATATTTCTACCACTCAAATCTATACGCATGTTGAAGATGAATCGCTTGCACTGTATCATGCGGAATTTTTTGACAATTTTGAGGCAAAAACCGATATTCAATCATAATAGAGAAAGCGGGGTATCATATGAAAGGATCATCTCATGTATCGCTTGGAATTCTGGTGGTTATCGTGCTCATTGTTGCTTCATGTGGGCCCAATACAAATCAGATTCGGCGTATGCAGGCACTGGAAGAAGGTGTTGACTCTCCGACTACGATAGAAGAGCTTGAAGAAGCAATCAAGAAATATCAACACCGGATTGAAGATATATTGAATGCCGACATACGAATTGGTATTTGGTACAAGATTCTGGCGACACGGTATCTTGATAATAAAATGTACGGGAAAGCCCTTGAGAACTTCCGTACAGCAATTGAGTATTATCCGACAAATCAGAATCTGTTTTACTATGTTGGGGTGTGTGCCGGTTATATGGCAAAGTCTGCACTGGATTTCGGTGCAACGGGAACCCGACGAGAGGCAGATCGGTATTATGATCTTGCAGAAACTGCGTATTTACGCGCAATAGAACTTGAACCGCGATATTTCCGGGCTTTATACGGGTTGTCGATCCTCTATGTCTTCGAGCTGGATGCTCCGGATAAAGCGATCCCGTATCTGGAACGTTCTCTTGAAATTCAAACGCGCAATATTGATGCCTCGATGGTTCTCGCACGCGCATATTACTCGATCGGAAAATACGAGGAATCAATCGCCTTGTATGATCGAGTCTTGACTATTACAAAGGATGCGGATCGTATACAGGCTGCAGAGCAAAACAAAGCATTGGTTTTGGAGGCTTTATATGGTGAATACTGAGCTTGTGCTCGGTATCTCTCATTGTTCTTTTTTGAAATGCCGCGAAAAGGTACTTATCTCGAAAAAACTTGACAATCTTCAGGCCCTTACAGTACTTTCAATAGAAGATATCAGCTTTCTGGTGGGCCGTGCCATAAGGTATTCGTTTTGGCAGCCTGACCTTTTAAGAAAATTGGTTGATCAGGATATTGAGTTGATGAACCGTTATGGAATATCGTGTGTACCGGTTATGTCCTGCGATTTCCCTCCACAATTGCGGGAAATACCTGATATTCCGTTTTCTCTGTTTTGGAGGGGTGTATTCCCTTCCCCCGAGAAACCAATGGTGGCTGTTGTTGGAACACGCCATCCTTCCGGATCTGGTGCTATGACGGCTTTACAATTCGGTCGTGAACTCTCGGAGGCTCGAATCCCCCTGGTCTCCGGATTGGCAAACGGAATCGATGCTTTTGCTCATAAGGGCGTCAGCGAAACTCGCGGTGTATCGGTTGCCGTCTTGGCCTGTGGCCCTGATCGCATATATCCCCGTTCCAATGTGCGTTTGGCCGGTAAATTGCTGGAGCACGGTGGTTGTATTATATCAGAATATCCGCCGGGCGAGCTTCCGCTCAAGTACAGATTTCCACAGCGTAACAGGATAATATCCGGCTTGTCACGTTCCGTGGTTGTCGTTGAAGCTCCTGAAAAATCCGGAGCGTTGATTACAGCCGATTTTGCCCTGGAACAGGGGCGGGATCTGTTTGTATGCGAACAGATGTTGAAATCCCGTATCAGTCGGGGTACAAGAAACTTGCAGATACAGGGAGCACAGGCTATCCGATCAGTCAATGACATTGTTCGTAGCTGGGGTGGTGTTCCTGTTGTTCCGGATTCCGGAATACAGACTAGTGCAAAAGAAGTGACCGGTGTTTCCGGTGTAGGTAGACAATTAGCATTGGAATTTCAAAAGGAATTTCCCCGGTTTATGAGTTTGGGGAATTGAGGAGTATAGTATGGCCTTGAAGAAGGCAGTCAAGAAAAAGGAACCTCGAAGAAAAGCCCTCGTCATCGTAGAATCCCCGGCTAAAGCGAAAACAATAGAGAAGTATTTGGGCAGCGGATATACAGTAAAAGCCTCAATGGGCCACTTGATAGATTTGCCGAAATCCCGAACGGGTATAAATGTTGAAGATAATTTTCAACCTGAATATATAACTGTTCGCGGAAGGGCAAAATTGCTCAAAGAACTGCAAAGCGATGCCAAAAAATCCAGAGAAGTATTGCTGGCAAGTGATAATGACCGTGAAGGTGAAGCAATCGCCTGGCATTTGCGGAATTCACTGCAAACCAAATCCGATGTTCCGATCAGACGGATTGTATTTAATGAAATTACTCCTGAAGCAATCAAGGGAGCGGTAAAAAATCCGATGGATATTGATGAATCCAAGGTGAATGCCCAAAAAGCACGCCGGGTCCTTGATCGTCTTGTCGGATATAATCTTTCCCCCCTGTTATGGAAAAAAGTGAAAAACGGTTTGTCGGCAGGTCGGGTTCAATCAGTAGCTCTCCGCCTTATTTGCGAACGCGAAGCCGAAGTCGAGAATTTTATTCCCGAGGAATATTGGACCCTCGATGCAGCTTTTTCAAAGGGGCGGCATGAATTTTCCGCCCAGCTTACAAGCTGGAGGGGCGAAAAACCTCTGTTGCCCGATGAGTTGTCCGTTCGATCCATTATTGATTCTATCGAATCCGAGGACTGCATTGTTTCCGACATCAAGATGTCAGAAAAAACAATCAAGCCCAAGGCTCCTTTCACAACATCAAAGCTGCAGCAGATGGCGGCAAACCGGCTAGGATTTACTTCAAAGAAAACAATGCAGGTTGCCCAACAGTTATATGAAGGTATAAACATAGGTTCAACCCGTGTTGGTCTGATTACATACATGCGAACGGATTCGACGAGAATATCATCTTCCGCAATGGAAGAAGTAAGACGATGGATTGGTGAGCAATTTCCTGCCGAATTACCACCGGCTGCTGTTGAATATTCTGTTGAAAAAAAAGCTCAGGACGCGCATGAAGCAATCAGACCGACCTATGTACACTACACGCCAGAGTACGTCAAGAACTATCTGACAAAGGATCAGTTGAGACTCTACACCATAATTTGGGAGCGTTTTGTATCAAGCCAGATGACCGCAGCCAGGAGCAGAACGTACAGTATTGACATAGCATGTGGAGAGGCTGTTTTCCGGGTCTCAAGTTCACGAATTTTTGAAAAAGGTTTTTATCAGGTTATCAAGGTGCTGGCTTCGAAGGAAGACAAGGATAAACCCTTACCGGACATGAAGAAGGGTGAAATACTGTCGGTACGAAATTTCCATCCTGAACAGCACTTTACGCAAGGGCCTGCACGATTTACGGACGCCTCAATTGTCAAGACTCTTGAAGAACTGGGTATCGGCCGTCCCTCTACATATGCGCCGATCATTTCGGTTTTGCTTGAGCGTTATTATGTCTCCCGGTCAAACAAACAGCTTGTTCCGACACAGTTGGGCAGGATTATCAATGATATTCTCGTCGAGAATTTTCCTGCTGTTGTTGATGTACACTTCACTGCCAGCGTAGAAACAGATCTGGATGAAATCGAAGAAAATCGTATTGAATGGCCGAAAATGATCGGATCATTTTATGGACCATTCAAGGATCGTGTTGAACAGGTTATGCAAAACCTTGACAGCATGAAAGGCCGACTGGATGAATCTACTGAATACGTGTGTGATGTGTGCGGTCGCCCCATGCTTAAAAAATTGGGTCGTTTCGGATTCTTTCTGGCCTGCTCCGGTTTCCCCGACTGCCGGAATACCAAGTCCATACCTCTTGCCCGGTGTCCAAGAGAGGGCTGTAATGGTGAAATTGTTGCGCGCAGAACGAAAGGTCGCGGAAAAGAATTTTATGGATGCACGAATTACCCTGACTGCGATTTTATCAGTCATTTCAAGCCTATTCATGCTTCATGCCCTCAATGTGGCCATTTCCTGGTTGAAAAATATGACAAGAAGAATGGAGCCTTCAAATCATGCATTAATCCCGAGTGCAATTACTTGCATACCCAGGAAGAAGTAGCCGAGAATACAGGCGAGCAGGATGGAGATGAATGAACAAGGTATTCGCTGATTATCTGGATTATCTATCAGCAGTACGTAATGCGTCACCCCGAACGATAGACAGCTATCGGCGAGACTTTGTTTTAATTGAAAGCTGCGGCCTGTCCGATCCGCTCTGCGTGGATTCAGCGGCACTCCGTGCATGTGTATCACAGCTGGCAGGTCAGGGATATGAAGCCTCGACACTCAACAGGATATTGGCTGCAATCAGGGGTTTTTACCGCTATGCGCTCAGGTTTTCCTTACGAGCTGATAATCCTGCCGTTTCAATTCATAACATGAAGGTCAAACAAACACTGCCCCGGTTCATGTTCGATCGCGAAGCGGCCTCGTTCTGTGAACTACCGGAAAAGCTGTCTCAACATGTGGCAGAAAATGTTCCCGGGATAAAATCCTTATGGACTGAACGTGATGTGGCCTTATTGTCAGTGTTGTATTCAACCGGTTGTCGTGTGTCGGAATTGGCTAATATGCTCCTGACTGATATTGACCGCACAGTCAAGTCAGCACTGGTAAAGGGAAAGGGAAACAAGGAACGCCGAGTCTTTTTTTCGGCTGTCGCCAGATCGGCAGTTCTCGCCTATCTGCCGTATCGGAAGAACCTGTTGGATAAACATCAGGATTCCGCTCACCCTGTCCAAACCTTGTTTGTGTCGCTTCGAGGCAACCCCCTGTCAATACGGGGAATCCAGTTTATTATTTCTCATTATGCCATGGCCTCGGGAACGGGAAAGCAACTTTCCCCGCATTCGTTACGTCACAGCTTTGCCACAACGCTGATGACCCGTGGAGCGGACATCAGAATTGTTCAAGCCTTATTGGGTCATTCAAATATTTCTACAACACAAAGATATACGCATGTTACACAGGAAAGTCTGAAAAGGCTCTATCATCAGGCTCATCCACATGGATGAAAAGGAAGTAATAATGAAACAACCACATATACGCAGCACTACAGTGATTGCCGTCAGGAGAAATGGCAGGGTCGCAATGGCAGGTGATGGTCAGGTTACAATGGGAGAGACCGTTGTCAAAGGTAATGCCAGAAAAGTACGGAAAATTAACGATGGCCGCATTCTGACCGGATTCGCCGGAGCAACAGCCGATGCTTTTACCCTGCTTGAAAAGTTTGAGGGAAGAGTAAAAGAAT
Source organism: Spirochaetales bacterium Spiro_09 (assembly GCA_001604385.1). Lineage (GTDB taxonomy): Bacteria > Spirochaetota > Spirochaetia > Treponematales > Treponemataceae > Teretinema. The sequence goes on along the minus strand of LVBK01000030.1, from coordinate 9,632 downwards.
ATGCCGGTGACTTGACAAGAGCAGCTGTCGAGCTAGCCAAGGACTGGCGTACCGACAAGGCTCTGAGAAATTTGCAGGCATTATTGCTGGTAGCGGACAAGGAGAAGACCTTGCTCATATCCGGTACCGGCGATGTGATTGAACCTGCAGAGGATGTGCTGGCTATCGGCTCCGGAGGGAACTATGCCTATTCCTCTGCCTTGGCCTATCTTGATTCTTCGGAGCTTTCCGCTTCGGAAATTGCACAAAAAAGTCTCGAGATAGCGGGAAAAATATGCATATACACCAACACAAATATTGTAGTCGAGGAGCTTTAATCGAATGACCGGACTGGAAGAATTGACACCAAGGGCAATAGTGGCCCAGCTGGATACCTATATTATTGGTCAAAACAAGGCAAAACGTGCTGTGGCAATTGCGTTAAGAAATCGGACACGACGTTTAAAGCTTCCCCAGGATGTTCGGGATGAAATTGCGCCGAAAAATATCCTCATGATAGGTCCTACGGGAGTAGGAAAAACTGAAATAGCACGACGTCTTGCGAAATTGTGTAATGCGCCATTTATCAAAGTTGAAGCAACAAAGTATACAGAGGTTGGGTATGTTGGTCGGGATGTAGAATCCATGATCCGTGATCTCATGGCTGTCGGGTATGCCATGGTAAAAACAGAGATGCAATCTGTGTTACGGGAAAAAGCCGAAGAACAGGCCGAAGAACTGTTACTCGATTTGCTCTTGCCCGGCCTGAAGAAAAAGACCAACCCCCAATCCGTTCCGCTGACAGAGACCCCGCAACAAGTACTCTTGCCGGTAACCGAGGAGCCTTCCCGGGATACCCGTGAAAAATTCCGTACAATGCTTCGTGAGGGAAAACTTGAAGACCGAATGGTGGAAGTTCAGATACAAAAGACCGGTATGCCGGCTTTTGAGGTATTTGCTGGAACTTCAAATATTGAAGACCTCGAAATGAGTGTTGCAAACATCACGAATATGATTACCGGCGGACGAAGCAAAAAAAAATCCGTATCGGTCAAGGATGCCCGTGAAATACTTATTTCAGAGCAGCTGGACAAACTTGTCGATCCTGACCGTATTGCCGAAGAGGCACGAAACAGGGTGGAACAGTCAGGAATCGTTTTTATCGATGAGATTGACAAGGTAGCCAGTAAAAGCGAGCGGGGAGGGCAAGACGTTTCCCGGGAAGGTGTTCAGCGGGATATCCTGCCCATCGTCGAAGGATCAAACGTAAACACTAAATTCGGTGTTGTGGACACCACTCACATCCTTTTTATTGCAGCGGGTGCTTTTACCATGTCAAAGCCCAGCGATTTGATACCCGAATTGCAGGGACGATTTCCATTGCGGGTTGAACTGGAATCCTTGAATGCGGAAGATTTTCGCCGCATATTGCTTGAACCCCGTAACGCGCTCACGCGCCAATATTCCGATTTATTGTCTACCGAGGGGGTAACAATTCGTTTTGGGGATGACGCAATTGAGCGGATGAGCTTTTTGGCTGCCGAGGTGAACTCACGAATGGAGAATATCGGAGCGCGAAGGTTGCATACAATAATGGAAATGCTTCTTGAGGATCTTTCTTTCAATGCAGATGAGCTAACCGGTCAAACGATCGATATTACCCGTTCCTATGTTGATGAACGCCTGAAAGATATTGTTCAGGATCAGGATCTTTCAAGATACATCCTTTGAGGTTCGGGTAGATTAGTACATATGATGGATATGCGGATTGGTTTGCTGCTGGTTCGTATATCCTGTATTTTTTTCAAAACATCTCCAATATCCTGTTTTATCCGCTCAATTACTCCCGGTGAATGCCGAAAATAACAGGGAGAGGTTTTTCATGAACAGCTTTACCAGAACTACCGATATTCTGCATCGGGCCATGGATGTAAGTACACTCAGGTATGGTGTGACAGCGAATAATCTTGCAAATTCGGGTGTTCCGGAGTTTAAACGCACAGTAGTCAATTTTGAGACAGAATTGAAGCGGGCCCTGGATTCGGAGGAACGAGCAAAAGGACAGTTTGAGCTTGCAACAGCTCATGAGCGTCATATTGCCTCCGATGGGGTCATTGACTATAGAACAATTGAGCCACGCAGGGTTCTTGATTATACCACGACGGCAAAAGCAAACGGTAACAATGTAGACCCTGAACAGGAAGCCATGGAAATCCTGAAAATTCAGATGAATTATCAATTACTGACCCAAATGCAAAGTTTTCAGTTTGCCCAGGTTCAGTCCGTGTTACGGTAATAGAGAGGTAGTGTATGGGATTATTTACCAGTATTAATATTGCTGCGAGCGGAATGTCTGCGGAACGTCTGAGAACCGACGTTATTTCCGACAATATAGCGAATGCCTCAACGACCCGTACGCAAGAGGGTGGCGCATTCAGAAGAAGTCGTGTTATTCTTGCTCAGAAAGAAAATGGTATCGATTGGCGCAATCCCTTTATTCCTGATCACTTAGAACGGGGCCCTGGTCGGGGTGTAAAGGTTAACGGTATCGAAAAGGACAATTCCGAACTTCGCCTTGTGTATGATCCGACGCATCCCGATGCAATAAAATCAGGGCCGAAGACCGGATATGTCGAGTATCCCAACGTTAATATTGTTACTGAAATGGTGGACCTTATCGCGGCATCCCGGTCGTACGAGGCCAATTCATCAGTAATCCAGGGTTCCAAAGAAATGTTTTCCAAAGCACTGGAAATCGGAAGGTAAGTAAATGAGTATTGCACCGGTCACTGTTGACAATTTTCGTTCACGAATGGTTTCATCAAGCAATTTGATTGATAATGCCAGCCGTCCAGAAACGGCAAGTTTTGAACAAACCCTTTTACGTGCCTTTGACGCAGTCAATGAGAAACAGCAAAAGACCGATGCTCTGTCAAAGCAAATGATTATCGATCCCGATTCTGTTGATGTGCATGATGTAACCATCGCAATGGCAGAGGCAAATCTGTCGTTAAAAATAGCTCAATCAGTTATAGACCGTTTAATAAAGGGTTGGAACGAAATTACCACAAGCCGGTAAACTGTGCTATAATAATGTGTTATAATATGTTATTATACACAATTATTAGGTAACAGGTTCGTTCTGTAACGGGAGGGGAGCATGAACGAATGGCTGAAAAAGCTTGTATCTCAAATAACAAATCTTTGGGCTAAATGGACTCTTGTACAGAAACTAGTCCTTGCCGGTCTCATAGTAGCTGTAATTATCGGTATTGCCGTTATATTTTCTCTTTCTGCATCACCGACAATGGTACCACTGATTGATACCCCAATTGTTGACGAGGATGTACGCGATAAGATAATTGTCCGCCTTAATGAAGAAAATGTGCGTACATCCGTATCGGCGGGGGGAATTATCTCAGTTCCTGACGATGTAACAGCACGCAGAATGAGGGCTATCCTGATACGCGAGGATCTGATTCCGCAATCGATAGATCCCTGGTCAATATTTGATATTGAGCGCTGGACAATAACTGATTTTGAACGAAACGTCAATAAACGCCGGGCAATCATCGAAGAGGTCCGGCAGCACATCAAGGCTCTCGATGATGTCGATGATGCAAGTGTTGTCGTCAATATTCCTGAACGTACGCTCTTCTCCGAAGATCAGAATCCTGTTTCTGCAAGCGTCGTATTATACCCTAAACCGGGAAGCGATATTGCAACTAACCGAAAGAAGGTCGAAGGTATCCAGAAGGTACTCAAGTTTGCAGTCGAAGGTTTGCAAGACGAGAATATAACGATAGCAGACAGTAATGGCACCGTACTCAATGATTTTCAGGGTATGGCTGAATGGGACCGATTGACGAGAATAGAAAAAGAACAAAAACTGATCGCCCAGCTTGAGGCCCAATATCGTGCAAAGATTCTGAATGCCCTTCAACAGATATACGGTATTGATCGGGTTCGCGATCTCAACCTGAAAATCGACATGGATATGTCTGACAAGCAGGTTCAAACCCGTGATTATCTGCCAACAGTGGTTAGACCCGATAATCCTGAAACTCCCTACGATGACTCCGAAATTGTGCAATCTGTTACCCTTTCATCGGAAACCTCAACGACCCGTTGGCAAGGAACCGGCTTTAACCCTGAAGGTCCTGCGGGAGTTGAAGGACAAACGGCTCCAGCGTATAAGGACATGTCAAATTTGTACGGGTTGTCTGAACAGTCAATTGTAAAAACCAATGAACTTGTCGGACAGCGCGATACCTCTGAAGTGGTCAGTCCTTCAATGGGAAGACGCACTGTTTCTGTAAATATTGACGGGTTATGGCTAAAAAAACGTGATGAAAACGGAAACTTTATCGTCACAAACGGGTCGATAGAGCGAGAGTACCGTACTATCAGCGAGTCGGAGTTACAGGCTGCTACAAAGGCAGTTCAGGACGCAATTGGCTATAACCGTGCACGGGGCGATTCGGTCAGTGTGCTGAATATTCAGTTCGACCGAACTGTACAGTTTGAAAAAGAGGATGCGGCGTATTTACAAAAACGGCAGACCGAACAGACAATTCTGTTCTCTTTGGCTGCACTTGCCGTAATTCTCGTGGCATTTATTGTATATCGCATGATTACGCGTGAACTGGAGCGCAGGCGCCGTCTTAAAGAGGAAGAATTACTTCGTAAACATCAAATGGAGCGCGAGAAGACACTCTGGGAAGCAGAGCAGGCTGGAATGGAAGTATCCATGTCAGTTGAAGAAAGAAAACGGCTAGAGCTACAGGAAAACGCAATCAATATGGCCAAGGAACATCCAGAGGATGTTGCATTGCTCATCCGTACCTGGCTGATGGAGGAATAATGTATGGCAGCAGCAGCCACATCCACCCAAAAAGATAAATCCGCCGGTTCAGGCGGTTCGAAGAAAGCGAAAGACGTAAAGTCATTAACTGGCCGTCAGAAGGCAGCTATATTCCTTGTTTCACTTGGCTCAGAGATCTCATCAGAAATTTTCAAACACCTGAGAGAGGATGAAATAGAGACTCTGACCTTTGAAATTGCCCGACTGGAAACAGTAGAAGCTGAATTTAAAGATGCCATTTTACAGGAATTTCAGGATTTAATGATGGCTCAAAACTTCATCACAACCGGTGGTATCGACTATGCAAGGGAATTGCTGGAAAAATCCGTTGGAAGTCAAAAAGCAATTGATATTATCAACCGTTTGACAAGCTCCCTCCAGGTGCGTCCATTCGATTTTATCCGGAGAACCGATCCAGCTCATCTTTTAAACTTTATTCAGCAGGAACATCCACAAACAATTGCTCTTATCCTGGCATATCTTGAACCTGCCAAAGCCTCAGTTATTTTACAGAACTTGCCCGATGAAATTCAAAGCGAGGTTGCACGAAGAATAGCGACTATGGACAGAACCTCACCGGATGTATTGCGTGAGGTTGAACGTGTTCTGGAGAAAAAACTTTCTACACTTTCAAGTGAAGATTATACGGCTGCCGGTGGTGTTGAAAGTATTGTAGAAATACTTAACCTTGTCGATCGTTCCTCGGAAAAATCAATTATTGAAGCTCTTGAGGATGAGGATCCCGATCTTGCGGAAGAAATCAAGAAAAGAATGTTTGTCTTTGAAGATATTGTTATGCTTGACGATCGTGCGATACAAAAAGTTCTGCGTGAAGTTGATACGCAGGAACTTGCTAAAGCACTAAAGGCTGTCGATACCGAAGTTCAGGACAAAATATTCCGGAACATGTCGAAGCGTGCTGCCGGTATGCTCAAGGAAGACATGGAATACATGGGCCCGGTCAGGCTAAAGGATGTCGAAGAAGCACAACAAAAAATCGTTTCGATTATCCGACATCTTGAAGATACCGGTGAAATTGTCATTGCCCGTTCGGGTGAAGATGAACTTGTTGTCTAAGGTCAGGTGATAAATGGGTAAGACCGTTTTTAGGCCGAACGAGATAAAAAACTCTGAAGATTTTGTTCTATTACAACTCTCGCGTAAATTTATTCAGGAAGAACCGGTCGAGGAAGTCATCGCAGAGCCGGTCTATGAGGGTCCTACGGTAGATGATCTTCGACGGGAGGCCGAACACTGGAAATCTGAATGGGAAATTGAAAGAAATGAAATGATCCAGGCTGCGCAGGATGAGGCTGAAAGAATCATCAAGGATGCAGAAAAAGCCGCTTTTGATGAAGTAAAGAGAAAAACCGATCAGGCACAGATTCTTCGTCAGGAAGCTCAGGATGAAGCCCGGCAGATTATACAGGAAGCGGAACAGAAGGCGATCGATATTGAAAATGATGCCCGTTCAAGAATGGATGAGCAAATGAAGACCGGTTATACCGATGGTTTTCAAAAGGGACAGGAAGCGGGTTTTAAGGAAGGAAATCTTGAGGCACAACGGCTTACCGACCGTTTGCATACCATTATCGAACGCATGATGGATAAAAGACAGGAAATATTGGCAGAAACCGAACAACAGATCGTCGATCTGGTTCTCATGATGACCAGAAAGATTGTGAAAGTCATATCGGAGAATCAAAAGAATGTTGTTGTCTCGAACGTTGTTCAGTCTCTGAGAAAAGTAAAGGGTAGGGGTGATGTTATCATCCGTGTCAATTTGAACGATGTGGCAATGACAACCGAGCATATAAAAGAATTCCTTTCAGCAGCAGAAAATGTTAAAAACATATCTGTGGTTGAGGATTCAACAGTTGATCGTGGCGGATGTATTATTGAAACCGATTTTGGTTCAATAGACGCCCGCATTTCAAGTCAACTTAATGAGATAGAGCAACGTGTCCTTGAAGTGTCGCCAATACGGACACGTTTGAAGACTTCCGCTTCTATCTCATCAGAATAACAGACAGATGATAGATATTTTTGACAAATATGTGTCTGCCGTAGAATCAACTGACCCCATAAAGTACACAGGTATTGTTAAAAGCGTCAAAGGAATGCTCATCGAAAGCTACGGGCCCCAGGCAGTAATTGGAGAGGTGTGCTCCATTATACTGTCACGGGGACATGAGCCTGTTTTTGCTGAGGTAATCGGCCTTGAGGGAAGCACTGTACAACTGATGGGGTATCAGGATGTTCAGGGAATAGAAATTGGATGCGAAGTTATCGCAAGTGGCTCCGTATTGCGTGTGCCGGTCGGCAATATGCTCTTGGGCAGAGTATTGAACGCAATGGGTAAGGCTGCCGATGGGAAAGAAGAAATCGTTTCATCTGTTTCATACCCTGTATACGCACCGGCACCTGACCCTATGAAACGTCGACCGATCACAGACCGGATGGTTACCGGAGTACGTGCAATTGATGGTCTTCTGGCTATTGGATCAGGCCAACGTATCGGAATCTTTGCCGGATCGGGTGTCGGGAAATCAACACTGCTTGGCATGATTGCACGAAATACGAATGCCGATATCAATGTTATAGCGCTAATTGGTGAACGTGGACGAGAGGTGATCGATTTTATAGAAAATGACCTTGGTCCCGAGGGCCTGAAACGTTCGGTGGTCATTCAAGCTACCTCTGATCAAACTCCTGTTGCACGTCTTCGGGGCGCATACACCGCTACGGCCGTTGCCGAGTATTTCCGCGATCAGGGCAAGAACGTCATGCTTATGTTCGATTCAGTTACGAGATACGCAAAGGCACAACGCGAAGTCGGTCTGGCAATAGGAGAACCTCCTGCTACACGTGGATATACCCCAAGCGTGTTTGAAAACCTTCCAAAACTGCTTGAACGATCCGGTACCGCCGAAAAAGGATCCATTACAGGATTTTATACGGTTCTGGTTGACGGTGATGATCTTGATGAACCAATTTCCGATACAGTCCGCGGTATTCTTGATGGGCATATTATACTGAGCAGAAAGCTCGCACAGCGGTATCATTATCCTGCTATCGATGTACTTGCCAGTATCTCCCGTTTGGCCAATCGCGTATCAGGTCCTGTAACAAAAAAGGCCGCCGGATTTATCAGACGGTTAATGGCTGTGTATGAAGAATCTGAAGATATGATAAATGTCGGTGCGTATCAAAAGGGTTCAAATCCTGCTATTGATGATGCTATCGCTCATCATGATAAAATAATTTCCTTTCTTAATCAGGAAGTATCGGATCCTGCACCGCTTGTCAGTACTTTAAATATGATGGGAGCGCTCGCTCACATGGAGATTCCTTCGGAAGAAAGCGGTGTGCATGGTCCGGGGGGACGTCATAAATATGATAAGACAATGGAACAAAGTTCATTGTCGTATGATCAAAGTGCCTGGCAGGAATAATGAAACGTTTCCTTTTTTCGCTCGAGAAATTGCACAATCTTCGCAAGTTCAAAGAACGGGAATCTGAAATTGCCCTGGGGAAGGCAAATGCATCTCTCGAATCGATTCAGCGTCAACTTGATGAAACCGCCGAAAAAAGGGTACGTGCATCCCGTGAGCGCAGACCGGCTATGGAGATATCCGAGTTGTTAGCCATTGAACACTATATTACCCGGCTTGATAAACGCGCAGAGATTTTATTCGAAGAAAAAGCTGCTGCTGAATTGATAGTTGAGCAAAGGCGTAAAGTGTATATTGACGCACACCGCGAACGACAGATCATGGATAAATTGAGCGAGAAGAAATTTACTGAATGGAAAAAAGAAAGTTTGTCCGCAGAAGCAGCCTTTCTTGACGACATCATCAATTCACGTGTTTGAAAACTGCTTGGCTCTGGTCGGTTTACCGGTATGTCTTCAGTATTTGAAATGGCTGTCGCCAATAAACTCCCGTATTATTGATTGTCCCGGCACATAGGATGACGGAATTGGTGAAAAATGATTCAGAAAAATCAATAAACGTGACGCTTCCGCATACTCAATGTCTGTTGGTTTTACCGCTTTAAGCAGCGGTTCCGCGTATACTTTTAATACAGACAATTCATAGTCCAGTGCGGTATTAAACATAACATCTGATTTATCCTGAAAGGGAAATATATGAAGCCGTTCGCCCCTTTGTACGCTTGACCACATTGATATTGTGCCGGCGGCACCCTTGCCGCGGAATTGGGCATCACGTACAATTCTGCGAAGTAGCCGGTTGTCCGAGGTTGGCACACGGTTATGGTCGTCAAGATTTAATTGAGTCAGTGCAGATAAATAAATCTTGTACTTATACTGGGCAGGAACAAGGGGAGTCAATTTGTCATTAAGACCATGAATCCCCTCCATAATGAGTATGGTACGTTCCTTCATTGTCAGCGATTTTCCGGTGAAGCGCCGTTTACCCGATTTAAAATCAAAGGAGGGCAGCTCAACCTCTTTTCCCTGAAAAAGGCTTACAAGATTCTCGTTCAGAAAGTCAATATCGAGAGCTTCGAGACATTCAAAATCCGGTTTTCCGTCACTATCAAGCGGGGTGGATTCCACTCCGCGATAATAATCGTCAAGGCTGATAACAAAGGGATCATATCCAAGAGCGCGCAGTTGAAGGGAGAGTTTTTTCGATGTTGTCGTTTTCCCAGAGCTCGACGGACCAGCAATCAATACCGTTTTAATGGTACCTTTCGAGGCGATTTTATCCGCAATATCTGCTATTTTCTTGTTTTGAAGGGTTTCGGTAATCTCTATATAATC
>LVBK01000029.1 GCA_001604385.1 Spirochaetales bacterium Spiro_09 | reverse complement strand
CCCCCACCCGAGCCCGAGCCGCCCGCTCCCCTGCCACCCGAAACCTTCACTGTCCGCGTGGACGCGGGATCAGGCGGCCGCGTAAGCGTGACCCCGGAAAAAAGCAACTGGCTCTCGGGCGAGTATGTCCGCCTCGAAGCGATCCCAGACGAGGGCTATACCTTCACATCCTGGAGCGGAACCCTCTCCGGTACGGTGCCCCTCATTAACGGCCTTGGCGCGGTCAATCCCCTCGTCCACGTCGTCACAAAAAACGAATGGATCATTCCCGTCTTCTCGCCCATTCCGCCTCCTCCCCCGCCGCCGCCACCCGAGCCCGAGCCGCCCGAGCCCCCGCCTCCCGAAACCTTTACCGTCCGCGTGGACGCGGGAACCGGCGGCCGCGTGACAATTGAACCGGTTAGAGCCTCATATGCATTCGGAGAAACGATTCTCCTTCGCGTACTTCCGGATGAGGGATATGTTTTTGACTCATGGAACGGAAACCTTGCCGGAAACGGCACGGAGGTATTCGCGCGGGTCACGGAAAACATGTGGATGACGGCACGTTTTATACCGAAACCGGTTACTGCGGAATACGTCATAACCTGCACGGTACAGGGGCCGGGTACGGTCAGCGTCATGCCCCTGAAAGACCGGTACGCCGAAGGTGAAACAGTACGCATCGAAGCCATTGAACAGGCAAACGGTATATTCTCGTCCTTTCAGGGAGACATAACCGGAAGCAGCCGGTCGCGCACGGTGGAAATGCGTAAAGACCTGCATATTGAAGCGACTTTCATTGAGCGTGAATGGACATGGCTTGTCTATATGGCAGCGGATAATGATCTGGAAAGCGCAGCGATCGCAGACATGAATGAGCTGGAAGCCGGTTTCCCGGCCAATGCCCCGATTACCGCCTGCGTATTGCTCGATCGGGCACCGGGATACGATGCGACAAACGACAATTGGACATCCACGCGGATGTACCACATACAACGCGACGGCAACGGAATGAACGGGACCATCATATCGCCGCGAATTGCCGCTCCCCAATTGGGCATTACCGAAACGGGAAGCATCGAGCTTGATATGGGGAACCCGCAAACGCTGTCCCTTGCGCTTGCTTCGGTTAAAAGCAGATTTCCCGCGAAACGATACGGCCTGATTGTCTGGGGTCATGGCAGCGGGTGGAGATCGCAGGACGCGGAAGAAGGCGGTCAGAATACCCTGAAGGCCTGCGCGTTCGATGACAGTTCACAGTCCTATCTTTCTTTGGTGGACACAAACCGCGCGGTCAGCACGCATAATCTGGACATTATCGCCTTCGATACCTGTTTCGCGGCCCTTCTGGAAACTGCTTTCGAGTTGCGTTTTTCCGCGCGCCTGATTGCGGGCTCAATAGGGGTGACGCCCTCAAGCGGCTGGGATTACCAGGGCCTCTTTTCTTCGTTCGCACAAACTCCGCTGACTTCGTCTGACTTCGCAACCACCCTGGTTTCAAACTATGCCCAGCAATACGGTGGCAGGAGCGGTGCATCAATCAGCGTCATAGACACACAAAAAACGGGCGCCCTGGTCAGTGCGTTTGAAACCTTCTGTCAGGCCCTGGCACAGGGTATCGGAGACTCCTCCATGTCAGCGAGCATTGTCCATTCCATTCTTCTGAACACGCCTGAGAGCCTGCATACAGCAGAGATTCCGGGCGATGCCTTCATCGATCTGGACCTGTTTGCGCGTGAATGCGTCCTCAAGCGTTCACTTATTACCACCGAGCCGATCCGGCAGGAGGCTATCAGAATATACGGGACAGCGCTCCGGGATGCGCTTGAAAACACCCTTTCACACGGCTGGTCGGCAGACAGTTTTTCCCGGGGAAAGCTGGGGATTTACATCGGTTTCTTGAGCAGCCCGGCCAGTTTCAGGTCCTGGCATGATGCGCACTATATCCGGGGTAACGGATTGCCGGATCAATGCGCCTTTGTGCGTTCATCTACTGGTTGGGTCCCGAACCTTGTGCCGGCAAACAGCGTTCTTGATCTCGTCTTCTATACGGTCTTCCCCTGAACGGGAGAAGGCTCATCAAAAACAGGAGAAAAATCGAATATGACAGTTCGATGCAAAAGTGTATTGGGCGTATGTGTACTTATATTTATCACTGCTATTTTTCCGGTGCACGCCCAGGACTATGATGTGCGCTATGACGGCTCTGAATTGCGCAGTTTTCCCTCGGGAGGAGAAACCGGAGAAGGCGATGCAGACGGCTCGAATGGAGGCTCCGGTGCTGACCTGGAAGGAATCAGCGCGCAGGAGGAACAGGCAGCCCTTTCTGCGGCAGAAGAGGTTGCAGGACTTGAAGCGGACATCGCCGGTGCTGTGGAGGTTGCTGCGAATGCAGTGAATGAGGAATCGGTTACCGCGGACTCCACCGAAGAAGGCGATCCGGTGCGAATATCCGATGGCTCATTTGTATACCGCGCGCGGGATAATATACTGACAAGAAACTGGAAAGACACCAATCCCCAATCCCGAATGATTGGAGACGGCTGGTTTCTCAACATTGAAAGCACAATTATCCGGGGAATCACGAGCGGAACCGGTCAGGCTGTATCCCGATACCAAACCTCCTTGAACCGGATCAGGCCACATGAAAACACCCTACGTGAAATAGCATATACCTCAAGTACAATAAGAGTGCGATATGAACGGATACAGGCACTCGTCGCAACACTGGAAGGAGAACTGTCCCGACTGGTAAAGGCAGGCCAGGATGCGGCAGTCCTGGAGGCCTTCAATGCGCGTTCAGGCACGGCCTCTTTCCCCCCTGCCTGGACGAAAACGGGAAACGGAAATCTGACCCTGCTCGACGAAGAGGGCAACCCGTTTTTCTGTGTACCTGCCTCCGAGGGCGTCTGGAAACCCGCCCTTGACCAGTTCAGGCATGAATGGACGGTGACCAGTACCAACGGAAAAAATGCGATGTACGCGTCGGGATTCCGTGCGGTCCATCGCACGGGAAGAGAACTGTGGTATGACGAAAACGGCCGCTTGAAGGAAATTCGGCGGGAACCGGTTTCGGCACGCCGGATTCTTGGAAAGGACGTGAATGCACATGAAACCGTCTACTGGGACACTCTCCAGCTTTACCGCAACGAAAACGGAAATGTGACAGAGGCTGCACGGGACGACGGGAGCCGTCTTGTATTTACCTATGTCAACGGAAAATTGTCGGAATTGACCGGAGAGGCCGGAACAGTGCGCTATGGATACCGGCAGGGACGGCTTGTTTCCGTGACCTCGGAAGACGGGCAGGAAACCACCTATGAGTACGGAAGCCATCGTCTCTCCTCGGTGACCGCTTCCAACGGCGCAAAAACCGCCATTATCAGAAACACTCCCCCGGAGGGAAAAAGGAAAGTGGTATCTACGGTTAGTCCCCGCGGAAATGCCGAATATTTCAATTGGAACGAGGGTCGGCGGGAACTGGAATACACCTCGACAATCGGAGAAAGACGCGTGCACCGCTTTGACGAGCAGGGCCGCCCGCTTTTCCGGCTGGACGCGGATGGACGGGAAACACTATGGACGTATGAGGGTCCCTGGCGGGAATGCTCGAGCATGAGCATTGACGGCAGCACCTGGCAGTATGCCTATGACAGTCAGCGAAACCTGATACAGGTTACACACCCCGATCGTTCACTCGAGACCTGGACCTATAGCGGCCAGACCCTCACCTCCTACACGGATCGCGATAACATCACATACGCTTTCAGTCGCGATGACCGCGGCAACTGTACCCGAATCACGAGAGCCGGTATCACCCTGTACCGGGCCAGTTACTATCCGGGCACGTCACAGTTACAAAGCGAGCAGCGGGGAGAGCGGCCCGCCGTTCGCTGGGAGCGCGACGAACGGGGCCGGATAAACCGGCGAATTACCGCCGAGGGTGAGACATACTGGACACACGACGAGAATGGAAGAATCAATTATATCTCGTATGCTGACGGAAAAACACTGCGTATCTCCTACACAAAAAACAGCCTGACCGAGACCTGCTCGAACGGTCTTGAAAAGACCATCGCGTTTGACAGCGCCCGGAATCCGGTGAGCATCCGGGAACGGGACAGAATTACCGGCGAAACACGGACCAAAACCATTGTGTATGATACCGAGAGAAATCCCGTCGAATTGTCGGATTCACTGGGTATCATCGCGCGGTGGGTTTGGGACCCGGCGGGACGACTGACGGAGGAACACCTTGGAGAATGGAGCACGCATCTTGCGTATAATGCAGGGGGGGTTGTGCGGAGCATCCGGAAGGAAAAGGCCTCTTCGCCCGCCGGGCACACCGTATCGGTCACGCAACTGATTGAAACCGCACGCTATCACGAGGGCATCTATTCAAAACGCGGGAGTATATCGACACTGTTCACGAGCGAGGGAGATCTCCTGAAATTACAGACAGGCGAGGAGGAAACCCTGGTCGAACGGACACCTGAAGGCCGGTTTGCCTCTCTCAGGGGACCCGACGGTTCCCTCCTTTCTGTTGCAGTCAGTCTTGATCTTCTTTGCGAAGACTACTTTGTCGACGGTCAACGCGAACGCAGGGTTCACCGAAACAGCGATGGCACTATTGCTTCCGTCAGCACCCGTGACGGTTCAATGACAGAGTACCGACACGACTCGGAAGGCAGAATTACCGGCGCGCGCAGGGACAAAACCGAATACCGTTTTATACGCGACGGAGAAGGTCTCGTCACTGCAGCACACACGCTGGAAAACGGCTCGCTGATAGCGGAGGAACGCCGGGAAATCCTTGAGAGCGGACGAACCGAAATTCGTCATTCAGGAGAGGTCTCACGCACCATCAGGCATAATGCCTGGGGTGAGGTGATTTCCGTTACCGACGGTGAGGGAAACACAACAGTGAATGAGCGTGATGAACGCGGACGGATCATTCGCATTACCGATGCAGAGGGCAATTCAACACAGATCGCATGGAATGCCATCGGCCTTCCGGAACGCATAGAGCACCCCGACGGAAATGTTCTTACCTATACCTGGAATGTATGGGGAAAACTCGAGCGGACTGTCGACGCGGCAGGAACGGTGTATGAAGCCGTATACGATGCCGAATCGCGGTTGATACGGGAGCGATCCCGACCGGGAAAGGAAATCCACTACGATTATGACGAACAGGGACGGGTCAGGTTAATCGGCAGCGCAGGCGAGATTGATGAAACACGTTCCTGGTCGAACGGCGGACACATGCTTGAGCGCACCAGCGCAAGTGGAAGCAGGAACCGGTTCCGTTATGACCATAAGGGAAATCTTGTCGAGGAGACAAACCGGTCAGGAAAAACCAAAACCTATGAGCGTAATGAGCAGGGAACACTTGTGGGTATGCGCTCGTTTAAGGGCGATAGGGTCACGATACAGGCACCACACATGAACGCAGCGGGTTTCCCGGTCGCAATTTCCGATGATTTCGGGCGCACTGAATGGTCCTGGTCAACAGGAGGACAACTTGTTGAGCAATCTGACAGCGCAACCGGAGAAAAAACAGTGTTTCGTCATGACAAGGCAGGCCGGCTTGTCGAGGTGTTAAGCCCCCGCCGACACCTCCGTTATACCCGCGGCAGGCGGGGAGAAATCATCCGGATTGAGGACAGCACTACCGGGATGACGGTCAGTCTGACGTACGACTCGATGCTCCGGGAAATTTCCCGAAAATACGGAAACGGAACAAGCGAGCAGCGTCAATATGACAGGGCGGGAAGAATCATTGCCGTGCGTCAGCTTGACAGGCGGGGTACGTTGGTACACGGCGAGGCCTATGTCTATGACGAGCAGGGGCGACGTACGCATACCGTTGACCATCAGGGTTTCGTGACGATTTTTCAGTACGACCATCGTTCCCGCATCAACATGATTGTTCATCCCTGGACAGAGGAGCGCTCAAGGTCGGATCGCTCGGAGGCCGAGGAACAGGGTATTCCCTTGCCGCCGCAATCCGGCAGGCCCGAGACTCGCTATGTACCCGCGGCGGAGCTTGCCCTGCTCCGGGAGCTTTCCCGTACGGTGCTGGGTTCGCGTGCCCTGATCGCGCCGCTTCACACCGTCTGGAGAGAGTCCTTTACCTATACTCCCGACGGTCAGATGGCTTCCCGCTCGACGCCCTGGGGAACGATTCCCTATTCCTACGGCTCCGAAGGACTCCTGGTCAGTGCGGGAAAAACGACTTTCGGATATGACAGCGAGGGAAATCTTGCAGAAATAAAAAGCTTGTGGAAAAATACCCGGTACATTTATACTGACGCAAACCGGATTGCGGAGGTTATCGTGACAGACCTGCGGGACGGCAATACGTTTCGGGCACAGTATGAATACGATACTCTTGGCAGAAGGGTTTCTGCCTGCGACAGTACCGGAAGCGAGACATACACGGTGTACGCGGGAACCGGTTTTGACGTTCTGTATGAGCGGACCACGCAGGCCGAACCTTCCCGCCCTACCGCATCCGATTCCCGGGATTCAAAGTCGGCCCCGGGAGATTTCTCCGGCATACGGTATCGCCATCCGGACAGGTTGGCCGAAAGCGCAACACCCGCACAGGCAATGCATCGCACGGCGAGCGGTTTTTCCGGTTACCGTTATCCGTTATCCAACGGGGGAGTGCTCTACGGCCTTGGTGAGGCGGGGAGAGTTTCCTATTTTGGCGGCGACGCGCATGGCAGCGTGCGAAGCGAGTCAGACGAAGCCGGTGCCGTGCGGAATGTGTTCACCTATGATGTGTATGGCAAACCCCTCGGTGAGGGGACACAGCCTGTATATGGCTATGCGGGCAAGCCCTATGGGCGGCAATCCGGTTTGTACGATTTCGGGTACCGCGATTACGCGCCGCAGTTGGCCATGTTTACCAGCGAAGACCCGGTTCGGGACGGCAGTAACTGGTACGCGTATTGCGCCTTTGATCCGGTCAATTTTCTTGACTGGCTCGGCCTTATGGGGGTTACGGTTGATTTCGGCATCAAGAGTTTGACGCTGGCGCAATTTGATCGGGACGCGAGATCCCTGACCGTGACGCATTATGAAAAAACCCCGGAAGGATCAATCGTGGTCAGTAATCTGGCCACCATGACTGTCACCGCGCACAGCGATGTCCGGAACGAAATAAATGGCCTGCGCTCCAGCCCGGATAAGACAACAATTCCTGCAAACGGGGAAACACCCCAGTACTATTACCCGCGGGGATTCCCGGATGGAACCTATGCCGTCGGTAAAAGCTATACGCCAAGTGATACTGAGGCTTTAGGAAATACAGCTATTCCCACAAACGCAACACAGACCGTTCCGACCTATGGAACCACGACACCGGGAAGAAACAGCGGAGGAACCTATACCGCGACAGGCACACAGGTCGATGCGGGATATTTAATTCACCTAGCGGGGGATTACACATTAGGATGTATCGGAATGAATAATCAAGCAAATGTTGATTCATATGCAGCTTTATCTGATAAAGCTTTAAATTCTGGTGGAACATCAATTATTATAGCGAGGTGATGCATGAAAAAAGCAATAATTCTTCTCATACTTTTTATTGGGCTTTTCTCTAGTTGTTCACTAAGAGAAAGGGATAA